>MNXU01000081.1 GCA_001872285.1 Betaproteobacteria bacterium CG2_30_68_42
GTCGGCGTGCCGGTCGCGGCCGCGGTCGGGAGCGTGAGGGCTGCCTTGACGATGCCTGCGAGCGAGTCGGCCGGATAGAAGAAGACCGTCGCGATGCACACCGGCGCGGCGCCGGTGCTGCCCTCGATGGCGATGGTTCCGTTGCCCGCGGCATTGACGGTGCAGCCGTTGATCGCGCCCTGTCCGGCGCGCGCGAGCGCGGTGCCATGCACCATCGCGATCGCGCCCTGCATCGCGCCCTCCACGGCGCGCAGCTTGGCCACGCGCGCATCGCGCTGCAGGTTGGTGAAGCGCGGCAGCGCCACCGCCGCCAGGATGCCCAGGATCACGATCACCACCACCAGCTCGATCAGGGTGAAGCCTGCCTGCCTTCCCATCTCCGAACCCTCGCGAACCCACAACCCGAAACCTGGAACTCGTGCGACTTGCGTAGATGCATGACACCCCCACCCCATCCCTCCCCCGCAAGGGGGGAGGGAACTTGCGCCGGAGCGTACGGGATCCGCGCACGAAGGATTCCCCTCGCGGGAGGGGGACAGGGGGAGGGGGAGCCAGCGAACGTGTCACTCATTTCCGAAAAGCTCGATAGTCTGGCAGCATGTCAGAACCACCGGTACGCGCGTACCGGCACGAGCCGCAGCCCCCCCGAGCCCGGCTCGGCGACGACCCGGAAGCGGAGCTCGCGTGCGCCCGTCAGGTGGTCGGCGCGGCCCGGGCGATAGACGAGCAGCCGCGGCCGCGTGAGATAGTACCAGCAGGCCGGCCGGCATTCCCGAGGATCGGCGGCGAGTTCGCCCAAGTAGTTGCGCGGGGGCGACTGCAACCAGCGCACCGGGTTTTCCAGCAGGAGATCGCCGGGCGCGCCGCCGCGCGCGACGCGGCTCGCGGCCTCCAGCCGCAGCGCGGTCTCGATCGAACGAACGGTCTCCTCCGATTCGGTCCGTTCCGCCATTTCCTGCACCCAGGCGATCCGGTCCAGCAGGACGTACATCAGGATACTGATCGCGGCGATCGCGACCACCAGCTCGAGCAGCCCGAATCCCGCCGGCCGGCTGAGTGCGCGCGCTCGCACATCCGCCGCGAATGGGACATCCCGATTCACGCCGCGAACCGCCGTTGACGCAGGGGACGCGACGCACGGCTCGCGATCCGGGAGGAAACCCATTGACCCATCGGGTGATCATGGCGTTTCATCCTTGCGCTCTTTGCGATCTCTGCGATCTCTGCGATCTCTGCGCTGGAAGAGGTGCGACTGCGGAGCGATGTTTATTGTCTGATCGCCGCCTTGCCCAGGTCCCACATGGGCAGGAACACGCCCAGCGCCAGGATCAGCACCATGACGCCGAGGGCGACGATCAAAATCGGCTCGATCTGCGCGGAGAGGGTCTTGAGCTCGTATTCCACCTCGCGCTGGTACATCCCGGCGATCTCCTGCATCATGTCGTCGAGCGCGCCGGACTCCTCGCCGACCATGATCATCTGCAGGACGACCGGGGTGAAGATCTTCGCCTCGATCGCCGTGCGCAGGATGGTCTCGCCGCGCTCCACACCCATGCGCATGTCCTCGATCCGCCCGCCGATGTAGGCGTTCTCGACCACCTGGGCGGCGAGCGTGAGACCCTGCACGAGCGGAACGCCGCTTCGCGCAGCCATCGCGAAGCTGCGCGCGAAGCGGGCCAGTGTCGCCTTGCGCACGATCTTGCCGGCGACCGGGATGTGCAGCCTGAAGCGATCCCACGCGAGCCGGCCGCCCTTCGTGCGCACCCAGAGCCGGAACGCGATCACGAGCGCGGCGCCTCCCGCGAGCAGCACCGGCCACCAGGCGAGCGTGAAGTCCGAGAAGCCGATCAGCAGCTTGGTCATGACCGGCAGCTCGGCGCGCAGCCCCTTGAACACCTTGGCGAAGGCCGGGATGACGAACAGGTTGATGACGACGAGCGCGATGCCCATCGCCGCCATCACGAACATCGGGTAGCGCAGCGCGGAGCGCACCTGCTCGCGCATGAATTTCTGGAACTCGAGGTGATCGAACAGGCGCAGGAACACCTCTTCCAGCCGGCCGGTGGACTCGCCCACCCGCACCATCGCCACGTAGAAGGAGAAGAACACCGCGGGGTGGCGCGCGAGCGCCTGCGACAGTTCGAGCCCGGCATCGAGCGATTCGCGCAGCTCCTTGAGCACTGCGGCGAAGGCCCGGTTCATGGCCGATTCCTGCAGGCCGGCCAGCGCGCGCATGATCGGCACGCCGGCCTTGAGCAGGGTGTACATCTGGCGGGTGAACATGAGCACGTCGAGATGTCCGATGCGCCGGGCGGAGAAGCGCTCCTGCACCCCCTGCCAGAGCGCCGCGGCGGAAGGCGCGGCCTCGACGATTTCCACCGGCACGACGCCGCTCGCCGCCAGGCGGTCTGCAGCGAGCGCGCTGCTCGCGCTCTCCAGCGTGCCCTCGATGCGCAGCCCCTGCGCATCGCGCCCCACATAGGAGTAGAAGGCCATCGCCGCGCGATCCTCAATCCTCGAGCTGGTTGCTGATGCTCATGGCCTCCTCCACGGTGGTGCGCCCCTCGAACACGGCGCGCACCGCGTCGTGCTTGAGCGTGTGCCCGGCCATCTGGGCGCGCGCCGCTCGCACGAAGGCGGCCGGATCGTCCTGGTTGGCGGCCTCCACCACCGGCCCGGTCATCTCCAGCATCTCGTAGACGCCCTGGCGCCCGGAATAGCCGGTGCCGCTGCAGTGCGCGCAACCGGTGCCGCGCCGGTATTCGTGCCGGTCGACCTCGTCGCCGAACTCGCTCCTCATCCACTCGTGCTCGCGCGCGCTCAGCCGGTAGGGCTGCGCGCAGTGCTCGCAGATCACCCGCAGCAGGCGCTGGGCGAGCACGAGCTGGAGCGAGAGCGCGACCATGTAGCGCGGCACGCCCATGTCGAGCAGGCGGATCGGCGTGCTGGCGGCGTCGTTGGTGTGCAGCGTGGAGAGCACGAGGTGGCCGGTCATCGCCGCGCGCAGGCCGATCTCGGCGGTCACCTGGTCGCGCATCTCGCCCACCAGGACGATGTCGGGATCCTGGCGCAGCGCCGATCGCAGCACGCGGTCGAAGGTGAGCTCGATCTTCTCATTGACCTGCACCTGGTTGATCCCGGGCAGGCGGTACTCGACCGGATCCTCGACGGTGATGATCTTCTTCTGCGGCGTGTTGATCTCGGAGAGCGCTGCATAGAGCGTGGTGGTCTTGCCGCTGCCGGTCGGTCCGGTGACCAGGATCATGCCGCTGGCGCGGTGGATGGCCTCGCTCACCCGCTCGTACACGTGGGGCGGCATCCCGAGCCGGCCGAGACCGAGCAGGCCCGTGGCCTGGTTGAGCAGGCGCATGACGACCGACTCGCCGAACTGCGTGGGCATGGTCGAGATGCGCACGTCGACGGTGTTGCCGCGGATCTTCACGTTGAAGCGGCCGTCCTGGGGCAGGCGCTTCTCCGAGATGTCCAGCCCGGACATGAGTTTCAGGCGCAGCGCCAGCGCGGTTGCGATCTTGGCGTCGGCCTCGGTCTGCACGTGGAGCACGCCGTCCACGCGGAAGCGGATCACCAGCGCGCGCTCCTGCGGCTCGATGTGGATATCCGAGGCGCGCGCCTGGCTGGCCGAGTCGAACACCGATTGCAGCAGCTTGACGACCGGCGCCTCCTCCAGCCCGGGCGTGACCGCGAGCTCGCCGAGATCGATCACCGCCTCGCCCAGCTCCGCGGACAGTTCGCTCGCCAGCCCGTGGATCTCCTCGGTGTGCCGGTAGATGCGGTCGATGGCCTCCAGCAACTGGCTCTCGGGGATCACCGCGATCTCGATCTCGCGCCTGAGGATGCGGCCCAGTTCGTCGTAGGCGAACAGGTCGGTCGGATCGGCGAAGCCCACGCGCAGCGCCGTTCCCTTGTCCTCCAGCACCAGGGCGCGGAAGCGGCGCGCCTGGATCTCCGGGAGCAGGCGCACCGCGGCTGGCCTCAGATTGAAGCGGCTGAGGTCGACGTAGTCGGCGCCCACCTGGCGCGCCATGGCCTGCGAGAGCTGCTCCTCGCTGACGAAGCGCTGGTCGATCAGCACACGCCCCAGCTTGCGGCCGCTCTTCTTCTGCTCCTGCAGCGCGGCCTGCAACTGCTGCGGCGTGAGCAGTCCCTGGTCGATCAGGATGTCGCCGAGACGGAATTTCTGCGGCTGGGCCATGCGTGCCTCCGCTACTTCAGTGCGCGCAGCTTCGCGTCGACGAAGCCGGCGAGTTCGGGCGAAAGGGAACCGCTCGATTTCGCGCGCGCGTAGGCTTCGCGCGCCTGCGCCGGCTGCCCCGCGGCCTCCAGCGAGATCGCCAGCCCCATCCACCACACCCCGGCGCCGGGTGCCAGCCGCAGCGCTTCGCGGTAGGCGCCGATCGCCTCCTCGTGGCGCGCGAGCCGTTGCAGCACGCCGGCATGGAATCCGTTCTGCTCG
Organism: Betaproteobacteria bacterium CG2_30_68_42; assembly: GCA_001872285.1. Lineage (GTDB taxonomy): Bacteria > Pseudomonadota > Gammaproteobacteria > Burkholderiales > Rhodocyclaceae > CG2-30-68-42. The sequence goes on from MNXU01000081.1 coordinate 4,475, forward strand.
GCACTGGCGCCGGCAGCGGCCGCGGCCAGCGTGCGCTCGGCGCCGGGCAGATCGCCCAGTTCGGCCTGGATACGCGCCATCGGCAGCGCCAGGGCGGGCTGCGCGGCATCGAGCGCGAGCCCCTCGCCGAGCAGTTCTCTCGCCTCTGCGAGCTTGCGGCCCTCGATCAGGATGCCGGAGAGCGCGAGGCGGGCGCGGGTATGCCCCGGCTCCTCGTGCAGGGCGACACGCAGCCCCGCCATCGCCTCACCGACCCGTCCCTGGTTGAGCAGGCCCAGCCCCCGGTGCAGGTGGTTCTCGGCCCGCTCGTGTGCGGTCGCCTCGCGCACCCGCTTCTCGATGCGCGGCGGCGGCTCTTCCGCGGTGCCTTCCGCGACCGTCTCTCGCATCGTTTCGGTGGCTGCCTGCTTCCCGGCCGCGGTGGGCGGCGCGGGGCGCGCACCCACGATCACCGGTGTGGCCGATTTTGCGGCGACCGGCTCTACGGCCGCTTTCGCGGCCCGCTTCACGGCGGTCGGCTTCGCAGCGGAAACGGCCGCGCTCTGTGTCTGGGTGCCGGAGCGTTCGGTCGCTGCAGGCGCCGCGGGGATTGCTGGCGCGCTCTCGGCCTGCGGACCGACCGGGGGCTTGCGTTCCGGCGCGGCAGCCGCCGGCGGCTTGGCGACGGCGGTGTCCGCCGGCAGCCGCGCGGCTGCCTGGGGTCCGGGCGCTACCGGGGCGGGCTGCGGGGGGCGCAGCCACCACAGCGCGGCGGCCGTGGCCGCCACCAGCGCAGCGGCACCCGCCGCAAGGAGCCGCCACGAGGACCGGCGCTCGGCAGGCAGGAAGCGCACCTCGCCCGGCAGCTCCGAGCGCTCGGAGCCGGCGGCGCGGCGTGCGTCGAGATCCTTCAGCATCTGGTTGATCAGGCTCATCTGCGTCGCTTGCGCTCAGAAGCCCAGCACCGGCGCTCTCGTGCCTTCCGTGTCCCGCACCGCCGCCAGCACCTGCGGGCGGCTCACCGCCTGTCGGCCCTGCCCGTAGGCGGCGAGCAGCGCCTTGTGGGCGAGGATGTTCACGAGCCTCGGGATGCCCCGGCTCGCGCGATGGAGGAGGCGCAGCGCGGCCGGGGAGAACAGCCGCGGGCCGCGATAGCCGGCGACCCGCAGCCGGTGCGCCACGTAGTGTCCCAGCTCGCGCCTGCCGAGGCCTTCGAGCCGGCAGTGGAAGGCGATGCGCTGCTTGAGCTGCCGCACCGAGGGATCGTCCAGCTTCTCGTCGAGTTCCGGCTGGCCGAACAGCACGATCTGCAGCAGCTTGCGTTTCTCCGTCTCGAGATTCGAGAGCAGCCGCAGCGCTTCCAGGCTCGCGAGCGGCATCGCCTGCGCCTCGTCGATGCACACCACGACGCGCTTGCCCGAGCGCGCGAAATCGAGCAGCGCGAGCCCCAGCCGCTTGCGCCAGTGATAGGGGTCGTCGCGCTCCGGCGCCTCGATGCCGAGTTCCTCGGCCAGCGCGCGCAACAGCGTTTCCGGTTCGAGCGCCGGGCTCGGCAGATAGGCGCTGACGCATTCCTCGCCCAGCGTGGCGAGCAGGCGCCGGCACAGCAGCGTCTTTCCCGTGCCCACTTCGCCCGTCACCTTGATGAACCCCTCGCCAGCGCCGAGCGCGATGAGCAGCGTGTTGAGCGCCTCCTGGTGAGCCACGCCGGCGAAGGCGAAACCGGTGTCCGGCGTGATGCCGAAGGGCGGCTCGTCGAGCCCGAAATGATCGAGATACATCCGCTCATCGGGCCGGCGGCGCCGGCTTCTTCGGCGGCTCCAGCGCCTGGAGGCGGCCGCGCGTCTGCACGATGTCCTGCTCCCACTCGCGGTCGCCTCCGACCACGGTCGGCTTGAGCAGAACCACCAGCTCGCGCTTCTGCAGCGCCTTCTTTCCCTGGCCGAACAGCAGGCCGAGGCCGGGCACGTCGCCCACGCCGGGCACCTTGGCCGTATCGTTGGTCTGCGCCTGTTCCATCAGCCCGCCGATGGCGACGATGTTGCCGTCGCGCACCCGCACGATGCTGTCGGTCTCGTTGGTGCGGCTGGAGGCGAGCGGAAGCTGGAAGGTCCCCAGCGTGCCCAGGTTGATCTGCTTCTCGCGCTCGGAGACCACGCTCACCGCGGGGCGGATGTGGAGGATGATGTTGCCCGCGTCATCGACCTGCGGGGTGACGTCGAGCGAGATGCCGGAGAAGAAGGGCTGGACGGTGATGGTCGGCGCGGTCGTCGTGCTGCTCCCCGAGCTCGTCGTGGTGGTCGAGACATTGGTGACGAAGAAATCGTCGGTGCCGACCTTGAGCACCGCCTTCTGGTTGTTGATCGTCGCGATCCGCGGGCTGGAGAGCACATGCACCGTTCCCTGCGTCTCGAGGAAGGAGATCAGCGCGGCGAAGCTGCCGGTGGTGAAGGCCAGCCCGAGCACGCCCGAGAGCGGCGAGTTCGCGATCGCGCCCTGGAGTCCGGCGAGCGGCGGGGCGAGTACGTTGCCCAGAACGTTGGGCACGAAGGCTCCGGCGTCGGTGCTGTAGGGCGGGGTGATCGCGCCGGTCTGTCCACCGATGCCGCGCCCCGAGGCGACGTCGAGCTGGCGCGGGTCGAGTCCGGCGGAGATGCGATGCGCGCCGCTCGCGGTGAAGGCGGCCCAGTTGATCCCGGACTGGAAGCCTTCGCTCAGCACGACCTCGATGATCTTCGCCTCGATCATCACCTGGCGCTCGAGTGAAAGCCGCGAGGCGCGCAGGAAGTTCTCCACCTCGCGCAGCTCGCGCGGGAGCGCGCGCACCACGATCAGGCCGGCCTGCGGGGAGACGACCACGTTGCGCCCGCCCTCGGTGCCGACGATGGAGCGGATCGACTGCGCGAGTTCGGTCCAGAAGTCCGACTGGTTGAGGGTCGAGACCTGGCTGCCTTCGGTGACCGCCGTCGTCGTGCCGCCGGTCGCGCCGCCGCTCGCGGCGGGGGTGGCGCCGCCGCTGCCGGTGCCGCCGGTGGTGATCGAGCCCGAACTGATGCGGGTGTCGCTGCGTCCAGAGCGCTGACCGGTGAGGTAGTTCACCTGGAATACGCGCGAGGTCATGCTCACCGGCTGGACGAAGATGCGCGTGCCCTGGACCTTGTATTCGTAGCCGTAGAGCTCGCGGATCGTGTCGAGGGCTTCCTGCACCGTGATGTCCTTGAGGTTGAGCGTGAGCTTCCCGGTCACGCTCGGGTGCACCAGCATGCTGAAGCGTGTCCCGGAGACGATCGCCGCGAACACCTGGCTCGCCGGCGCTTCATTGACGGCGAGATCGAAGCGCTGCTCGGGCACGGGTGCGGCGAGCCGCGCGCCCGCCTCGCCGAGCGGCGGGAGCAGCGCGCGGGCGACCGCCTCGGGCGGCTGTGCATCGCGGTTGCGGGCCTCGGCGGCTGCGCGCATCTCGGCATCGATGGCGTCACGGGTGGCGTTCTCGCGCGGGCCCATCTGGCAGGCGGCGAGAACGAGGACGAGGAGCAGCGACGTGGCGTTCTTCATGGTTCCGTCCTCAGCGCTTTTTCTGCGTCCGCCCGGCGACGCGCCGGCCGGCGGGGGAAGCCTGCGCATGCGGCTTCATCGTGACATCCGGATACAGCCTGAGCGTCTCGGTGCTGCCGTCCGCGTTGCGCAGCACGACGCCGGTCTCGTCGATGCGCGCGATGCGCGCCGTCCCGACCTTTCCGCCCACCCGGACCTGCCTGCCATCGATGAGCGCCGAGCGACGCCCGCCCGCGATCATGATCGACTGGAGCCCCGCGGGAGCGGCCGCGCCCGCTCCCGCGGCGACCGCCGTTTCGCGCGCATGGGCCGGAGGGCGGGTGGGATCGGGAAGGCTCTGCGCGTTCGCGCCCGCGGCGAGCGCGAGGAAGGCGAGTGCCGCGGCGAGCGAGCGTGCGCTCACAGGGTCAGCCATGATTCGTCAAGGCTCAGGGTGTAGAGCACCAGCACGAGGCGGGCGCGCGGATGCTCCTCGACCTCGATCGAGAGCTTGTCCCAGTACATCGTCCAGGGCAGGGCTTCGAGCTGCGTCAGGTAGCCGAGCAGGTCGAGGTAGGAGCCGGCCAGCGTGATCTCGACCCCGTGCTTGTAGCCGTTGCCGGCTGCCGCGGATTTCCCCGCCTGTGCCGCGCGAGGGGCGGCGACCGGCGCCGCATTCTCGCGCAGCAGCAGAGGAACGCGCGGAAGGCTCTTCAGGCCGAGCAGTTCGATGCGCGGGTTGCGCCGGAGCAGGTCCTGGATCAGGCCGGACATGTTGCCGGGCGCGACCAGCTTCTTCTGCACCCCCTGCAGATTGGCGTCGATCGCGCCGATGCGGGCCTGGATCTGGCGGATGCGCGCCTTCGCCGCCGCATCCGGATCCTGCGCCGCGGCCGAGCGCAGCGACTCGATCTGGCCGCGCAGCCTGAGGATCTCGGCCCGTTGCTCCACGATCTGTCCGTCATAGAAGCCCTTCTGGCGCGCGAGCGGCGAGATGAACAGCGCGTTGCCGAGATAGACCACGACCAGTCCGGCGGCCGCATACACGAGGACGCGTTCGCGCAGGGACATCGCGTCGAAGCGGGCGAGCACCAGCCGCAGCGTCTTCTTCATCTGCCGCGCTCCCCGGGCGCGCCGGCATCGGCCTTCGCGCTCTCGCCCGCGCGCAGCACGAACTCGATGTGGCGCGCGGCCGGCTTCGCGTCCGCCTTCGCCTCCGCCGCCGGCTCCGGAGCCGAGATGCGCAGCGCGTCGAAGCTGCGCCCGCGCATCGCGGGCTCCGTGCCGAGCCTGCGGATGTATTCCGCGACGAACTCGGGCGCGAGCGTGCGCCCCGCGATCGTCATTTCCGTGCCGCCGGAGCCGATCGACAGCCCGGTGAGCCACAGGCCGTCGCGCGACTGGCGCGCAAAGGCGCGCAGGAATTCCGAGAAGCCGGCGGGCGAGCCGAGCATGCCCGCCTCCAGCGCGCGCGCCACTTCCTCGCGGGCCGCGAGCGTGGCTTCGAGCGTTGCGAGCTGCTCGGCGACCGCGCGGCTTCTCCGGATGCGCCCGGCCTCCTCGGAGAGCCGGTCGAGCCGTTCGCGCTGCTGTTTCAGATCCTCCTCGACGCGGGCCGCGTCCCGTGACATCTGCCCGAGGCGGAACTGGTAGTAGCCGTAGGTGAGCGTGAGCCCCAGGACGATGACCGCCAGGCCGAGCAGGAAGGTGTAGCCGCTGACGAGCTCGCGCCTGGCCCGAAGCGCGCGGTTGTAGAGGTTGATCTGCCGGCTCATGCGCGTGCTTCCTCGTCGCGCAGCGCGACCCCGAGCAGCCGCAGGTACTGTGCCTGCATGGCCGGCTGCCTCACGGAGGGGACCGCCTCGAGGTCGAGCACGCTCCCGAGATCGGGCGTCTCGACCCCGATGGCGAGGTTGGCCGCGAGATGCCCGGCCAATCCGGTCTCGGCGGGCAGGGGCGCGACGAGGACTTTCGCCAGGCTGATGAAATGGAACTGGTGCTCGAAGTGGTCGAGCGAGCGCTGGAGCTCCAGCACGATGCGGTCGAAGAGCGCGGCGCGGGCCGGCTCGGCGGCTTCGAGGATCTGCGGCGCGCCGATGTCGATGCGCCGCGACAGGTAGAGTTCGCCCCCGAAGGTGAAGGTGAGCAGGCCGCCGCCCTCGCCGAGGCCGAGCATCGCCACCCCGCGGCCGACCGGTTCGAACAGGGCGGCGATGTTGCGCTGGGCGGTCTCCGGGATATCGATCACGCTCAGCGGGACGCGCGCCGCCTGGAACAGGCGCACATGCCTGCCGATCACTGCGTTGGGTGCGCACACCGCGAAGACCGAGCGGGCACGCGTTGTCGCGCCATCGTCCGCGGGGATGTCGAGCACGTCGATGGTCGCCTCGTCCGCCGGGTAATCCAGCAGATCCTTGACGCGCCAGCGCACGGCCGATTTCAGCTCCTCGGGCGGCACCGCAGGCGCATCGACCTGCAGCATGTGGTATTCGCCGAAATCCAGGGCGGTGGCGCAGCGGTAGCCGCCGAGCCCGCGGCTGGCGCGCAGCCGCGCCAGGGTGTCGGCGTCGCTGCCCTCCTTGCGCCAGCTCTCGCACAGGAGCACGCGCGGGCGCCCCGTCGCCGCTCGCCGCACGTGTGCCAGCCGCACCGCATCGGAGGCGACCTCCACCGCCAGCCAGCCGGGCCGGTGCCGATCGCCGAACAGCTTCATGGTTGCAGCACCGCGTCTGTCATCGATGCGTGGGGGCGTGTTCTCTGGACACGTTCTCGATCGTTCGGCATCGGTGCCGAAACGGCCCGGAGCCGCGCGCGAGTCTAGCACCTCGGCGGCGGAATCGCGAAACCCTCACGCGATGTCGATGACATTGATGCAACGGTTTCAGGTTCAAAGTCCCAAGTGCCAGCGCTGCGGGTTGCCGGGCACTGCCCGGCCCGGAGCCGAACCTGGAACTTGGAAGCCGGAACCTGGAACTCAGCCGACGATCGGCATCGTCTGGAACCGCGCTCCCAGCACCGGGCCGGCGGGAATCCCCCACCAGTGTTCCAGCACGGTGGCATAGAGGCTGCGGAAATCGGTCGCGAAGGGCAGGTTGCCTCCTGCGTCGAGACGATCGAGGCGGGGGGCCTCGCCGTAGAACTCGCCGCGCACCCGGCCGCCGAGGACGAAATGGGCGTTCGCGGTGCCGTGGTCGGTGCCGCTCGAGCCGTTTTCCGCCGGGCGGCGGCCGAACTCGGCATAGGTGAGGATCAGCGTGCGATCCCAGCGACCGAGCTCGACCAGCGCGGCCCGCAGCGCGGCAAGCCCCTCCGCGAGCTGCGCGAGCAGCCCGGCCTGGATCCCGGGCTGGTTCTGGTGCGTGTCGAAACCGTTCAGCGTGATGCGGAACACCGCCGCGCGGGCGCCGGAGCCGATCGTCTCGGATGCCGTGCGCACCGCGTTGCCGAACGGGCTTCGCGGAAAGGCGGTGCGCAGTGTGGGCGCGCGTTCGCCGAGCCTCGCCGCGGCGCGGGCGAGGTCGGTTTCGACCTTCATGACATGCGCAAGGGCGGGGTTGCGCGTATCGGCCCCCGGCCGCGCGAGCCTCGCCTGGCGGCGGAATCGCTCCGGATCCGTGAGCACGATCGTGCGCGCGTGCGTGCCGGCGAACGGGCCGGGGTCGGCCGAACCGATGACGATGCCATCGGCCGCGAAATCTTGCGGCGGTGGCTGCGCGGCGAACGCGCGGGCGAGCCAGCCCTCGCTGCGGACTTCGCTCGCGCCCGATGCCGTGTCCCAGATCTCGATCGAGCGGAAGTGGGAGAGGTTCGGGTCCGGGTAGCCCAGGCCCTGGATGATCGCCAGCTCGCCCGCCTCCCAGACCGGGAGCAGGGGACGCAGCGCCGGATGCAGGCCGGTGTCCGGGCCGAGCCGGAGCACCTCATCGCGTGCGATCGCCAGCCGCGGGCGCAGCCGGTAGTACGCGTCCTGGGCGTAGGGCACGACCGTGTTCAGGCCGTCGTTGCCGCCCTTGAGTTCGATCAGAAAGAGCGTCCGGTCCCAGGCGGCGGCGTGAGCATCCGAGGGGGACCCGGAGGCGGCGGCGGCGCGCGAGGGCTGCGGCAGCAGTGCCGAGAGCGTGCCGGCGCCGAGGGTCCGGACGAAGCCGCGGCGATCCATGGTCCTATCTGAGCTGAAATGCGGGATCGAGCGCGAGCGCGCGCAGCACTGCGGCGCCTGCGAGCGATGCATCGATCGGAGCGGCCGGCGCGCCGGCAAGCAGCACTGCCTGCGGCGCGAACCCCAGCCGCTGCGCCTGCGCGAGCCACGCATCCGCATCGAACCGGACAGACGCCATCGCGCGCAGCATGCGCATGCGCATGGGGTCGTCACCGCCTGCGCGCGCGACGGCAAGGCGAGCCTGCGGGCCCAGCTCCCCGCTGCCCATGATGCGGTCGACGAACTGTTTGCGCGCGGGGAGCGTCGCGGTGTTGATCCAGGCGTCGCCTCCCGGCCAGCCCTTCACGTTGGGCGGCGCGAACAGGTCCTGGCCGAGGTTGCGCAGCGCCAGCGCGAAGGGCAGCGGATCCTCGACCGCGACCTCGAGCGTGCGCAGCGTGCCCACGACCAGATCGACCGGCGACTTCGTGAGGCTCGCGCGGTTTTCCTCTGCCCAGAAGGCGCGCGAGAGCAGGAGGCTGCGCAGCGCGACCCGGATCTCGTAGCCGCTCGCGCGGAAGCGCTCCGCGATGCGCGCGAGTCCGCGCGGCTCGGGCTGCGGCGAGACGAATTCGCGCCACAGCTTGCCTGCGATGAATTCGGCGGTGGCCGGCTGGGCGAGCAGGAGGTCGAGCACCGCGTCGCCGTCGAAGGCGCCCGTCTTCCCGAGCACGGTCTTGATGCCGTCGTCGTGGATGAAGGGGCGCCACCTGAACTCGCCGGTCTCCGGCTCGATGCTCCATCCGGTGAAGGCGCGCGCGGCTTCCTTCACGTCGCGCTCCGTGTAGCGGCCCTCGCCCAGGGTGAAGAGCTCCATCACCTCGCGGGCGAAATTCTCGTTCGGCCGGCCGCGGCGCGAGGTCGCCGAATCCAGATAGACGATCATCGCCGGATCCTTCGCCACCGCGTGCAGCAGGGCGGCGAAGTTGCCCAGCGCGTGCTCGCGCAGCAACGCGTTCTGCAGGGCCATGAGGCGAGCCGACTTCACCTTCTGCTGGCTGGAGACGAAGTGGTTGTGCCAGAACAGCGTCATCCGCTCGGTGAGCGGGGAGGGGCTCGCCAGCATCTCGCCCACCCACCAGGCGCGCAGATCGGCGCCGATGCGGATCTGGTCGCGCACGGCCGCCTTGCGCTCTTGCTCCGGCAGGGCGCGGATGCGCCGCGGCGCGACGTACTCCAGCGCCTCGGCCGGCAGCGCGGTGACCGCCTGCGTGCGTACCCCGCGCAGCAGCCGGTCCACCGCCTGCTCGCGATCGAGGCCCGCGAACTCCGCGATTTCCTGCGGGCGCGCGCCGAAGCCGGTGCGCTCGAGCAGGTGGCGCGCGTCGCGCGCGCCCATCGGTGCCGCGGTTGCGCCGAGGGTCGCGGCCGCGAGCAGGAGGACGGGCAGGATGCGCGCGAGCTTCATGGGTCGCAGGCTAGCGCCGATTTGTAAGCCGGGGATGTGCGGTGGCCGCCGGATTGCAAGCAATTGTTTCACCCGCCGGCCGGCGGATTCGCGCCACTTCCGCTCGCGGCTGCGGGTTTCGGGTTTCGGGTTTCGGGTTTTTCTGTCCCCTGTCCCCTGCCGCCCCATCGACGGAAGCGGCCTGATGCCCCGCGGCCGGGGCTCGCCCGGCGAACTCTCGCGCCTCCGCGCAGTCAGTGCGGGTACGCCCCGGCGGCGTGCCGCGCCCCTGCCCATGAACGCTACCGCATCCACCCGCATCCTGGTCATCGCACTGTTCGCAGCACTGCTTGCCGCCTGCGCGGCCTACGACGGCCGCGCTCTGGTGCCCGGCGTGGCGCGCCTGGCGGACGTCGAGCGGGTCATGGGCGCGCCGGCGCTGCGCTGGAAGGCGGCCGACGGCAGCGAGCAGCTCGCCTATCCGCGCGGGCCGCTCGGCTATCACACGTTCATGGCGCACATCGGCGCCGGCGGCCGGCTGCTGCGCATCGAGAACGTGCTCGACGCGAAGGGCTTCGCCGCGATCCGCGCGGGCATGAGCGAGGACGAGGTGCTGCGCGTCCTCGGCCCGCCCGATGCCGCCCGCACCCAGTACTTCGCGGCCCGCGACGAACTGGTCTGGGACTGGCGCTATTGCGACGACTGGAACATGACGGCACGCTTCTACGTACTCTTCGACAACGGTTCGCGCAGGGTGCGCTCCACGATGAGCCAGGAAGAATCCGTTGTCGCGGACGCCGTATTGGTTTATCCGTTCTGTGGGCATTGACGCCGAAAAAATGGGGTCAGACACAGAAAATGGGGTCAGACACGATTAGTAAATATCGTGTCTGACCCCATATCGACTCCCCATCAACCGGAACTGGCACCCCAGAGACGAATCGAACGTCCGACCTACCCCTTAGGAGGGGGTTGCTCTATCCACTGAGCTACTGGGGCGAAGCGCGGATTGTAGCCGCTGGCGGCCTGGCGCGGCGCCTGCCTATCCCTTGATGCACACGAGCGGGCGCAGGCGGGCGACGCGGCGCGCGAGCCCGGCGCGTTCGGTGACTTCCACCACCGCATCCACGTCCTTGTAGGCGTGGGGCGCCTCCTCGGCGATGCCGCGCAGCGACGGGCTGCGCACCAGCACGCCCTCGGCGGCGAGCCGCGCCACGATGTCGCGTCCGGTCCATGTGCGGGTGGCCTGGTGGCGGCTCATCCTGCGCCCGGCGCCATGGCAGGCCGAGGAGAACGAAGCCTGCTCGCCGCTCGCACACCCGGCCAGGATCCACGAGGCGGTGCCCATGCTGCCGCCGATGAGCACCGGCTGGCCGGTCTCGCGGAACTCGGCAGGCAGCTCCGGATGGCCGGGGCCGAAGGCGCGGGTGGCCCCCTTGCGATGCACGTGCAGCGTGCGCGGCTCGCCCGCGACCGCGTGCGTCTCGACCTTGCAGGTGTTGTGGGAGACGTCGTAGAGCAGTCGCAACCGCGCCTGCGGCAGCAGAGCGGCGAAGGCGCGCCGCGCGAGATGGGTGAGCACCTGGCGGTTGGCGAACGCGCAGTTGATCGCCGCGCGCATCGCGCCGAGATAGGCGCGCCCGAGCGCGGATTCGATCGGCGCGCAGGCGAGTTCGCGGTCCGGGAGCGCGAGTCCGAACGAGGCCGCCGCGCCCACCATGCGTCTGAGGTAGTCGGTGCCGATCTGGTGGCCGAGGCCGCGCGAGCCGCAGTGGATGCTGAGCACGATGTCGCCCGGCGCAAGCCCGAAACGCTGCGCGCAGGGCGCGTCGAAGATCGCCTCGACCTCCTGCACTTCGAGGTAATGGTTGCCCGAGCCCAGCGTGCCGACCTCGTCGCGCTGGCGGCGCTTGGCCTGCTCGGACACCGCGTCCGGGTCGGCGCCCGCCATGCAGCCGCCTTCCTCGATGCGCGCGAGATCCTCCGGTTCTCCATAGCCGCGATCCACCGCCCAGCGCGCCCCCCCGCGCAGCAGCGCGTCCATCTCGGTGCCGCCCACGCGCAGCTCTCCGGTGCTGCCCACCCCGGCCGGAATGGCCGCGAACAGCGCATCGGCCAGCTCGTGCTTGCACGGCTCGATCGCCTCGCGCCCGAGGCCGGTGAGCAGGGTGCGCACGCCGCAGGAGATGTCGAAGCCCACGCCTCCGGCCGAGACGACGCCGCCCTCGCGCGCGTCGAACGCCGCCACGCCGCCGATCGGGAATCCGTAGCCCCAGTGGGCGTCGGGCATCGCGTAGGCGGCCCCGGCGATGCCGGGCAGCGCGGCGACGTTCGCGAGCTGCTCGAGCACCTTGTCGTCCATCTCGCGGAGCAGCGCCTCGTCGGCATAGAGCACGCCCGGCACGTGCATGCGCCCGTGCGCGGCCATGCGCCAGGAGAATTCCGAGATGCGTTCGAGCCGGGAGATATCCACCTTTGCGCTCACACGTCGACCACGCACTGGGCGAGCCAGCCGCCGCCGGGCAGGGGTTGCGCCTTCAATTCGGAGAATGTGGCCGCCTTGATCTCGACCGCCGGCCGGTGTTTGGCCACATCGACGGCTTCGCCCCAGAGCGTCGCGCGCAGGCGCCCCGCGTCGATGTGCGGCTCGAAGCGCGAGAACAGCATGCGCCGGGTCGCCATCTCGTAGATCAGCGCGTCGAGCCAGGCCATGAACAGCAGGTCGTCGTCCGCGCCTTCCGCCTCGATGGCGATGGCGTCGCGGGGCGCGATGAGGGCGGGATCGGTCACTACCGCGGTGAGTGCCATCGCGGCCTGCGCGAAGGCCTCCTCGCGGGTAGCGCCGATGCCGCGCACGCCGATGTCGGAGGGATGCGGGAAGTGCTCCCAGCGCGCGCGGATCGGCAGGTCTGCGGCCGCGGTCTCCATGCCCGGGATTGTACGCGGCGGCCGGCTGCGCGAGAGCGTCAGTGGAAGTCGCGGCTGCGCACTTCCAGCGCGCCGAGCAGCGACGAGTGATCCACCAGCCGGCCGGCGACGAGGTGTGCCACTTCGCCCTCGCGCTCTATCCGGCCGTAGACGCCCAGCAGGCGCGCCCCGGTCAGCTCGCGGTGCTGGCGGCGGGCGAGATCGGCATGCACGATGACGTTGGCGAGCCCGGTCTCGTCCTCGATCGTGACGAAGACGACGCCGCCCGCGGTGCCGGGCCGCTGCCGGCAGGTGACCAGCCCGGCGGCGCGGGCGAGCTTGCGGTCGGGGTGGCCGTTGATCCGGGCGGCGGGTTCGAAGCGCAGCGTGGTGAGCCGCTCGCGCAGCAGGGCGAGCGGGTGGCGGCCCAGCGTCAGGCCGAGGCTGCGGTAATCGGCCACGAGATCCTCGCCCTCCGAAGGCGGGGGAAGCCGCAGCGGGGCTTCCGGCGCGGGTGTGCCCCCGAGGTCTCCGGAGGAGGGATTCGCGCCGGCGGCCTCCCAGCAGGCCTGACGGCGGTGACCGCAGAGTTGCGCCAGGGCGCCGGCCACGGCCAGATGCCGGAGGACGGCGGGCGCGAGGCGCGCGCGAGCGGCGAGATCCTCGAGGCCGGCGAACGGCGCGCTCTCCCGGGCCGCGACGATGCGCAGCGCGGCCTCCTCGCCCAATCCCGCGACCATGCGCAGCCCGAGCCGGACGGCTGGCGCGGCGCTCATGCCCTCGTCATCCGGCTCCAGGGTGCAGTCCCAGTCGCTCGCGGTGACCTCGGGCGCGAGCACCGTCACGCCGTGCCGGCGCGCATCCTGGATGAGCTGCGCGGGCGCGTAGAAGCCCATCGGCTGCGAGTTCAGCAGCGCGCACAGGAAGGCCGCCGGCTCGTGGCACTTGAGCCAGGCCGAGACATACACCAGCAGGGCGAAGCTGGCGGCGTGCGACTCGGGGAAGCCGTATTCGCCGAAGCCGGCGATCTGGCGGAAGATCGAGCGCGCGAATTCCGGCGCATAGCCGCGCCGAAGCATGCCCTCGACCAGCCGTCGTTCGATGCGCTCGATGCCGCCGTGCCGCGACCAGCTCGCCATCAGGCGCCGCAACCGGTCGGCCTCCCCCGGCGTGAAGCCGGCGGCGACGATCGCCAGTTGCATCACCTGCTCCTGGAACAGCGGCACGCCCAGGGTGCGCTCCAGTACCCGCTTGACATCGGGAGAGGGATACTCGACCGGCTCCAGCCCCTGGCGGCGGCGAAGATAGGGATGCACCATGCCGCCCTGGATCGGCCCCGGGCGGATGATGGCCACCTCGATCACGAGGTCGTAGAAGCAGCGCGGCGCGAGGCGCGGCAGCATCGATATCTGCGCGCGCGATTCCACCTGGAACACGCCGGCCGAATCGCCCCGGCACAGCATGTCGTAGACGCGCGCATCCTCGGCCGGTATGTCGCCCATCCCGAACGGCTTTCCGCGCCGCCGCGCGACGAGCGCGAGCGCGCGCCGGATCGCCGAGAGCATGCCCAGCGCCAGCACGTCGATCTTGAGCAGGCCGAGCGCATCGAGATCGTCCTTGTCCCACTGGATCACCGTGCGCTCCGGCATGGCGGCGTTTTCGATCGGCACCAGGCGCTGTAGCGGCCCGCGCGAGACGACGAAGCCGCCCACGTGCTGGGAGAGATGGCGCGGAAAGCCGATCAGGGCGGTGGCCAGTTCGACGAGCAGCGCTACCGCGGGTCGCGAGGGATCGAAGCCGGCTTCGCGCAGCCGCTCGGGGATCGTCCCGGCATCATGGTCCCAGGCGAGATTGCGGGTCAGCCGGTCGAGCGCGCCGCGATCGAAGCCGAGCGCGCGGCCGGCATCGCGCAGGGCGCTGCGCATCCGGTAAGCGATGACGGTCGCGGTGAGGGCGGCGCGATGGCGGCCGTATTTCGCGTACAGGTACTGGATCACCTCCTCGCGCCGCTCGTGCTCGAAATCCACGTCGATGTCGGGCGGCTCGTTGCGCTCGCGCGAGACGAAGCGCTCGAACAGCATGCTGGCGCGCGCCGGGTCCACCTCGGTGATGCCGAGCGCATAGCACACGGCCGAGTTCGCCGCCGAGCCGCGGCCCTGGCAGAGGATGCCGCGCGCGCGGGCGAAGGCGACGATGTCCTCCACGGTGAGGAAATAGGGCTCGTAGCCGAGCTCGGCGATGAGCGCGAGTTCGTGCTCGACGAGCGCGCGCACGTGCGCCGGTGGCCCCGCGCTCCCGTAGCGGCGCGAGATCCCCTCCTCGGTGAGCCGGCGCAGGGCGCCCGCCGGAGTCTCGCCCGCGGGCACCAGCTCGTCGGGGTATTCGTAGCGCAACTCTTCCAGCGAGAACTCGCAGCGCGCGGCGACGTTCAGCGTCTCCTCGAGCAGGGCGGGCGGAACCAGGCGGGAGAGCGCGTCGATGGCGCGCAGGTGGCGCTCGCCGTTGGGATGCAGCGCGCCGGCGCAGGCGGCGAGCGGCCTGCCGAGGCGGATCGCGGTGAGCAGATCCTGGAGCGGCCTGCGCTCGGGGACGTGCATGTGGATATCGCCCGCTGCGACCCGCGGGAGGCCGGCCGCCTTGCCGAGGGCGGCGGCCGCGGCGAGCCGCGCTTCATCGTCAGGACCGCGATGCAGTTCGACGGCGATCCAGCACCGTCCGGGGAAGAGCGCCGCGAGCCGGCGCGCCTCCTCCGGGTCCGTCCCGGTATCGGCGAGCAACAGGGTGAAGCAGCCAGGCAGGCCGGAGTCGAGATCGGCGCGCTCGAGCCGGTAGCCGCCCTTGGGTGCGGCGCGCCTGCCGTGCGTAATCAGCTCGCACAGGTTGCCCCAGCCCTCGCGGTTCGCGGCGAGCAGCACCAGCCGGGGACCGTCGCTCAGGCGCACCTCGGTGCCGAGGATCAGCTTCATCCCCAGCCTGCGCGCGGCCAGATGGGCGCGCACCGCACCGGAGACCGAGCACTCGTCGGTGATCGCCAGCGCGCCGTAGCCCAGCGCATGGGCGCGCTCCACCAGCTCCTCCGGGTGCGAAGCCCCGCGCAGGAAGGTGAAGTTGCTTAGGCAGTGCAGCTCGGCGTAGGCGGACATGACGGCTGCCGAGACTGTACGGATAATCAGCCATCAAGGCAAGCGAGGATAAAGATAATGGGGTCAGACACCATTACGAAGAGATAATGGGGTCAGACACCATTATGTTGCGAAGCGGGTAGGCAGGCCGAGGAAGGATGATAATGGTGTCTG
>MNXU01000090.1:0-11907 GCA_001872285.1 Betaproteobacteria bacterium CG2_30_68_42
CCGCGCCCGCAACGCGGCCTGCTGTCGCGCCCGACGGTGGCGGAAGTTTATCGCTATCGCCGGCATGTCGATGGCGCGCTGCTGGATTTGCTGGCGGACATGCCGGAACAGCATGCCGCCGATATCGAGCAGCGCCTGCGACTCGGCATCGAGCACGAGATACAGCATCAGGAATTGCTGCTGATGGACACGCTGTACAACTTCTCGGTCAATCCGCTGCTGCCCGCGTATCACACACCCGAGCTACCCGCGACGAATCCGCTGCCGCCACTGGACTGGCAGACTTTCAAGGGCGATCTAATCGAGATCGGCCACGACGGCGCAGATTTCGCCTATGACAACGAGCGCCCGCGCCATCGGGTGTGGCTGGACGATTTCCGGCAGGCCACACGCATGATCAGCAATGCGGAATACCTCGCCTTCATCGGGGACGACGGTTACCGGCGCGTCGAGCTGTGGCTATCGGACGGCTGGCGCACGCTCAATACACAAGGCTGGCAAGCGCCCTTGTACTGGTTCAAGCAGGGCAACGACCGGATGCACTTCGACCTGACGGGTGCGCATCCGTTGCGTGCGGACGAGCCGGTGTCGCATTTGAGTTATTACGAGGCCGATGCCTACGCGCGCTGGGCGGGCAAGCGGCTACCGACCGAGGCGGAGTGGGAACATGCCGCCAGCACGCAAAGCTTCACTGGCAGCTTTCTTGATAGCAGCTTGTATGTGCCACAGCCTGCGCGGCAGCCCGGCCTGTCCCAACTCTACGGCGAGCTGTGGCAGTGGACACAAAGCGCCTATCTGCCCTACCCCGGCTTCAAGCCGCTGCCCGGCACCCTGGGCGAATACAACGGCAAGTTCATGTGCGACCAGATGGTGCTGCGCGGCGGATGCTGCGTCACGGCGCAAGATCACCTGCGCGCCACTTACCGCAATTTTTTCCGGGCCGCCGAGCGCTGGATGTTTTCCGGCCTGCGCCCGGCGGAGGATGTGTGATGCGCCGCGAATCGCCCGCGCCGAAAACCGCACAGGATGGGGACGACTTTCTGTCCTGTGTGCTGGCCGGTATGCGCCGCCAACCCAAATCCATCCCGCCCAAGTTCTTTTACGACGCGCGCGGTTCGCACCTGTTCGACCTGGTCTGCACCACGCCGGAGTATTACCCGACACGCACCGAGACCGCCATCCTCGAACGCTACGGCGCGCAGATGACCATGCGTCCGTTGTGCGCCGATTACACGCGACTTTGCGCGCAGGACATGCAGTGCGACGCCGCGCAAAGACAGGTAATTTTTTTCCCCGGCTTCCCGCCGATCCGCCCGATCAGCAGGGAGGCGATGAAATCCAGCGCCATCACCACCGGGACCACCCGGGTGAGCGGGTGCAACTGTGCGAGCAGCGGAACCGCGATCAGGCCCGATCCGAAGCCGCTCAGGGCGCGCACGAAGTAGGCGCCGAACAGCACCGCCAGCGCACCCGCGGCCTCGCCCGGCCCCATCCCGGCTGCGTCTATTCCAGAACCTCGAAACGCACCGGCCTGGCCTCGCTCGCGGCGGGCATGCGGCCGAAGCTGAGGATGCCCGAGCCGTGCAGCTCGCGGCTGTCGCGGCGGATGAAGGCGGAGGCCCCGTCGGCGCCGACCAGGTAGGTTCCGTTGATGCTGCGGTCGGTCAGCACGAAGCGCCCGTTGCGCAACTCGATCGTCGCGTGCAGCCGCGACACCATGCCGTCATCCACCACGAGGTCGGCCTGCGGCGCGCGCCCCACCACGACCGGCCCGCTCGCCTCGCCGAGCTCGATCCGCCGGCCTTCATGGCTCAGCACCAGGCATCCGCGGCACGCCGGGGCGTCCGACTCCCATTCGCCCTGACCCACCCAGGTCGCGGCTTCGAAGCGCCAGACGACCTCGTACAGATCGAGATGCTCGCGGCGTCCCCGCACGGCTGCGCGGTCGATCTTGCGCGTGACCAGACGCCAGGCGTCCGACATCCGCTCCACCGCCTGCTCGGTGGTCACGATCTGCTCGGACTTCGCCTGCTTCGCCATGCGCGCGGCCAGATTGACCGCATCGCCGAACACGTCGCCCCCCTCGACCAGCGCCGGCCCGTGGTGGAAGCCGATGCGCACCGTGATGCGCCGCCCCTCGACCTCCATCGCCCCCGAGATGTGTTCCTGCATGTCGACGGCGGCGGCCGCGGCGGCATCCACGCTGGAGAACACGCTCATGACCTCGTCGCCCATGGTCTTGACCACGGTTCCGCCCTGGCCGCGCGTGGCATCGCTCATGAGCTCGATGCAGCGCCCGATCGCGGCGCGCGCCGCCGCGTCTCCGAGCTGCTCGTACAGCGCCATGCTCTCGGACACGTCCGCGAACAGGATCGCCATGCTGGTTTCCTGCTGCATTCTTCCCCCGGAGAAACCTGCACCACCCACGGCCGCCGCCTCGGCGCGTCTGCGCGGCGCACTGATCCGCGGCGCCATCGCGAGTGTATCGCGAAAGCCCGGCGCCGCGTCTACGTCCTCAACGCACGAATGGCTTGAAACGCAGGCGATGAGGCTGGCTGGCCGCCTCGCCCAGGCGCCGGCGCTCGTCCTCCAGGTACTCGGAGTAGTTGCCGGCGAACCAGACCACCCGGCTGTCGCCCTCGAAGGCCAGGATGTGGGTGGCGATGCGGTCGAGGAACCAGCGGTCGTGCGAGATCACCACCGCACAGCCGGGAAACTCGAGCAGCGCCTGTTCGAGCGCGCGCAGCGTCTCCACGTCCAGGTCGTTGGTCGGCTCGTCGAGCAGCAGCAGGTTGCCGCCGCTGCGCAGCACCTTGGCCAGATGCACCCGGTTGCGCTCGCCGCCCGACAGCTCGCCCACCCGCTTCTGCTGGTCGGCGCCGCGGAAGTTGAAGCGCGCGACATAGCCCCGGCTCGGGCACTGGTAGTCGCCCACAACGATGTCGTCGTGGCCGCCCGAGATCTCCTCCCACACCGTCTTCGCCGGATCGAGCGATGCGCGGCTCTGGTCGACATAGGCGAGCTTCACGCTCTCCCCCAGGCGCAGGCTGCCGCGGTCCGCCTGCTCCTGGGCGGCCAGGATCCGGAACAGGGTGGTCTTGCCGGCGCCGTTCGGACCGATCACGCCGACGATGCCGCCCGGCGGCAGGCTGAAGGAGAGATCCTCGAACAGGAGCTTGTCGCCGTAGGCCTTGCCGAGGGATTCCGCCTCGACGACGAGATCGCCGAGCCGCGGGCCGGGCGGGATGTAGATCTCGTTGGTCTCGTTGCGGGCCTGGACTTCCTTCGAGGCCAGATCCTCGAAGCGCGCGAGCCGCGCCTTGCTCTTGGCATGCCGCCCCTGCGGACTGGAGCGCACCCATTCCAGCTCCGCCTTCATCGCCTTGATGCGCCCGGCTTCCTGGCGCGCTTCCAGCTCGAGCCGCCGCTCCTTCTGCTCGAGCCAGGAGGAGTAGTTGCCCTGCCAGGGGATGCCGTGGCCGCGGTCCAGTTCCAGGATCCAGCCGGCGACGTTGTCCAGGAAATAGCGGTCGTGGGTGACCGCGATCACGGTGCCGGGGTAGCTCTCGAGGAAACGCTCCAGCCACTGGACGGACGCCGCATCCAGGTGATTGGTCGGCTCGTCGAGCAGCAGCATGTCGGGCCGCGACAGCAGCAGCCGGCACAGCGCCACCCGCCTGCGCTCCCCGCCCGAGAGCCGGGTCACGTCGGCGTCCCAGGGCGGCAGCTCCAGCGCGTCGGCGGCGACCTCCAGGCTGCGCTCGATCTCCCAGCCGCCCGCCGCCTCGATGCGGCCCTGCAGCTCGCCCTGCTCCGCGAGCAGCCGATCCATCTCGTCGCCCTCCATCGGCTCGGCGAAGCGCTCACTGATCGCGTTGAAGCGCGCGAGCATGGCAAGCGTGTCGGCCACCCCCTCCTCGACGTTGCCGCGCACGTCTTTGTCGGGATCGAGTCTGGGTTCCTGGGGCAGGAAGCCGACCCGCAGACCCGGCATCGGCCTCGCCTCGCCCTCGTACTCCCTGTCCTCGCCGGCCAGGATGCGCAGCAGGCTGGACTTGCCCGAGCCGTTGAGTCCGAGCACGCCGATCTTCGCGCCGGGAAAGAACGACAGCGAGATGTCCTTGAGGATCACGCGCCTGGGCGGGACCGTCTTGCCCACCCTTTCCATCGTATAGACGTATTGGGCCATCGCATCCGCGGCGCAATCGCGCCCTTGCCGAAAGGCCGCGATTATGGGGTCTTCGGCCTCTTTCGTGGGACGCCGCCGCGCGCACACCCCATCGTCATTGCGAGCTGCCGGGCGCCGCCGAATCTGCACACGGGCCGTGAACTCGACGAGCGGGTCCATGGAAAACGGATGCACGGCGCCGAAGCGCATTGCGCCGAATCGACCGCCGGAGCCGGGGCGCAAAAAGCGAAGCGCATTGCGCCGGATGCCTCGCGCGGCTGCGCACCGGGCGTTGACGGCACGGCGGTTGAGTTTCCCCGCGGCCGGGCTTACCATAGCGCCGGAAGTTCCCCCGAACGAAGCCGATGCACACCAGCCCGAACGCAGCCGAAGTGCGCGCCAAGCTCAGTGCCATCGAGATCGAACACCGCGATCTCGACGAAGTCATCTCCCGGCTGATTGCTACTCCCGCGCAGGACGAACTGCTGCTGCGCCGGCTGAAGAAGCGCAAGCTGCTGCTCAAGGATCGCATGGCGCTGCTGGAGCGGATGCTCGACCCCGACCTGCCGGCCTGAGCGCCCGGCGATGGCCGATCCGCGCACGTTGGGTTTCGACACACTGGCGCTGCATGCCGGCCAGGTTCCGGACCCGCAGTTCGGCGCCCGCGCGACCCCGATCTATCTCACCACCAGCTTCGTCTTCAAGGACGCCGGCCAGGCCGCGTCGCTCTTCAACATGGAGCGCGCGGGACACGTCTATTCGCGCATCTCGAACCCGACCAATGCGGTGCTGGAGGAGCGCGTCGCCGCGCTCGAGAACGGCGTCGGTGCGATCGCCACCGCGAGCGGACAGGCCGCGCTGCATCTGGCGATCGTCACGCTGATGGGCGCGGGCGCGCACATCGTCGCCTCGCGCTCGCTCTACGGCGGGTCCCACAACCTGCTCGACTACACGCTGCCACGCTTCGGCATCACGACCACCTTCGTCGCTCCGCGCGATCTCGACGCCTGGCGCGCGGCGATCCGCCCCGAGACCCGGCTGCTGTTCGCCGAGACCCTGGGAAACCCCGGCCTCGACGTGCTCGACGTGGCGCGGGTCTCGGAACTCGCCCACGCGCACGCTCTGCCGTTGCTGGTCGACTCGACCTTCACCACGCCCTGGCTGATGCGCCCGGTCGATCTCGGCGCCGACCTCGTCTTCCACTCGGCCACCAAGTTCCTCGGCGGGCATGGTGTCGCGATCGGCGGCGTGCTCGTCGATGGCGGCACCTTCGACTGGGAGGCGAGCGGGAAATTTCCGACGCTCACCGAGCCCTATGCGGGCTTCCACGGCATGGACTTCACCGAGGAGTCGACGGTCGCGGCCTTCCTGCTGCGCGCGCGCCGCGAGGGACTGCGCGACTTCGGCGCCTGCATGTCGCCGGCCGCCGCGTTCCAGATCCTGCAGGGCATCGAGACCCTGCCGCTGCGCATGCAGCGCCACGTCGAGAACACCCGCCGCATCGTCTCGCATCTCGCCGCACATCCGGCGGTGGAGTCGGTCGCCTATCCCGAGCTGCCCGGCCATCCCGATCACGAACTGGCGCGGCGCATCCTGCCGCGCGGGGCCGGCGCGGTGTTCAGCTTCGCGTTGAAGGGCGACCGCGCGGCCGGGCGCCGCTTCATCGAGGCGCTGCGCGTGTTCTCGCATCTCGCCAATGTCGGCGACGCCAAGTCGCTGGTGATCCATCCGGCGAGCACCACCCATTTCCGCATGTCGGAGCAGGCGTTGCGGGAGGCCGGCATCGCCGAGGGCACGATCCGGTTGTCGGTCGGCCTCGAAGATCCCGGCGATCTGATCGAGGATCTCGACCGCGGGCTCGCAGCGGCTGCGAAGGGCTGAGGACCCCGGGATGCAACTCCAGGTGCAGGGCGAGCCGGTCTATGCGTACACCGGCGGCAAGCCCCTCGATGCGAACCTTCCTGCCGTGGTCTTCCTCCACGGCGCTCAGCTCGATCACAGCGTGTGGGCGCTGCAGAGCCGCTATTTCGCTCATCACGGCCATGGCGTGCTGGCCGTCGACCTTCCCGGCCACGGCCGCTCCGGAGGCGCGCCGCTCGCCTCGATCGCGGCGATCGCCGACTGGATCGCCGCCCTGCTCGATGCGGCCGGGCTGGCGCGCGCCGCGCTCGTCGGCCACAGCATGGGCTCGCTCGCCGCGCTCGTCGCGGCTTCCCGCCACCCGGAACGCGTCGCCCGCATCGCCCTGCTGGGAACGGCGGTGCCGATGCCGGTCTCGAGAGCATTGCTCGATGCGGCGCGACTCGACGAGCCACGCGCGATCTCGATGATCAATGCGTGGTCACACAGCCCGCGCGCGCACGTGGGCGGAAACACCGCGCCCGGGATGTGGCTGTACGGGACCGCGCAGCGCCTGATGGAGCGCTCGCCGCCCGGCGTTCTGCACAACGATCTTTCCGCCTGCAACGCGTTCTCGTTCGGCGCCGGGGACGCCGCCCGCGTGCGCTGCCCGCTGCTGATCCTGTGCGGTGCCCGCGACCAGATGACCGCCCCGCGCGCGGCGCGCGCGCTCGCCGCACTGCTGCCCCGGGCGAGCCTCGCCACGATCGAGGGCGCCGGCCACGACATGATGGCCGAGCAGCCCGATCGCGTGCTGGATGCGCTGCGCGGGTTTCTGTCGTGAAGACCGCAAGCCCTATCCAGGAACCAGGATCGCAGGGACGAAGACATCCGGCGGGGCTCTCCGCGAACGGGTGCAACAGGAACGAGCCGTATTTGACGTAAACATCGCGTCAGCGACTCACGATGCTCCGCGCTCCCGCTTGCGGGGGAGAGGCTGGGGGAACGGACTGGCGGCGTTCACGCGTCGGGGTGGCAAGCCGCCATGGCCGTTCGCCGGACGCTTCGCTCGCCGCACTGGCGATCCGGACGCCCCGCACACTGGCGGGCCTACGTGAGACCCGGACCATCCATGAATCTGCGCGTTTCCCCGAACAGCGCGCTGTCCGCATCGCCCAGCGCCTCGACGATGCTGAAGTGGTGCTTGCCGGGCATCGCCACGTCGCGTACCGGACAATGTGGCCAGGTGCGCGCGATCAGGGAGTTCTGGCGCCGGAACTCCCCGCTCTCCAGAGCGCCGACGGCCGTGAGCAACGGTACATTGCGCGCCGGCCGGTAACTGACCGGACTGACATGACGCGCGCCGGACTCGTCGAGATTCAGAACCTCGCGCAGGAAGGGCGCCTGCGCGAGCAGCGTCAGATCGTACAAACCGCTGATGCAGACACCGCCGCGAAACAGGTCGTCCGGCAGGTCACGCGCGTAGCACGACCACTTCGCAGCGACCATCATGGCCGTGAGGTGGCCGCCGGCCGAATGACCGCCGACGTAAAGCCGCTTCGGATCGGCGCCGAGACCTGCCGCGTTACGCCACAGCCACGCGCACGCACGCAACGTCTGGCGCACGATCTCCTCGATGCCGACCGCCGGCGCCAACCCGTAATTCACCACGGCCAGCGTCACGCCGGCATCGACGAAGGCCGGCGCGAGGAAGGAGAAATCGCTCTTGTCGAGTGCACGCCAGTAACCCCCGTGGAGAAACGCGAACAGGGGAGCGCCAACATGCGCCGCAGGAAAAACGTCGATCGTCTCGGCAGGCGTGACGCCGTAGCGCAGATCCGTTTCGCACTGCAACCGGGCGCGCACCTCTGCCGAGCGCCGTGCCCAGCGCAGCAGGAAATCCGTGTGGTCGGGCACGGTCATGCGTGGGTTGTATTGCCGATCGAGCTCAGCAGGACTCATCGTGTCGGTCTCCTCGGCGTGTAGTGTCCCGGACAGGATAGCGCAACCCGGGACGAGGACGCGGGAGGGATTGGGGTCAGTTCTTTACTTTATAGTGCCTGATGACGAAGGCATTTCGACAACGTACGCCAGGAAACGCCCGCTCCGCGAAAACTATAAAGTAAAGAACTGACCCCTGTCCCGGAACTGGCTTGACCCGGTCCGGCGGCCGTGGTGTAATTGACACTTCAAGCATGCGAAGCCGGAATGTTCTCGCGGTTCGACATCAGAGCGAGGAGGACCGATGGAAGATCGAGTGGAGCACGAACGTCGCGAATTCCTGAAGGGCGGCACCGCGATCGCCGCGACGGCGGCCGCGGGCGTGCTGCTGCGGGCGCCTGCCGCGCTGGCCCAACAGGCGAAGGTGAAAGTCGGCGTGATGCTGCCCTATACGGGTACGTTTGCCGCGCTTGGCGTCGCCATCACAAACGGCTTCAGGCTGGCGATCGAAGAGCGCGGCGGCAAGCCGGGCGGCCGCGAGATCGAGTACTTCACGGTGGACGATGAATCCAATCCGGCCAAAGCGCCAGAGAACGCCAACAGGCTGGTGCAGCGCGACAAGGTGGACGTGGTGATCGGCACCGTGCATTCCGGCGTCGCGATGGGCATGGCGAAGGTGATCCGCGAAGCGGGCACGCTGTGGATCAATCCCAACGCCGGCGCCGACGAGATCACGGGCCCGCTCTGCGCGCCGAACATCTTCCGCAGTTCCTTCTCCAACTGGCAGACCACTTACGCCCTCGGCAAGGTGCTGAAGGCCAGGGGTCACAGGAATCCCGTATTCATCACCTGGAAGTATGCCGCCGGCGAGCAGGTGCTGGCCGCCTTCAACGAGGGGCTGAAGAAGGAAGGCGGTACGCTGATCAGGGAGCTCTTCCTGCCGTTCCCGCAGGTCGAGTTCCAAGCCCTGCTGACCGAGATCGCCAGCATCAAACCCGACGCCGTCGTGGCTTTCTTTGCCGGCGCTGGCGCGGCCAAATTCCTGAAGGACTATCAGGCGGCGGGTCTCAAGGGCAAGATTCCGCTCTATGGCTCCGGCTTTCTCACGGAGGGCGTGCTGGAGGCGGTGGGAGATGCCGCCGAAGGCGTGGAGACGACGCTCCATTACGGTGACGGTCTCGATACCAGGAAGGACAACGCCTTTCGCCTCGCCTATGCCAAGGCCTACAGGATGCAGCCCGACGTCTACGCCGTGCAGGGCTACGACGCGGGCCAGTTGCTGGCCGTCGGTCTGGAGGCCGTGAAGGGAGACATCGGCAGCAAGGCGCCCATGATCAAGGCGATGGAAACGGCCAGGATCGACAGCCCGCGTGGCGCATGGACGCTATCCAGAGCACACAATCCGGTGCTCGACATCTACCTGCGCAAGGCGGTCGGCAAGCAGAACAAGGTCATGGGGATCGCCTGGAAGGCGCTGGCGGATCCGGCGCGCGGCTGCAGAGCGTAGTGGTTTTGAATGGGAGGGCCGCAATCCGTTTCAGGCCAGGCCGCAGTGTGAGAAGCGTGCGTCTGACTTCGTAGCGGATCGCCGCGACCGGCTTTTTCAGGTGGTGGCACACAGCGGACGCCCGTGATGGAGAGCCCAGCGTTGCGCACGCACCCGCGCGGCCCCGCCTATTGCGCCGCAGTCTCGGGAAACGCGACCGCCGCGACGCGCGGCAGGCCGATCGTCGCGGCCCAGTCGCCCCATTCCTCGAGCGTTTCCTGCGCGACGCGGCGCACCTCTGCGGGATCGAGATCCAGCAGTTGCGCGCGCAGGTAAGCGGAGGAAGCAGCCTGCGGCGCATCCTCAGGAGCGAGGCTGCCGTCCGCGAGATCGCCGGCCAGTCGCAGCGCGCCCGCGAGCCGGTAGGGCGTGGAATCCGGCCCGAAGCCGCCCGCCTCGGGATCCTGCTGCCAATACACGACTTCGGCGAGTGTCGTCGCCACACCCCACTGAGCGAGCAGGACGGCCGCGAGTTCGTTCTGGTCGAACCCGAATACGCTGCGCTGAACCATTTCGCGTTCTGCGCCGGAAGCCTTGCAGCGGCGCAGGAGAGTCGCGTACTCGTCCGGTGCGCCGGTGGCGAAGGCGAGCTCTCCGATACGGGCGAGCAGCCCGAGCACGAACGCCTCGTCTCCCGCGAACCCGTCGCAGTGCCAGGCCAGCTTCTGCATGGCGATTGCGGAGAACAGCGAGCGCGCCCAGTAGCGCGCGTAATCGAAACCCGCGCAGCGCCCGCGCCGGTGCTGATTCATCATCGATAGCGCGATGGCATACACGCGCACCATGTTCATGCCCAGCCGCGCCACCGCGCGATGCACGTCGGCGAGCGGGGCGGCTCCCGCGAAGCGCGCGGCGTTGGCGGCGCGCAGGATGAAGGCGCTCAGGGCCGGATCGGATTTCACCAGCCGCACCGCGTCCGCGATCCCGGCCTCGGGATCGCGTGCGAGATCCATCAGTTGCAAGGCGACACCACGCGGGCTCGGGAGATTCTCGCTCGCCAGGATGAAAGTGCGCGCATCGCGCAGCGACCCCTCGCAGGCGCGGACGGCCGACTCCATACGGATCATGCCTCGCTCTCCTCCTGGCTTTGCAGGCGCGCCAGCACGCCCTCGACGACGCGGTCGAAGAGCGGGCGCTCCTGTGCGAGCGCCGCACTGCCCTCGGCGAGCCTGCGCTCGAGCTCGGGCCGGCTGAGCGCCAGAGCGCGTTCGCCCTGGTGGTTGGTGAACAGGTACATGGTGCGGGCCGGACTGACCCACGACAGGCGCACGCGCCGCACCACGCCCGAAGCGTCCCGCACGTTGAGCCAGCAGCCGCGCGCGAGGCCGGCCAGCGGCCCGGATTCCCCGGCGTCCTCCGCCGCTACGGCGAAGCGCGGTACCGCCGCTTCCTGTTTCCGGGGCTGCGTCGTCGCTGCAGGCGCCGGGGCCGCCTCGGGCCGAACCGTGCCTGCCACCATCCCCGCCTTGACCGCCGCGGCATGCAGCCGGACGAGCCCGGCGAAGAACGTTTCCTGATCCGCGGTTTCCATCCCGCTCCGGTCCAGCCCTTCGCGCAGACTGCGCAGCAGCGTCGGGATGATGCGCACCAGCCGCTGGCGCTCTCCGGCCCCGGCCTTCGGCGCGACGCTCCACACCAGGTCTTCCATCGTAGCCAGCGCACAGCGCCACAGCGCTCCGTCCTGTCCCCCGTCGAGCGCCGCGCGCGTCAGCACCTCGACCCAGGCGCCGGCGAGAAACTGCCGAACCGACTCGGGCAGGCTGCCGTTCGCGGCGTGCGCGGCGACGCTCTCCGTGGCCATCGCCGAGGCGATCTCGAGCCGCTCGCGATTTTCGAGCTGGGCGACGATCGGCGCGGTGCGCCCGTCGGCTTCGTGCTCTTTCCGCGCGAGAAAGTCTTCGAGTTCCTTCAGACAGACCGCGAACAGTCCGGTCCCGTCCGAGAAGTCGGACTGGATGCGCACCACGAGTTCTTCCGCGATCCGGTAGAGGCCGGTTCCGGTCCCGAACGCGCCTTCCCAGTCGGTGGCGGACTGGGCCAGCGCATTGACCAGCCGGCGTGCCGGGTGATGACGGTTGGAAAAGAATTCGCGATCGGCGAGGGCGAGCTTGAGCAGCGGAATCTGCAGCCGCCCGATCAGACCCTTCATCAGCGCCGGCACCCTCGGGTCGTCGAAGATGTAGTCGAACAGGGTCGCGACGACGTCGATGAGGGCCGCATCGAAGGCGCCGATGCGCCTGCTGGCAGCGCTGCGCGAGAGCGCGCGCAGCAGATTCCCGGTGTCGCCCCCGCCGCTCGGCAGATCGAGGCGCTCGCCGCCCAGCGTCAGGTCGGATTCGCCGCGCTGCAGGCGGTCGAGCAGACCGAGGAATTCGCTGCCGGTCGCTTCCAGGGCCGCATCCGCTCCGGCGCA
>MNXU01000090.1:11913-18727 GCA_001872285.1 Betaproteobacteria bacterium CG2_30_68_42
CGCAGCCGACCCCGACGACTCGCGGGCCGCGAGCAGGTCGCGAAGCACGGCGAGCAGGTCGCCCTCTTCGCCGGGCTCGTCGCGGCTTCCGACGGCCGCGCCTGCGGCCGAAACCCGGCTGCCGGCCATTCCGGTCGCCCGGCTGCGGCGGACCGTATGGCGCACGCGCGGCAGCACGTTGCGCGACACCAGATGGCGGTTGATGTCCCGGTAGAGCGAAGAGACTTCGGCGGCCAGCTTGTTCGCGAGCTGTTCGAGCAACAGCACCTTGACCGAGCGGGAGCTGTCGATCTTCCAGCACACGTCCTTGAGCACCTGGCAGATCGCCTCCGGCCCGAACGGGTCGCGCTCCGCGCGCACTTCGTCGATGCCGATCAGCCGGGCCATGCGCGGCTTGAGTTCGGCGAGTTCCGCCTCACAGGTGCCGCCGATCCGGTTCGCCAGGTTGTGTATGGCCACCTCGTCGGCGACATCCTCGCGCGCGACCAGCGACATCTCCAGTACCGTGCCGCTGTCGACCGCATACACGTCCTCGGCGGCTCCGGAAGATTCGGTCTTTTGCCGGAAGCTGCGCTGGAAGGTGCTGCGGAACTGCTGGTCGATGTCCGCGCCGATCAGCGTGAGCTGGCGCTGCGCCTCGGTGTAGAGCTTGACCTGCTCGCTGCTGATCGCCTGCTCGAAACGGCTGTCCAGATCGGCCCGGATGCCTTCGAGCGCCCCGGCAATCGTGGCGCACAGCCGGTCGAGCACGATGTCGCGGCATTCGGCGAGCACGACCGCATCGCCCTGCCCGACTGGCTCGTTTCCGTCTGCCCCGTCCGCCCGATCCTCGATTCCTGCGAGCGCCATCCGCTTCCTTCGGTCATCCAGGCAACGTTTACGGCGCGCTTCGCCGGGACTTGAACGGCGCCGCCCGTCTATAATCGGGCGCGCATGAGCATCCCCTGGCTGGGCAAGAACCAGGCGTTTCCGCCGCCAAAGCGCGCGCTTCGCGACCCCAACGGGCTGCTCGCCGCGGGCGGGGATCTGTCGGCCGCGCGGCTGCTCGCGGCCTATGCGCAGGGCATCTTCCCGTGGTATGCGCCGGGCGAACCGATCCTGTGGTGGAGCCCGGATCCGCGCATGGTGCTGTTCCCGGCGGAATTCAGGATCTCGCGCTCGCTGCGCAGGACGCTCGCGCGAGGCCGCTACCGGGTGCTCCTGGACACGGCCTTCGCGGAGGTGATCGCCGGCTGCGCGAATGCGCCACGCCGCGGGCAGAACGGCACCTGGATCAGCGCCGAAATGCAGAGCGCCTACCTGCGGCTGCACCGGATGGGCCACGCCCACAGCGTCGAGACCTGGATCGACGGAGAGCTCGCGGGCGGCCTCTACGGAGTGGCGATCGGGCGGGTGTTCTTCGGCGAATCGATGTTCTCGCGCGCGGCCGACGCGTCCAAGATCGCGGCCGCCCATCTCGCGCGCATTCTTGAGCGGCGCGGCTTTGCCGTGATAGATTGCCAGATGAGCACCGCGCACCTCGCCTCGCTGGGTGCGCGTGAAATTGCTCGCAGCCAGTTCGTCGCCGGAGTGCGAACATGGACGCGCGAAGGCGAGGGTCCCGGAACCTGGCCGGCGGTGGATGCCGCCGGCATTTTCGATTCGAACCGATGAGCCTGCTCAAGGATCTGCCCTACCCGCTGTTGCAGTTCTACGCGACGGCGCCCTACCCGTGCTCGTATCTGCCGGGGCGAGTGGCGCGCTCGCAGGTCGCCACGCCCAGCCACATGATCGACGGCGCGATCTACAGCGATCTGGTGCGCTCCGGTTTCCGCCGCAGCGGCGTATTCACCTATCGGCCCTGGTGCGACGCCTGCCGCGCCTGCGTGCCGGTGCGCATTCCGGTCGCGCGCTTCACACCGGACCGCACCCAGCGCCGGATCATGAAGCGCAGCATGCGGCTCGCCGTACGCCAGCTTCCGCTCGCCCTGAACGAGGAACACTATCTCCTGTACCAGCGCTACCAGGCCGCGCGCCACAGCGGCGGAGGCATGGACCAGGACAGCCGCGAGCAGTACGCGCATTTCCTGCTCCAGAGCCATGTCGACAGCCGGCTGCTCGAATTCCGCGAAGGCGATCGGCTGAGCATCGTCAGCATCCTCGACGTGCTCACCGACGGACTGTCGTCGGTCTACACGTTCTACGACCCCGACGCGACGCACGCGAGCCTCGGCACCTATTGCATCCTGTGGCAGATCGAGCTGTGCCGCACGCTGCAACTGCCTTATCTCTATCTCGGCTACTGGATCCGCGACAGTCGCAAGATGGCCTACAAGGCACGCTTCCTTCCCATCGAAGGCCGTGTGCGCGGGATCTGGCGCGAACTCGGCGAAGCCGACTTCCGGGAGGCGGGGTAGGCGGGTTTCGGGTCGTGGGTTTCGGGTTTCGAGTTTCGAGTTTCAGGTTTCAGGTTGCGGGTTCCCGGGCGCGTCATGCGAGGCGCCCGTCGCGATAATCCTCCAGCGCCTGGCGGATCTCTTCCTGCGTGTTCATCACGAACGGGCCGTGCTGCACGATCGGCTCGGCGAGCGGCCGGCCGGCGACCAGGATGGCGCGCGAGTCCTCCGCCGCCGCGAGCGCCACGCCATCGGCATCCGGGGCATTTTCGAGGATGGCCATGCGGCGCGCCGGCACAGTCATGCCGGCGACGCTAACCGTGCCGCGAACCACATACACGAAGGCGTTGTGCGCGGCCGGCAGGTCGCTCGAGAACGAACCGCCCGCGGGCAGGAGGACGTCGAGGAACAGCGGCTCGGTGATACTGCGCGTCACGGCGCCGGCGACGCCGTTGCTCGTGCCCGCGATCACGCGCGCGCGGGTACCGCCGTCCAGAACGTACTCGGGAATCTCGGCGCTCCCGAAATCGCGGTACCACGGCGCCGTCATCTTGTTGCGCGCGGGCAGATTCAGCCAGAGCTGGAAGCCCTCCATCACGCCGTGCTCCTGCTCCGGCAGCTCGGAATGGATCACGCCGCGCCCGGCCGTCATCCACTGCACCCCGCCATTCTCGATGAGGCCCTCGTGGCCGGCGCTGTCGCGATGGCGCATGCGCCCCGTCAGCAGGTAGGTCACCGTCTCGAAGCCGCGATGCGGATGATCGGGAAAGCCCGCGAGGTAGTCCTGCGGGTCGTCGCTGCCGAATACATCCAGCATCAGGAAGGGATCGAGCCGGCGCTGCAGGGCGCCGGAGAGCACGCGCGTGAGTTTCACGCCCGCGCCATCCGAGGTGGCAATCCCTTCGACGAGCCTCTCGACTGCGCGCGCACGGTGCACCTCGACCGGGACGATCATGGTCTGCTCCCCGCTACGATGGAACGCCCATGTTACGCGATGAATCCGGTGAAGCCATGCCGTGTCTGGTGGCGCCTTTCATCTGCCGGAGCGGCAGCATGTCGGACCGCACACCGATTCTCCGGGCCGGGGCGCGTGCGCCGCGAAGCACGGCGGCCGCGGTTAGAATCGCGGCATGCTGTATTCGCTCGCCCGCCCGCTGCTCTTCGGCCTCGACCCTGAGCTGGCCCACGACCTCGCGATCGCCGGCCTGCGCGCGCTGCCGCGGCTGCCCTGCACCTTCACGCAGCCGTCGCAGCCGGTACGCGTCATGGGTCTGGAGTTCCCCAACCGCGTCGGCTGCGCGGCCGGCCTGGACAAGAACGGCGAGGCGATCGACGGACTGGCCGCGCTCGGCTTCGGTTTCATCGAAGTCGGCACGGTGACTCCGCGGCCGCAGCCGGGCAACCCGCGCCCGCGCCTGTTCCGCCTGCCGCAGGCCCATGCCCTCATCAACCGCATGGGCTTCAACAACCGCGGGCTCGATGCACTGATCGCGAACGTCAGGCGCGCGCGCTTCCCGCGCGAAGGCATCCTCGGCATCAACATCGGCAAGAACTTCGACACTCCGATCGAGCGTGCCTCCGAGGACTATGTCGCCTGCCTGAGGGGCGTGTATCCGCATGCGGGCTACGTCGCGATCAACGTCTCCTCGCCCAACACGCGCGACCTACGCCGCCTGCAGGGGCCGGACGAACTCGACGCCCTGCTCGCCACGCTGGGCGCCGAGCGCGAGCGGCTGGCGCAGGAACACGGCCGGCGGGTGCCGCTGGCGCTCAAGATCGCCCCCGACCTCGAGGAGGCCGGCATCGCGCCGCTCGCCGACTGCGCGCGCAGGCACGGGGTGGATGCGATCATCGCGACCAACACCACCGTCTCGCGCACAGGCGTGGAGCACCTGCCGCACGCGCAGGAGGCCGGCGGACTGTCGGGTGCGCCGCTGTTCGAGCGCTCGACCGAGGTGACGCGGCGGCTGGCCGCGGCGCTCGCGGGCGAGGTGGCGCTGATCGCCGCAGGGGGCATCCTCACCGGGGAGCAGGCCGCCGCCAAGCTCGCCGCAGGCGCGCAACTGGTCCAGATCTACACCGGGCTCATCTACCGCGGCCCCCGGCTCGTGCGCGAGGCGATCGCCGCCACCGCCGAAACAACGGGGTCAAAACAACGGGGTCAGTTCTTTACTTTATAGTTTTTGACCCGCCGCGGTCCCGATCGAGCGCTCGGCCGCTGAAAATACTCGTGCCGGTGCAACGAAACCGGCAAAAACTATAAAGTAAAGAACTGACCCCACCGTCATCACACGCGCACATAGACCCAGCCGCTGCGCAGGCGATCGACGACCTCGTCGAGCGCGGAGGGGGCGACCCGGGTGCCAGGCAGCAGGTCGACCTTCCGGCCGCCCGCGGCAAGCCGGCGCAGGGTCTGCCCGCAGGCGACGAGGCTAAGGTTCGCGTAGCGGGCGCGAAGCGCCGCGATGCGCTTCGCCACGGGCGCGCCGCGCGCTTCCAGCAGGTCGATCCCGCTGCGGTTGGCGACGATCTCCACCTCCAGCGCGCGCCCCTCCCTGCGGGCCGCACGCAGCAGGTCCTCGACCTCGTCCAGCGCGCGCCCGAGCGCCTCCTGCCCGCCCGTGCTCACATGCACCAGGACATGCCCGCTGTCGATGGAGGCCGGTGCGTTGGCGAGAACATAGGCCGAAGCCGGATCGAGCTCGGGCACGGCGAACAACCAGGCGTGGGCGAACCAGCCCGCCGCCGCGAACACCGCTGCGGCCGCGGCCCACCGGCCCGGGCGAGCCCGCCCCCGGGGAGCGGCGGCGGGCGCCGGCAGACCCGCGTAGGCGTTCCGCACCCGGTCCTTCGCGATGCGCAGCGCCGCCACCTCGCCGCCGAGCAGCGGATCGGCTTCGATGCGCTGCGCCAGGCTTTCCCATTCGCCCGCATCCAGCTCCCCGTCGACGAATGCGTTCAGCATTTCGCCCGAAATGTTCTCGTGATCGCTCATTTCACGCTCCGGAGTCTCGTTGTCCGTTCCGCAAGCAGCCCGGCCGCGAGGGCCGCGCGCAGCGTAGCCCGCGCTCGGCACAGCCGGCTCATCACCGTGCCGAGCGGGATCCGGAGGGCCTCGCCGACCTCGGCGTAGCTGCACTCTTCCAGGTCGACCAGGATCAGCACCTGGCGCTGACCCAGGGGCAGACGGGACACCGCCCGCCGGACCTGCCGGCCCGTCTGCCCGCGGCTGCACAGTTCCTCGGGGCCCGCGCCCCCATCCTCGAGCGATTCGCCGAGAGCATCCACGTCCTCATGCACATGCACCGCCCGATAGTGATCGCGCAGGCAGTTCGCGAGGATGCTGTACAGCCAGCCCTGGAGCCGCTCCGGGTCGCGCGCCTGGCCGGCGTTGCGAAGCGCCTTCTCGACCGCCTCCTGCACCAGATCGTCGGCGAGGCTCGGATCGTGACACCATCCGCAGGCCACGCGGTACATCGCCGGCCGCAGCCGCTGCACCTCGCGGCGCACTGCGGTGCGTTTGTGCAATTCGTGGAAATAGTCCATCGCTGCGAGTAGACGGATCGCCGGCCCGGATTATTCCACCAGCGCCGCGGGTGCGCGAAACATGAAATATTTCCCGCCTCCGATCCGTCTTGATGTTCGAGGCGACGCGCGGCAATCCGCCACGCGGCCCGATCCGAGGAGGAGACGAGATGAAGCGAACGATCATCGCAGCCCTGCTGGCCGCCGGTGCAGCCTTCGCGGCAACGCCCGCGGCCCTGGCGCAGAACACGACCACGACCGCCGCGGCGCCGGCCGCCGGGAAATACCGCGTCGTGTTCCAGGTGAGCGACAACGACCCGGCGAAGTGGAACCTGGCGCTCAACAACGCGCGCAACGTGCAGAAGGATCTCGGCAAGGAAAACGTCGAGATCGAGATCGTCGCCTACGGCCCGGGCCTGAACATGCTCAAGAGCGAGTCGGTCGCCGCCGACCGCATCAACGGCGCGATGGACGGCGGCGTGGCAGTGGTCGCCTGCGACAACACGATGCACGCGATGAAGCTCACCAATGGCGATCTCATCGGCGGCGTCGCCCATGTGCGGGCCGGCGTGGTGGAACTGATGATGAAGCAGCGCGAGGGCTGGACCTACATCCGGCCGTAGGAGCCGCACTGGCGCCACAGCGGGGTCTATCTTCTGAATTGTGTAGATGACGGTGGGCAGTTGGGAGGGTGGCATGGGGAGCTGACGGGGGTGTGGCTCGTGGGGTCCGTAGCGGTTTTTTTGCCGGCTACTTGGCTCTGAAATGCCGCCCCCGTCATCTGCATCATCCGTTACGCCTGCCGGGATGGTGCCGTTTTCGTGGCTGTGGGTGTAGACGAGACGTGCGGAGGATGGGGTCTTGTTTGCATGAGGAGGCACGTCATGGGGGTTGTCACGCGGCTCGCCCGGCGC
>MNXU01000042.1 GCA_001872285.1 Betaproteobacteria bacterium CG2_30_68_42
CCTGCGCAACCCCTTCCACCTTCGATTCTTTCAGCATTCTCCAGCTCCTTTTTCAGACACGATTTAACCCCAAATTCGTGTCCAGAAAAATCGGGGGCGGCTCGACCTGGAGGCCATTTTGGCTGGGATTGACTGGGAGTAGTTGGCGATTTTGATGAGATTGACAAATTCCGCCGGTTTGGGCTTAAAAAACCCCTTGCCGTGCCGTTGACCCTCCGAGCGCAGGTGCGCCATGCGGGGTTCCGGATGAAGGCATTGTCGAGCATCAGGCGAGGGGCGGGAGACGGGCATGGCAGCGTGCAGGGCAAGGCCGCGCTCCCGGACGAAGAGGCATTCGACGGCAGCGGAACGATCGTCGACGCAGCGCATCTTTCCACCGGATCGGGCCGGCCACCGCAAGGCGCCGCCGAGGCCGCGCCCGCGGCCGACCGATCGGCGGCGCAGGAGCGAGTCCGTAACGGCTCGGACCCGGGCGCTTCGGCGGAGGCGGCGCGGGCGGCACCGGATTCGATTCCGTATGACCTCCATGAGGGCTCCGACCTGCCCGAGCGGGTCGCGTTCGGGCTGGCGAACGCCGAGGCTGCCGGCGGCCACGACTGGGAGGCGACGGGATCGCTGGTGGCGCCGCTCGGCTTCGAGGTCGAAATGCCGATGGACACCTCCTCGGCCGGTTTCCCGCAGAGCGACAGCGTTCCGGCCACCGGTCAGCCGCAGTGCCCGGTCGCTCCGGAAATCGCGGTGATGGCGATCGAACAGAACGGACTCGCGGTGGTGGTGTGGGAGGCCGACGGCCGCATCGTCTCCACCAATGCGGCATTTGCGCGCCTGACCGGCTACACTGCGGCCGACTTCGGTCGCTGGAACCTGTGCCTGCTGGCCTCGGGCCGGCACGACCCCGAATTCTTCAGCGCGCTCTGGGATGGCGTCGCGGCGAGCGGCCGCTGGCAGGGCGAGCTGTGGATCCGCGCGCGTGACGGCCGCGAGATCTCCTGCCTGCTCGGCTTGAGCGCGCTCTGCGAGGCCGGCGCGGTTCGCCGCTATGTCGCCGTGTTCGCCGACCTCACCGCCGAGCGCCACGCGCACGAGGAGTCGCTGCGCCTCGCGCACGAGGATCCCCTCACCGGACTCGCCAACCGCAGGCTGCTGATCGACCGGCTGCGCCAGGCGATCTCGGGCGCTCGCCGTACGGGCGCGGGCGTGGCCGTGCTGTTCGTGGATCTCGACGGCTTCAGGTACATCAACGACTCGTTCGCCCGCAGCACGGGGGATGAAGTGCTCCGGCTCACCGCGCGACGGCTGCTGGGCTGCGTACGCGAGCAGGACACCGTGGCCAGGCTGGGCAGCGACGAGTTCGTGGTGCTGCTGCCCGGCATCGGCGACGGCACGCAGGCGATGACCGTGGTGCGAAAGATGGGGGCCGAACTGTTCCAGCCCATGGCGCTGGGCAGCCGGGAGCAGAAGGTCACGGCCAGCGTCGGCATCAGCCTGTTCCCCGACGACGGAACGGACCCGCAGGCGCTGATCCAGCACGCGGAGACCGCGATGTTCGGAGCCAAGGCGCGCGGCCGCAACAGCTATGCGTTCTACCGCCGGCAGATGACGGAACAGGTGCAGAGCCGCCTGCACCTGGAGGCCAGCCTGGCGCGGGCACTGGAGCGCAACGAGCTGTCCGTGGTGTTTCAGCCGCAGATCGACGTCGCGAACGGGGTGGTCACCGGCGCCGAGACGCTGCTTCGCTGGCAGCACCCGGAACTGGGCGCCGTCGCGCCGGAGCGCTTCATCCCGCTGGCAGAGGAATCCGGGCTGATCCGCCCGATCGGATCGTGGGTCCTGCGCAGCGTGTGCGAGCAGCTCTCCTCCTGGCGCCGGGAGGGGCTGGGGCCGCTGCGCCTGGCGGTGAATGTCTCGCCCCAGCAGATCGCGCGCCGCAAGCACACCGACCAGTTGATGGCGATCCTCGCCAAGTACTGGGAACCGGGCGGCGCCATGGAGCTCGAGATCGAGATCACCGAGTCGTCCCTCCAGACCTCCGAAGACAGCATGGCGGCCGCCGGGCTGTTCAAGTCGGCCGGTGCAACGCTCGCCATCGACGACTTCGGGACCGGCTATTCGTCGCTGATGACCCTGCGCCAGTTGCCCGTCGACCGGCTGAAGCTGGATCGCTCGTTCATCGACGGGGTGACCGCAGACGCCGGCAGGGCCCGCCTCGCAGCCGCCGCGATCCTCATGGGCCGGACCATGGGCCTGCGCGTCCTCGCGGAAGGTGTCGAGGACGATGCGCAGCTCGCCTTCCTGCGGCGCCAGGGCTGCCACGAGGCACAGGGATTCCTCATCGGCCGTCCGATGTCGGCGACGGACTTCCGGGAACTCGTCCTGCGCAGCCGTACCGGGCACTGAAACCCGCCCGCGCGGGCGCGCGGGCCTCACGCCTTTTCGAACGCGAGCGAGCCTGCGCGCAGATCGACCGCCACGGTGTCCCCGGCTGCGAAACGGCCTTCGAGGATCTGCGTGGCGAGCGGATTCTCGATGCGTTCCTGGATCGCGCGCTTGAGGGGGCGCGCGCCGAACGCCGGGTCGAAGCCCGCGCGGGCGAGTTCGGAGAGCGCCTGCTCGCTCACGCGCAATCCGATCTCCAGCTTCGCCAGGCGCCGCTCGAGATAGCCGAGCTGGATGCGCGCGATGGAGGCGATGTGCTTCTCGTCGAGCGCGTGGAAGACCACCACCTCGTCGATCCGGTTGACGAACTCGGGCCGGAAATAGGTCTTCACCTCGCCCATCACCGCCAGCTTGATGACCTGGTAGTCGTCGCCGGCCATGCTCTGGATCATCTGGCTGCCGAGGTTGGAGGTCATCACGACGACGGTGTTCTTGAAGTCGACCGTGCGCCCCTGTCCGTCGGTCATGCGGCCGTCATCGAGTACCTGGAGCAGCACGTTGAACACGTCCGGGTGCGCCTTCTCGACCTCGTCGAGCAGGATCACGGAATAGGGCTTGCGCCGCACTGCCTCGGTGAGATGGCCGCCCTCCTCGTAGCCCACGTAGCCGGGTGGCGCGCCGATGAGCCGCGCCACCGAGTGCTTCTCCATGAACTCGCTCATGTCGAGCCGGACGAGATGCTCCTCGGAATCGAACAGGAATTCGGCGAGCGCCTTGCACAGCTCGGTCTTGCCCACGCCGGTGGGACCGAGGAAGAGGAAGGAGCCGTAGGGCCGGTTCGGGTCGGCGAGCCCCGCGCGCGAGCGCCGGATGGCGTTGGCCACCAGCCGCACCGCCTCGTCCTGCCCGACCACGCGGCGGTGGATGCGCTCTTCCATCGCGAGCAGCTTCTCGCGCTCGCCCTGCATCATCTTCGAGACCGGAATGCCGGTCGCGCGCGAGACCACCTCGGCGATCTCCTCGGTTCCGACCTCGGTGCGCAGCAGCTTGAAGCGGCGCTGCCTGCCCTCGCCCTCCGCGGCCTGCTTGAGGCGCGCCTCGAGCTGCGGCAGCCGTCCGTACTGCAGCTCGCTCATCTTCTGCCAGTCGCCCTTGCGGCGCGCCTCTTCCATCTGCACGCGGATGCGGTCGATCTCTTCCTTGACCGACTGCGCGCCCTGCACCTGCGACTTCTCCGCCTTCCAGATCTCGTCGAGGTCGGAGTAGTCCTTCTCCAGTTTCCTGATTTCGTCCTCGATCAGGGCGAAGCGCTTGCGAGAGGCCTCGTCGGTCTCCTTCTTCACCGCCTCGCGCTCGATCTTGAGCTGGATCAGCCGCCGGTCGAGCCGGTCCATGGACTCGGGCTTCGAGTCGATCTCCATCTTGATGCGGGAGGCCGCCTCGTCGATGAGATCGATCGCCTTGTCCGGCAGGAAGCGGTCGGTGATGTAACGGTGCGAGAGCTCGGCCGCGGCGACGATCGCCGGATCGGTGATGTCGACGCCATGGTGGAGTTCGTACTTCTCCTGCAGGCCGCGCAGGATGGCGATGGTGGATTCAACCGAGGGCTCGTCGACCAGCACCTTCTGGAAGCGCCGCTCCAGGGCGGCGTCCTTCTCGACATGCTTGCGGTATTCGTCGAGGGTGGTCGCGCCCACGCAGTGCAGCTCGCCGCGCGCGAGCGCGGGCTTGAGCATGTTGCCGGCATCGATCGCGCCCTCGGCCTTGCCCGCGCCGACCATGGTGTGCAGCTCGTCGATGAAGACGATGATCCGCCCCTCTTCCTGGGCGATCTCCTTGAGCACGGACTTGAGCCGTTCCTCGAACTCGCCGCGATACTTGGCGCCGGCGAGCATCCCGGCCATGTCGAGCGAGAGCACGCGCTTGCCCTTGAGCGTCTCCGGCACCTCGCCATTGACGATGCGCTGGGCGAGCCCTTCGACGATCGCGGTCTTGCCCACGCCGGGCTCGCCGATGAGCACCGGGTTATTCTTGGTGCGCCGCTGCAGGATCTGGATGACGCGGCGAATCTCGTCGTCGCGCCCGATCACCGGGTCGAGCTTGCCGGCGCGCGCGCGCTCGGTCAGGTCGATGGTGTAGCGCTTGAGCGCCTCGCGGCTTCCCTCCGCTTCCTGGCTGTTGACGGCCTGGCCGCCGCGCACCTGTTCGATCGCCGCTTCGAGCGCCTTGCGCTCGAGCCCGTGTTCGCGGACGATGCGGCCGGTCTCGCCCTTGTCGTCGGCCACCGCGAGCAGGAACATCTCCGAGGCGATGAACTGGTCGCCGCGCTTCTGCGCCTCGCGGTCGGCGATGTTGAGCAGGTTGCCGAGATCGCGCCCGATCTGGACCTCTCCCCCGGTGCCCTCGACCCTGGGCAGCCGCCCGATCGACTTCTCCAGTGCCGCGCGCAGGGCCTGCACGCGGGCGCCGGCGCGCTCCAGCAGCGAAGCGCTGCCGCCGTCGCTCTGGTCGATCAGCGCCGCAGCGAGGTGCTGAGGTTCGATGTAGCCGTTCTCGCGTCCGACCGCCATGCTCTGCGCATCGGCGAGGGCCTGCTGGAACCGCGTGGTGAGCTTGTCGAAGCGCATGGCTTTCGTTTCCGCGAATGAAGGACTGGAAACGAAATGGGGGGGCGCGCCCCCGTTTTCAAGCGGCGGGCTCGCCGGCCTCGAGCGCGGCCCGGAAGTCGGCGGGAACCGGTTGCGCCTTCATGCGCCGGGCATCTTCGGGATCGCGCATCGCCCAGCAGCGCAGCTCGAAGCCCTCCAGCACGAGGGCATCCCCGCGGCGCACGGCATGAGAGACGCGGAAGAAGCGGTCCCTCCACTCGGCGACGCGGCTCTCGATCACCAGTTCGTCTCCGAGCCAGCCCGGCCGGTGGAAGCGCGCGCCGGCCTCGACGATGGGGAGGAACACCCCGCGGCTGGCCATCAGGGTCGCGGCATCGAACCCGGCCTGCCCGAACAGGCGCCAGGCTGCGGCATCGAACCAGCGGAAGTAGTTCGGGTAGAAGGTGATGCCGGCGGCGTCGCAGTCGCCCCACTCGATGCGCACGACATGTCTGGCGATCGGCATGGTGCGCCGCCCGCTCACACGAAAGTCACGGCGAGTTCGCCCAGGCCGTCGATCGCGGCGAGCAGACGCTGCCCGCGCCGCACGGCGCCCACGCCGGCAGGCGTCCCGGTGAAGATCAGGTCACCCGGCGCGAGTGCCACATAGCGCGAGAGCTGCGCGATGATCGCCTCGACGCTCCAGATCATCTCGGAGAGATCGCCGCGCTGTCGCTCCGCCCCATCGACCGCGAGCCGGATCGCACCGCTGCGCGGATGCCCGCACTGCGCCACGCGGTGGATCGCACCGACCGGCGCCGAGGCGTCGAAGGACTTGCCCATCTCCCAGGGGCGCCCCTTCGCCTTGAGCGCCGCCTGGAGGTCGCGCCGGGTCATGTCCAGACCGACGGCATAGCCGAAGACATGCTCCGCGGCACGCGCGGCCGCGATGTCCGCGCCGCCCGCGCCGATCGCCACCACCAGTTCGACCTCGTGCTGATAGTCGTTCGTCATCGGCGGATAGGCGACCGCCCCGCCCCCGGCCTGAATCGCGTCCGCGCTCTTGCAGAAGAAGAACGGCGGCTCGCGTTCGGGATCCGCGCCCATCTCGCGCGCGTGCGCGGCATAGTTGCGTCCCACGCAGTAGATGCGGCGCACCGGGAACAGCGCATCGCTTCCGGCGACCGGCACCGCGGGAACCGGCGGCGGTGCGAATGCGTAGCGCATCGGCGCCGCAATCAGAACTGTTCTTCTGCGAGCGCCATCACGGTCCCGCCGCCGTGGATCACGCGCAGAGCCAGCCCTTCGGCGCGCACCAGCACGTTCTCGGCGAAAAAGCGCGCGGTGACGATCTTGGCGCGGTAGAAGTCCGCATCCGGCGCACCCTCCTCCAGCCGCTTCGCCGCGGCGAGCGCCGCACGCGCCATCTGCCAGCCCCCGCAGACGATGCCGAACAGCTCGAGCAGCGGCACCGCGCCGGCCGCCACCGCGGCCACGTCGCGCCCGAATCCGGCGACCACGTGATCGACGGCCAGCCGGAGCGCCTCGACGCCGGCGGCCAATGCACTGCGGATCGCCGCGAAGTCCTGCCCCTGCACTTTCGCCAGATCGCCGTCGAGCGCGCCGATCACCGCGATCAGCGCGCGGGCGCTCGCCCCGCCTTCGCGCGCGATCTTGCGCCCGGCGAGATCGAGCGCCTGGATGCCGGTGGTGCCCTCGTAGATCGTGGTGATGCGCGCATCGCGCAGATGCTGGGCGGCGCCGGTCTCCTCGATGAAGCCCATTCCGCCATGCACCTGGATGCCGAGCGAGGCCATCTCGATCCCGGTCTCGGTGCACCAGCCCTTCACCACCGGGATCATCAAATCGACGAAGGCCTGGTTGCGGCGCCGCTCGCCGGCATCGGGATGCTTCCATGCCGCATCCTGCGCGGCGGCCACGACATAGGCAAGCGCCCGCATGGCCTCGGTGTTCGCCTTCATGGTCATCAGCATCCGCCTCACGTCGGGATGGTGGATGATGGTGACCGAGGGCGCTCCGGTCACGATGTCGCGTCCCTGGACGCGGGTGCGCGCGTACTCCAGCGCCTGCTGGTAGGCGCGCTCGGCGAGCGCCACGCCTTCGAGGCCGACCGCGAAGCGCGCCGCGTTCATCATGATGAACATGTACTCGAGACCGCGGTTCGGTTCGCCGACCAGCGTGCCGGTCGCGCCGTCCTTCTCGCCGTAGGCCATCACGCAGGTCGGGCTCGCATGGATGCCCAGCTTGTGCTCGATGGACACGCACTGCACGTCGTTGCGCGCGCCGATCGCGCCGTCCGCGCCGACCAGGAACTTGGGCACGACGAACAGCGAGATGCCCTTCACGCCCTCGGGCGCATCGGGCAGCCGCGCGAGCACGAGATGCACGATGTTGGACGCCATATCGTGCTCGCCGTAGGTGATGAAGATCTTCTGGCCGAAGATGCGGTAGCTGCCGTCGGGCTGGGGCACGGCGCGCGTGCGCACCGCCGCGAGATCGGATCCCGCCTGCGGCTCGGTGAGATTCATGGTGCCGGTCCATTCTCCCGAGACCATCTTCGGCAGGTAGATGCGCTTCTGCTCCTCCGAGCCCTTCAGCATCAGCGCCTCGATCGCGCCGGCGGTGAGCAGCGGGCAGAGCGAGAACGCCATGTTCGAGGCCTTCCACAGTTCGCGCACCAGCGCCGAGACCAGCCGCGGCAGGCCCTGGCCGCCGAACTCGGGGTCGCAGTCGAGCGCATTCCAGCCGGCCTCGACAAACTTGCGATACGCGTCCCGAAAGCCGGGCGGCGTGCGCACCTCGCCGCCGGAGAGCGTGCAGCCCTCGCGGTCTCCCACCGCGTTGAGCGGCGAGAGCACCTCGGTGGCGAACTTGGCGGCCTCGTCGAGAACGGCCGCGACCAGTTCCGGGTTCGCTTCCTCGTTGCCCGGCAGGGCGGCGACCGAGGCGAGCCCGGCCAGTTCTTCCATCGCGAAGCGGATGTCGCGGATCGGTGCGTTGTACTCGCTCATGGGATCACACTCCGGAAAAGGCGCCGCCGCCGGCCCGCCGGCGGAGCGCGGGATCACTTGTTCAACAGGTAACGCGCATCGTCGAAGGTCGCGACCCACCCCGGCCGATAGACGACCATCAGGGTCATCGCCATCCCCGACAGCCAGGCCTCGGAGAAACCGAGCAGCACGTAAAAGGGAAGGTACTCCGAGACCAGATACTGCGCCGTGTAGGCGCCCGCGGCCCACAGCAGGGCGCTGCCCGCGAGCCCGACCGCGAACACGACAGCCGCCGAGCCGAAGAAGGAGCACGCGAAGATGTAGACGAAGAAGTGGTTCGGCAGCCGCCGCTCGACGATCCGGAACAGAGCGTGGGAGAGGGCGACCGGAACGACAGCCATGACCATGGCATTGAGCGCGTAGGTGCTCCAGGCAGCGGCGCCGTTCGCGGTCACCGCCGCGAGCGTGGCCGAGAGCGCGAGCAGGGCCGCGGCCGGGCCGAAGGCGAGCGTGAGCACCATCGCGCCGACGAGATGCAGGTCGAGCCCAGGGCGCACGCCCGCCTTCATGCTCCACAGCAGCGCCAGCACCACCACGGACGCGGCCCACACGTTGAACTGCGCCGGATCGGCGAGGCGCCGCCACGGCGCGCGGCGCACGGCCCAGGCGAGGCAGGGCGCAAAGGCGAGCCAGGCAGTCACCTGCCAGCGCTCGGGAAACAGCCCCGCCGGGAAGTCCATCGCCGCGCCCTCGCGTTCAGCCGAGCTCCGCAATCAGTTCCGGCACCAGCGCGAAGAGATCCCCCACCAGGCCGTAGTCGGCGACCTGGAAGATCGGCGCGTCCGGGTCCTTGTTGATCGCCACGATCACCTTGCTGTCCTTCATCCCGGCCAGATGCTGGATCGCCCCCGAGATGCCGATCGCGATGTAGAGCTGGGGCGCAACGATCTTGCCGGTCTGTCCCACCTGGTAGTCGTTCGGGACGTAGCCCGCATCCACCGCGGCGC
The DNA here is from genome assembly GCA_001872285.1 of Betaproteobacteria bacterium CG2_30_68_42. Lineage (GTDB taxonomy): Bacteria > Pseudomonadota > Gammaproteobacteria > Burkholderiales > Rhodocyclaceae > CG2-30-68-42. The sequence goes on from MNXU01000042.1 coordinate 8,983, forward strand.
GCGAGGCGCCGAGCGCCGCGCCGATTCGGTCCGCGAGCGGCTCCAGCAGCTTGTGGTAGTTCTCGCCGCTCGCGAGCCCGCGGCCGCCTGACACCACGATCTTCGCGCCGGCCAGTTCCGGACGCGCGGATTTCGTCAGCTCGCGCCCGACCAGGCGGGACAGGCCGAGGGCGGGCCCGGCGGGGATCGGCTCGACCGGGGCGGCGGCGCCGCCTGCGGGGGCGGGTTCGAATGCAGTGGTGCGCACGGTGAGCACCTTCACCGCATCGGACGAGCGCACGCTCGCCATCGCATTGCCGGCGTAGATGGGCCGCACGAAGCTGTCCGGCGAGAGCACCTCGATGACATCCGAGATCTGCCCCACATCGAGCAGGGCCGCCACCCGCGGCATGAAGTTCCTGCCGAAGGTGGTCGCCGCGGCGACCACATGGCCGCGGCCGGCGGCATTCGCCGCGACCAGCGCGGCCAGATCCTCGGCCAGCCCGTCGGCATAGTGCGGGGCGTCCGCGAGCAGCACCTTCGCCACCCCTTCGATGCGCGCGGCCTCTGCGGCGACCGCGCCGCAGCCGGAGCCCGCCACCAGCACGTGGATCTCGGCGCCGATTCCCTTCGCCGCAGTGACGGCGTTCAGGGTCGCAGCGCGCAGGCTCGCGTTGTCGTGCTCGGCAATGACGAGTGTCGTGGTCATTCAGATCACCTTCGCTTCGTTTCTGAGCTTCGCCACCAGCTCCTTCACGTCCGCCACCTTCACGCCGGCCTGGCGTTTCGGCGGCTCCGTCACCTCGAGTATCTCGAAATGCCGCGCCGGGTCGACGCCGAGCTCCGCCGGCTTCACGGTCGTGAGCGGCTTCTTCTTCGCCTTCATGATGTTGGGCAGCGTGGCATAGCGCGGTTCGTTCAGGCGCAGGTCGGTGGTGATCACCGCCGGCAGCCGGATCTCCAGCGTCTCGAGCCCGCCGTCGATCTCGCGGGTCACCGTCGCGGACGCACCATCCGGCACCACCTTCGAGGCGAAGCTCGCCTGCGCCCAGCCCAGCAGCGCCGCGGCCATCTGCCCGACCTGGCTGGAATCGTCGTCGATCGCCTGCTTGCCGCAGAGTACGAGCCGCACGCCTTCGCGCTCGGCGAGCGCGCGGATCAGCTTCGCGACCGCGAGCGGCTGGATGCCGGCATCGGCCTCGACCAGGATCGCCCGGTCGGCGCCCAGCGCAAGCGCGGTGCGCAGGGTCTCCTGGCATGCCGCCGGTCCGCAGGAGAGCGCGATCACCTCTTCGGCCTTGCCCGCTTCCTTCATGCGCACGGCCTCTTCCACCGCGATCTCGTCGAACGGATTCATCGACATCTTGACGTTGGCGGTGTCCACGCCGCTGCCGTCGCCCTTCACCCGCACCTTGACGTTGTAATCGACCACCCGCTTGATCGCGACCAGAACTTTCAACGCAGTCTCCTCCAGGCCTGTTTCGGCGCGCCCCGGATCCGGAGCGCATTGTGGCACCTTTGCGGGCGTTTGACAGCGGCCCGCAGGAGCCGCACAATCGCGTCACACACCATACGCAAGCGTACGGCTTGCATACGGTAACGTATGGACAACCGCCTGTCAACACCATGGCCATGACCCGCCGCCGGAGCGAGCCCGCGAGGATCCCACTCAACCGCGACGCATGGATCCGCGCCGCCGTCGAGGTGCTGGCCGAGGACGGTGTCGGCGGGCTGCGGGTCGAGGTGCTCGCCAAGCGGCTCAAGGTCACCAAGGGCAGTTTCTACTGGCACTTCCGCGACCGCCGCGCGCTGCTCGACGAACTGCTCGCGCAATGGAAGGCCGGGCGCATCCAGGACATCCTCAAGCAGACCGCGGCGCAGCCCGGCGGCGAGCTCGAGCGCATCCACCACGTGATCGACGTCTACGCCTCCGCGCGCAATCGCAAGGGCATCCGCATCGAGCTCGCGGTGCGCGACTGGGCGAGGCGCGATGCGAAGGCGGCCGCGGTGGTCGCGGAGGTCGACGCGACCCGGCTCGATTGCGCACGCCGCCTGTTCGTCGCCTGCGGATTGTCGGATCCCGAGGCCTCGGCGCGCAGCATGCTGCTGTATGCCTACGTGTTCGGCCGCAGCCTGATGAGCTACGAGCGCTTCGCCCCCGAGCTCGAGCGCCTGAAAGGCTGGATCGCCGGGCGCATCGCGCCATGAGCGCCGCACGCCGCTCTCAGCCGTTGTTCGTCCGGATGAGCCGGCGCGCGGCCGCGCCGAGTTCCCCGACGATGCCGCGCCGGAAGGCGAGCACGCACACGACGAAGATCGCACCGGTGGCGATCGTGCTCCACGAGCCGATCCCGGACAGGTAGTTCTGCAGTCCGACCACGGTGAGCGCCCCGACGACCGGGCCGAGCATCGTTCCCATGCCCCCGAGCAGCGTCATCAGCACCACCTCGCCCGAGATGTGCCAGTGCACGTCGGTCAGCGTGGCGAGCTGGTAGACCAGCGACTTGGTCGAGCCGGCGAGCCCGGCGAGCGTTGCGGAAAGTACGAAGGCGAGCAGCTTGAAGCGCGCCACGTCGTAGCCGAGCGAGAGCGCGCGCGGCTCGTTCTCGCGGATCGCCTTGAGCACCTGTCCGAACGGCGAATGCACGGCGCGGTAGACGATCGCGAAACCGCACAGGAACACCGCATAGACGAAGTAGTACATGGCGGTGTCGTTCTTCAGGTCGATCAGTCCGAACAGGGTGCCGCGCGGGATGCCCTGGATGCCGTCCTCGCCGCCGGTGAAGGGAAGCTGCACGGCCAGGAAATACACCATCTGCGCGAGCGCGAGCGTGATCATCGCGAAATAGATTCCGAGCCTGCGGATCGCGAGGCTGCCGACGACGAAGCCGAGCGCCGCCGCGGTGAGCGTGCCGGCGAGGATGCCTGCCTCGGTCGGCCAGCCGAGGCTCCTGCACAGATAGCCGGTGACATAGGCCGCGGAGCCGAAGAAGGCCGCGTGGCCGAAGGACAGCAGGCCGGTGAAGCCCAGCAGCAGGTTGAACGCGCAGGCGAACAGCGCGAAGCACAGCACCTTCATGACGAGGACGATGTAGATGACGTCCTGGAACGGCAGCAGCCCACCGGCAGCCACCGCCGCCACGACCCAGGCGCGGGAACGCCCGTTCATGTCTCGCGCCCGAACAGGCCGGCAGGCCGAAGAAGCAGCACGATCGCCATGATGACGAACACCACGACATCCGAGGCCTGCGCATAGAACACCTTGGTCAGGCCCTCGATCAGGCCGAGCCCGATGCCGGTGACGATCGAGCCCATGATCGACCCCATGCCGCCGATCACCACCACCGCGAACACCACGATGATGAGGTTCGAGCCCATCAGCGGGCTGACCTGGAAGATGGGCGCCGCGAGCACGCCGGCGAACGCGGCGAGCGCCACCCCGTAGCCGTAGGCGGCGGTGATCAGCAGCGGCACGTTGACCCCGAACGCCTGGAGCAGCGCCGGGTTCTCGGTACCCGCGCGCAGGTAGGCGCCGAGCTTGGTGCGCTCGATGAAAACCCAGCTCGCGAAACACACGGCGAGCGAGGCGGCCACGACCCACAGCCGGTACTTGGGCAGCGCCAGTCCGATCCCTTCGAGCCGGAACGCCCCGGTGAGGCTCTCGGGCACTTCGTAGTTCTCGCCCGAGATCCCGTACCAGTGGCGGAACATGCCCTCGATCACCAGCGCCAGCCCGAAGGTGAGCAGCAGTCCGTAGAGCGGATCCAGGTGATAGAGCCGCCGCAGCATGGTGCGCTCGATCACGATGCCCGAGGCGCCGATGAGCAGCGGGGAGAGAACGAGCGCAGGCCAGTAGCCGATCGAGAACTCGGGATTGCCGATCCAGGCGCCGAGCTGGGTCGCGCCGATCCAGGCCGCGAATGCCCCCAGCATGTACTGCGCGCCGTGCGAGAAGTTGATGATGTTGAGCAGCCCGAAGATGATCGCCAGGCCGAGCGAGAGCATGGCGTAGAACGAGCCGTTGATGAGCCCGACCAGGAGCTGGGCCACCAGCCCCTGCGGCGTGATGCCGAGCAGTTCGAACATCGTCGCGTGGGACGCGCATCGCGAGGCCGGCGCGCCCCGCGCACCGGCCCGCGGATCGCGCGTACTCCTATTTCTTCACCAGCTTGCAGGTCGACTTGGAAAGCGGCTGGAACGCCTGGTCGCCCGGGATCACCGCCTTGATGTTGTAATAATCCCAGGGGCTCTTGGAGTCCTGCGGCTTCTTCACCTCCAGCAGCAGCATGTCGTGCACCAGGCGCCCGTCCTCGCGGATCTTTCCCTTCTGGATCACCGCATCGTCGATGGTCATGCTCTTCAACTGCTTCATGACCGCCCCCGGCTCGTCGGTGCCCGCCGCCTTGATCGCCTTCAGGTAGTTGAGCACCGCGCTATACACCCCGGCCTGCACCATCGTCGGCATCTTCTTGTGGCGCAGGAAGAAGCGCTGCGACCAGGCGCGACTGCGCTCGTTCTGGTTCCAGTAGAAGCCCTCCGTGAGCAGCATCCCCTGGGCGGTCTTGAGCCCCATGCTGTGGATGTCGGAGATGAACATCAGCAGCGGCACGATGGTCTGCTTGCTGCCCATGATGCCGAATTCGGCCGCCTGCTTGACCGAGTTGATGGTGTCGTTGCCTGCATTCGACAGCGCGATGACGTCGGCCTTGGAAGCCTGCGCCTTGAGCAGGAAGGAGGAGAAGTCGCTGCCAGGGAACGGATGGCGCACGCTGCCCACCACCGTGCCGCCGTTCTCCGTGACCACCGCCGAGGCGTCGCGCTCGAGCGCGTGGCCGAAGGCGTAGTCGGCGGTGATGAAGAACCAGTTCTTCTTGCCGCTCTTCACGACCGCCTTGGCGGTGCCGACCGACAGCGCGTGGGTGTCGTACATCCAGTGCACGTTGGTCGCGGTGCACTTGGCGTTGGTGATCGGCAGCGAGGCCGCGGTCGACACCAGGGTGATGCGGTTCTTCTGCTCGGCCACCTCCATCACCGCCAGCGCGACGTTGGTCGCCGGCAGGTCGGCGATCGCATCGACGTGGTCCTTGTCGTACCACTCGCGCGCCCGGTTGGCCGCGATGTCCGGCTTGTTCTGCGTGTCGGCCGAGAGGATCTCGACCTTCTTGCCGAGCACCTTTGCGTCCTTGGCGAAATCCTCCAGCGCCATCTTCCCGGCGAGCACCGACCCCGGCCCCGAAAGGTCGGAGTAGATGCTCGAAAGGTCGGTCAGCACGCCGATGCGCACCACATCGTCCGAGATCTTGCCGGACTGCGCGGCGGCCTCGAACGCCCCTGCGGCGAACGCCGCCATGATCATCGCGGAAACGAGCTTCTTCTTCACTTCGCACCTCCTGTGGTTGACGTCACACGCCCAGATACTCGTGCAGCATTTCCATCCTGCCTTCCACCTCACCCTTCCCCACCACCTCGGCCACGCGCCCGCGTTCCACCACGTAGTGGCGGTCGGCGAGCGGCATGGCGAACCGGAAGTTCTGCTCCACCAGCACGATCGTGTAGTCCGCCTCGCGCAGCCTGCGGATCACTTCGCCGAGCTTCTCCACGATGACCGGAGCCAGGCCCTCGGTGATCTCGTCGAGCAGCAGCAGGCGCGCCCCGGTGCGCAGGACGCGCGCGATGGCGAGCATCTGCTGCTCGCCGCCGGACAGGCGCGAGCCCTGGCTCGCACGCCGCTCGGCGAGGTTGGGGAACATCGCATAGAGCGCCTCGAGGCTCATCCCGCCGCTCGCCACCACCGGCGGCAGCAGCAGATTCTCCTCTGCGGACAGGCTCGCATAGATGCCGCGTTCCTCCGGACAGTAGCCCACGCCAAGCCGCGCGATGCGGTGGCTCGCCATCCCGATCGCCTCCCGCCCGTTGAGCATGATGGAGCCGCTGCGCCTTCCGGTCAGGCCCAGGATCGCACGCAGCGTGGTCGTGCGTCCGGCGCCGTTGCGTCCCAGCAGCGAGACGCATTCGCCGCGATTGACCACGAAATCCATGCCATGCAGGATGTGCGCCTCGCCGTAGAAGGCATGCAGGTCGGTGACCCGCAGGTACTCGGTGCCGGGGGCATGCGCTTCAGGCATGCGCCGCCTCCTGCGCGGCGTGGCCCATGTAGGCCTCCACCACCCGCGGGTCGGCCGCGACCTCGGCGTAGCTGCCCTCGGCGAGCACCGATCCGCGCGACAGCACGGTGATCGTGTCGCACACGCCGGCCACCACCTTCATGTTGTGCTCCACCATCAACAGGGTGCGTCCCGCCGAGACCTCGCGGATGAGCTGCATCATCCGCTCGACGTCCTCGTGGCCCATGCCCTGGGTGGGTTCGTCGAGCAGCATCAGCTCCGGTTCCGCCGCCAGCGTGGTCGCGATCTCGAGCGCGCGCTTGCGCCCGTAGGGAAGCTCGACCGTGACCGTGTCCGCCAGCGCCTCCAGCCCGACCGCGCTCAGGAGTTCCATCGCGCGATCGTTGAGCACATCGAGGGAGCGCTCGGAGCGCCAGAAATGGAACGAGGTGCCGAGACGGCGCTGGAGCGCGAGGCGCACGTTTTCCAGCACGCTGAGGTGCGGGAACACCGCGGAGATCTGGAACGAGCGCACCACGCCCCGGCGCGCGATCTCCGCGGGCTCGACCGCGGTGATGTCCTCGCCCTTGTAGCGGATCGTGCCGCGGGTGGGGATGAGGAACTTCGTGAGCAGGTTGAACACCGTGGTCTTGCCTGCCCCGTTGGGCCCGATGAGCGCGTGGATCGTGCCGCGGCGCACCGCGAGGCTGACCCCGTCCACCGCGACGAAACCCTTGAACTCCTTGGTCAGCCCTTCGGTTTCGAGGATGATTCCTTCCATCATCGCCTGCGCGCCGCCAGCGTCCGCCTCAGCGTCCCTTCCACTCCGGCTTGCGCTTCTCGACGAAGGCGTCCAGGCCGCCGCGCGCGTCCTCGGTCATCATGTTGCAGGCCATCACCTCGCCCGCATACTGGTAGGCGGCGTCCAGCCCCATCTCGATCTGGCGGTAGAACATCCGCTTGCCCATCGAGACGGCGACCGGGCTCTTGGCGAGGATCGCCCCCGCGAGCCGCGCGACTTCCTCGTCGAGGCGACTCTCCGGAACCACCCGGTTGACCAGTCCGCGCCTGCGCGCCTCCTCGGCGCCGATGAATTCGCCGGTGAGCAGCATCTCTAGCGCCTGCTTGCGCCCCATGTTGCGCACGAGCGGCACCGAGGGCGTCGAGCAGAACAGGCCGACGTTGATGCCCGAGACGGCGAAGCGCGCGTCCTCCGCGGCCACCGCCAGGTCGCACTGCGCGACGAGCTGGCAGCCGGCGGCGGTGGCGATCCCGTGCACGCGCGCGATCACCGGCTGCGGCGCGGCGACGATCGACATCATCACCTTGCTGCACTTGCGGAACAGCGCCTGCATGCTGGCCTTGGACGGGTTCGCGCGCATCTCGCGCAGATCGTGCCCGGCGCAGAACGCCTTGCCCGCGCCGCGGATCACCACCACCCGCACGGCGGGATCGGCATTGATGCGGTCGAACTCGGCCTGCAGCGCATCGAGCAGCTCGTCGGAGAGCGCGTTGAACTGCTGCGGGCGGTTCAGGGTGAGCGTGGCCACCCCGTCGCGGTCCTCGCGCTCCAGCACGCCGGCGGTTTGCGGCACGGCACTCATCGCGATCCTCCTAACCCGAAATCATCTCCGGCCGGGCTGATTGTAGCCCAAACCATCGGATGCCTGCGCGGCTCACTCGATCGCGGCCGTGGACTTCGCGCGCTCGCGCAGGACGAATTTCTGGATCTTGCCGGTCGAGGTCTTGGGCAGCGGGCCGAACACGACCTTCTTCGGCGTCTTGAAGCCGGCCAGCCGCGCGCGGCAGAACGCGACGAGCTCCGCCTCGCCGAGCGAGGCGCCCTCCTTGAGTTCGACGAAGGCGCAGGGCACTTCGCCCCACTTCGGATCGGGGCTCGCCACCACCGCCGCGGCCAGCACCGCGGGGTGCCCGTAGATCACGTCCTCCACCTCGACCGAGGAGATGTTCTCGCCACCCGAAATGATGACGTCCTTGGAGCGGTCGCGGATCTTGACGTAGCCGTCGGGCGCGAGCACCGCGAGATCCCCGGTGTGATACCAGCCGCCGCGAAACGCCTCCTCCGTGGCCGGCGGGTTCTTCAGGTAGCCCTTCATGGTGATGTTGCCGCGGAACATGATCTCGCCCATGGTCTCGCCATCGCGCGGCACCTCCCGCATGGTCTGCGGATCCATCACCGTCATGTCCTCCTGGCAGTGGTAGCGCACGCCCTGGCGGCCGTTGAGCCGCACCTGCTCCTCGAGCGCAGCCGCGTCCCACTCCGTGTGCTTCTCGCACACCGCGGCCGGCCCGTAGGTCTCGGTGAGCCCGTAGACGTGCGTCAGCTCGAAACCGATCCTGCGCATGCCCTCGATCATCGAGGCGGGCGGCGGAGCCGCGGCCACCAGCGCGCTCACCTTGTGGTCGATGCCGCGCCGCCATTCCTCGGGCGCGTTGATGAGCATCGAGTGCACGATCGGCGCGCCGCAGTAGTGGGTCACGCGATGGGCGCGGATGGCATCCAGGATCAGCTTCGCGTCGACCCGGCGCAGGCACACGCTGGTGCCGGCGTTGGCCGCCATCGTCCACGGGAAGCACCAGCCGTTGCAGTGGAACATCGGCAGCGTCCACAGGTAGGTCGATCCCGGCGGCATGCCCCACGAGACGATGTTCGAGAGCGCGTTGAGATAGGCGCCGCGGTGGTGGTAGACCACGCCCTTGGGATTTCCGGTCGTGCCCGAGGTGTAGTTGAGCGAGATCGCATCCCACTCGTCCGCGGGCGGGCTCCAGGCGAACTGCGGATCGCCCTGCGCGAGGAAGGCTTCGTAGTCGATCTCGCCCAGCCGCTCGCCCGCGCCCGTGTACTCGGGATCGTCGACACCGACGACGGGAATCGCGCGACCCAGCTTCGCCAGCGCGCGAGCGACGGTCTCGGAATACTCGCGATCGGCGATGAGCAGCTTCGCCTCTCCGTGGCCGAGCATGAACGCGACCGCCTCGGGGTCGAGCCGGGTGTTGATGGTGTTGAGCACCGCGCCGGCCATCGGGATGCCGAAGTGGCATTCGAGCATCTCGGGCGTGTTGTTGAGCACCACCGCGACCGTGTCCCCGCACCCGATGCCGCGCGCGCACAGCGCCGAGGCAAGGCGGCGCGCGCGCTCGTAGAACTCGCTCCAGGTGGTGCGCCGGCTGCCGTGGATCACCGCCATGTGCGCCGGATGCACTTCGGCGGTGCGCCGCAGGAAGCTCAGCGGGGTGAGCGGCGCGTAGTTGGCCGCGCACTTGTCGAGGCCGATGGCATGAATGTCCGCGCGGGTCATCATCGTTCTCCTTGCGTTCGGATCGGTGGGTCAGCCGCCGCAGCGCGCGCCTGCATCGAGGCCACCGAGCCAGGCGCGCACCTCGCCCGCCAGCGCCGCGGCGGCCTGCACGAGCGCCTGCGCGCCACCGCGGGCGT
>MNXU01000069.1 GCA_001872285.1 Betaproteobacteria bacterium CG2_30_68_42
TGCTCTGGCGACCGGACTCTGCCCCTCGCCCTCGCGCGTGTTCTCCGGCATGGCGAGCCCCAATCCCAGCGACCATTTCAACTGCAACGGGCGCTCGCCCGGTTACTGGAAGGTCTGCCAGTCTTTCGGAATCTGGCCGGTGGATCCGCCCACGGTCAACAACGATGGAGTCGGGTGCACGGATGGCATACCGCCGCTCGACAAGGCGAGTTTTTCCGGCAATGATTACGGCGCGAACTTCTACGACCTGTTTGCGGCCGGATGCGCCTCTACCTTGCAGCCGGTCGTGAGTCCCACAGCGGGCCGCGCGGTGAGCATGTGGGAAATCCTGGCGTATCCGACCGAGGTCCAGGCAGCCTCCGGAGTCACGGAGGTCACGGTCCAGCTCGCGCGCCATTGCATCGCCGCGTATTTCAACGCCCTGACGCTTCGCAGTACTTATCCGATCACGTCGGGCCAGGCGCTGGCGATGTGGGCGGATGGGAGCTGCGGCGGCTATTGTCCGCTGGAATCCTGCTCCGTTCCCTGGAACCCGACCCAGATCATCGACTACATCACGAGCACGTTCACAGGAGGCGTGTCCGATTGGCCGTGAGGCTCGCGCTCGGAGGGTAGCGGTGGCCCGGTCGCATCGGCCGGCACGCGTCGCGGCTGCTGCGCAAGGCGAGAGCCCCCGTTTCCTGGCGGGCCGGGGTATGCGCGAGGGCGGGTGCAGTGGCGGCTGACCGTTACCGTCTCGTCGATCCGGACCGCTGGGTCCTGTCGCCGCAGTGGACCGACGAATCTCTCGCCTACGACCGTGCCAGCGCGGATACCCATGTCCTGTCTCCGATCGCCCGCGACATCATCGAGGCGCTGCGGAGCGCGGAACGGGCTTCGTCGGCGCAGGAACTCGTGCAGGCTCTCGCCGCGAACGTCGAAGATCACGATCCGGTGGCCTTGCACGCTGCCGTCGAAGCGATGTTGCTAGAATTCGTGCGCCTGGGTCTGGCCGAACGCACGAATCCTTGAAGCTCTCCGACCTCTCCGAATCTTCGCTGCGCGACCGGCTCGCGGGCGAGGGGCTCACGCTGCGGATCGCACCGGTGGCCGCCCGCATCCGCAGCGAGGTTCCGGCCGTCGCCGAGGGACTGAGGCTCCATTACGCGGACTACGAATTGCTCGACGGCGAAGCCTTCTGCGACTTCCACATCCGCATCAGCCCGCCGGCGAACCTGCGCCGCTGGTTCAGGCGCCAGGTCCGCTTCCTGCACGACGGCATCTCGCCGTTCGAGCCGATGCCCTGGGAGCACGCCTTCCCGGTGTTCGAATGGGGGCTCAACTGGTGCATGGCGAACCATTTCCACCAGTACCTGATGATCCATGCCGCGGTCATCGAGCGTGCGGATGGGCGGGCGGCGATCCTGGCTGCGCCGCCGGGTTCGGGCAAGAGCACGCTGTGCGCCGGCCTGGTCGCGCGGGGCTGGCGGCTGCTCTCCGACGAGCTCGCCCTCATCGATCCCCGCGCGCTGACGCTCACCCCGATCCCGCGGCCGATCAGCCTCAAGAACGAATCGATCGAGGTGATCCGCCGCTTCGCGCCGGCCGCGGTGCTCGGTTCCGTCTCTCACGATACCCACAAGGGCGCGGTGGCCCACATCAAACCGCCCAGGGAATCGGTGCGGCGCGCGGCCGAGAAGGCGCGGGCCGCATGGATCGTCTTCCCGCGCTACCAGGCAGGCGCGCCGGCCGAACCGAAGCCGTTTCTCAAGGCGCGCACCGTGCTGCGGCTGGCGGAAAACGCCTTCAACTACGCCGCGTTCGGCGAGACCGGCTTCCGGGCGCTGGTCGGGCTCGCAGACGCGTGCGGCTGTTACGAGTTCAGCTACGGCGACCTCGGCGAGGCGGTGAGGGTGTTCGACGCGCTTCCCGCCGGGGAGCGATGAAGGAAGATCTGGTCTCGGCCGCCCTCGCCGAGCCGGGGATGCTCGCGCAGTGTTCCCTCGAACGCTGGGACCGGCTGATCCGCCAGGGGCGCGCGGCGCGGCTGCTCGGGCGCCTCGCCGTGTTGCTCGAACAGGCGCAGTTGCTGGCATCGGTCCCGGAGGCGCCGCGCCGGCACCTCGTGGCGATGCGCCTGCTCGCCGACCAGCAGCGTATCGCGGCACGCCGGGAGGTCCTGCTGATCCGCGAGGCGATCGGGCGCACCGGCGTTCCCGTCATCCTGCTCAAGGGCGCGGCCTACACGATGGCGGAATTGCCGGTGGCGGAAGGGCGCGCCTTCGGCGACATCGACATCCTCGTTCCCCGCGTCGCGCTGGCCGATGTCGAGTCCGCCCTCATGCTGGCGGGCTGGGCGAGCATCCACCGCGACCCCTACGACCAGCGCTACTACCGGCAATGGATGCACGAGATTCCGCCCATGCAGCACCTGCGCCGCGGCACGGTGATCGACGTGCATCACGCCCTGGTTCCGCCCACCGCGCGCATCGCGGCGGACAGTGACGCGATGCGTTCGGCATGCATCCCGCTGGAAGGCCTGCCCGGCCTGTTCGTGCTCGCGCCCGCCGACATGGTGCTGCACAGCGCGACCCACCTGTTCATGGAGGGCGAGTTCGACGCGGGCCTGCGCGACCTCGCCGACCTCGACGGCCTGCTGCGCCATTTCGGCCGCGATCCCGCGTTCTGGACCCGGCTCGGGAGACGCGCACGCGAGGTCGGGCTGCTGCGGCCGCTCTTCTATGCGTTGCGTTACGCGCGCGAATCGCTGCACACCCCGATCCCCGCGGCCCTGATGCGGGAAGCGGAGGCGGGCGCGCCTTCCGCTGCGCTCCGGCCGCTGATGGATTTCTGCTTCCGGCGCGCGCTGCGACCGAAGCACCACACCTGCGCAAACGCCTGGACATCCGCCGCCCGCTGGCTGCTCTATGTCCGCGGCCACTGGCTGCGGATGCCGCTGCATCTGCTCGCCGTGCACCTGGCACGCAAGGCGTTCAAACGGGAAGAGTCGACCTCCTCCGCTCCTGAGGCCGCGCTCAGGCGCTGACGATCGCGGGGTACTGCCAGGGGTTAGAATCGCCGGCGGGGAATTCGGGAGACGGACATGACCCAGGACGAACTCAAGCAGGCGGTGGCGCGCGCCGCGATTCGCTACGTGCCCGAAGGCGAGATCATCGGGGTGGGCACCGGATCGACCGCCAACTTCTTCATCCGGGAGCTCGGCGCGATGCGCGGCCGCATCCGCGCCGCGGTGGCGAGCTCGGAGGCGAGCGCCCAGCGGCTGCGCGCAGAGGGCATCGAGGTGCTGGACCTCAACGAGGTCGAGCGGCTGCCAGTCTATGTGGACGGCGCCGACGAGATCACGCGGGACCTGGCGATGATCAAGGGCGGGGGCGGGGCGCTCACGCGCGAGAAGATCGTGGCCTCGGTCGCGCAGCAATTCATCTGCATCTGCGACGCGTCGAAGCTGGTCGGGCGGCTGGGGCGTTTCCCGCTGCCGGTGGAGGTGATCCCGATGGCGCGCGCGAGCGTGGCCAGGCGGTTGCGCGCGCTCGGCGGCGAGCCGGTGTTGCGCCAGGGCTTCACCACCGACAACGGCAACGTGATCCTGGACGTGCGCGGCCTCACGATCGAGGATCCGGCGGCGCTGGAGAGCGAGATCAACGACATCGCCGGCGTGGTCACCAACGGCCTGTTCGCGCGCCGCGGTGCGGATGTGCTGCTGCTCGGCGGGCCGGACGGGGTGCGAACGCTCACGCGCGCTCCGCAATGAAACCGTCATGATTCTGGGTTACGATGGCCGCGCCGGATTACGGACGGAGGCATGACATGAACGAACACACGCTGAAGCAGTACGATGCGGAGCTGGAGAACATCCGCGCCCGGGTGCTCCAGATGGGCGGGCTGGTCGAGCAGCAGATCATCCAGGGCATGAAGGGGCTGGGCGAGGGCGACCTCGCTCTCCTCGATCACGTCATCGGCGAAGACACCCGGGTGAATGCGGCCGAGGTGGCGCTCGACGAGGCGTGCAGCCACATCATCGCGCGGCACCAGCCGGCGGCGGTCGATCTGCGCATGATCATGACGGTCATCAAGACGATCACCGACCTCGAGCGGATCGGCGACGAAGCGAAGAAGATCGCCAAGATGGCGAGGAAGATCCACGGCGGCGAGTCGGGATTCACTCCGCGGGTGGAGCTGCGGCACGTGGCGGAGCTGGCGGTCGCGATGCTGCGGCAGGCGCTCGATGCGTTCGCGCGCCTCGATGTGGCGGCAGCCGCGGACGTCGTGCGCCAGGACAAGCAGGTCGATGCCGAATTCAAGGGCATCCTGCGCCAGATCATCACTTTCATGATGGAAGACCCGCGCACGATCTCGCGCGGGCTGGAGATCGTCTTCATCGCCAAGGCGATCGAGCGCATCGGCGACCACGCGAAGAACATCTCCGAGTACGTGGTCTATCTGGTCAAGGGGCGCGACGTGCGGCACATCGGTCTGGCCGGGATCGAGAAGGAGATCTCGACGCCCTGAAGCCGCGCCCGCCGCGCGCCTCTATTGCCCGGGCGGTACGTAGCCGCTCGGCTGGTCGGCGCCGGTGCCGAAGAAATGCTTTTCGAGCTGCTCGGCGAGATAGCTGCGGGCACGCGCGTCGGCCATGTTCAGCCGGTTCTCGTTGATCAGCATGGTCTGGAAGCGCAGCCACTGCTGCCACGCCTCCTTGGAGACGTTCTCGTACAGGCGCTTGCCCATCTCGCCCGGCACCGGGGGGAAGTCCAGCCCCTCCGCCTCGCGCCCCAGCTTGATGCACTTGACCATTCTCGCCATCACGGTTTCCCTCGTGGAAAACGCTGCCTGCGGCAGGATGCGCGGCAGCCGACTCCGGGCGATTCTAGCGAAAAACGCTCACGCGTTGGCGGGCTTTCCGGATGCGGGGCAAGCCGGGTCGTAGACGCGCCAGGTGTTCTTGCCCTGCGCCTTGGCTTCATACATCGCCTGATCGCCGCGTGCGATCAGCTCGGCTGCGCTGCCGGCATGGATCGGATAGATCGCGATGCCGACACTGGCGGTGATCCCGGTCGGCTTGCCGCCGAACTGCAGGGGCATCCGCGCGATCTTGGCGCAGATCCGCCGGGCCAGCTTGACGAGGTTCTCCTCGCCGACATCCGGAGCCAGGATGGCGAACTCGTCGCCGCCGATGCGGAAGAAGATCTCGTTCCTGCGGATCACCGCGCCGACCTCGCGCGCGATCGCCTTGAGCACTTCGTCCCCGGCCTGATGGCCGAAGCGGTCGTTGATCGGCTTGAACCCGTCCAGATCGAAGGCGAGCAGCCCGAGCTGGGAGCTGCGGCGCGTGGCGTCCGCGAGCATGCGATCCATTTCATCGAGGAAACGGCGGCGGTTGTACAGGTGGGTGAGCGGATCGCGCTCCGCGAGCTCGACGAGCCGGGCCTGGATGCGCTTCTGCTCGGTCACGTCCTCGAAGATCCAGATTCGGCCGACGATCTTGTCGCGGACGGCGCCCTGCACCGGGGTGGAGATGTCGCGGATGATCCGCCTGTCCACCAGTTCGCATTCGTACGGCTCGCTCAACTGTTTGCGCGAGAGCGCTGCCGCGACATGCCGCCGGAAGTGCGCATCGTCGCTGCGCAGAGCCGCGGTCTTGTCGAACAGCACTGCTTCGCGCGTGCCGGTCAGGGTTTCCGACTCGTCCAGGCCCCAGATGCGAAGGAAGGGCTTGTTGCAGAACAGGACCCGGTGGTCGTCGTCCATGAACAGCACGCCGAGCTGCATCACGTCGAGGAGCGCCTCGAGCCGCGCCCGCTCCTCGTTGCTGCGGTTGAGGAAATGGTCCTGGAGCGCCCGCGTGCGGCGCAGTTCGGCGACCGTGTCGAGCAGTTGCAGCTCGGCCTCCTTGCGCGACTGGATCTCGATCGCGGACAGCCGCAGCCCCGCGCTGCCCGAGGTGTCGTGCAGCGTGCGCCAGAACACCGCGACCCAGACCAGGCTGCCGTCCTTGCGCCGCAGCCTGACCTCGGCGCTGCCCGAGCCGCCGCCCTCCCCGGCCTTGCGCGCGAGTTCGAGCACGTAGCCGCGATCCTTCTCGTAGACCAGCAGATCGATCAGGTCCGCGCATTCCAGGCACTGCGCGGCCGTATATCCGGTGACGCGTTCGATCGAGCGGTTGATCCACTCGAGGCGGCCGCCCGGCTCGAACCACGCCTCGATGCCCCAGGCGGTCTCGGCGATGGTGTTGAAATCCGCGTGGCCGGTCACGATGGCGGGAGCACCTTGACGAGCACCTTGGAGCGGCGCTGGTAGTTGTAGAGTTCGCGCTTGCTCCTGGGGAGCGCGTCGAGGCCGGCGGCGACGAACCCCCGCTCGACGAACCAGTGCTCGGCACGGGTGGTCAGCACGAACAGGCGTTTGATCTGCGCGCGCCGCGCGCGCGCTTCCATGTAGCGAAGCAACTCCTCGGCATGACCCGCGCGTCGGAACGCGGGCAGTACGGCAAGGCAGGCGAGCTCGGCCGAGGCTTCGTCGCTGAACGGATACAGGGCCGCACAGCCGAGCACGACGCCGTCGTGCTCGAGCACCGAAAAGCGCTCGATTTCCATCTCGAGCAGCTCGCGCCCGCGCCGCACCAGTGTCCCGTCTTCCTCGAGCGGCGCGATGATCCCCACGATCGCGCCGACGTCTTCGGCCACGGCCTCGCGCAGCCGCGCGAGCGGGTCCCGCGTGATCACCGTTCCGACGCCGCCGTGGGTGAAGAACTCGAGCAGCAGGCCGCCGTCCGCAGCGCGCTCGATGAGGTGCGCGCGCCCCACGCCGTTGCGGCAGGCGCGTGCGCAGCAGGGCAGATAGAGCGAGATGTCCTCCGACAGATCGCGATGGGCGGCCAGGTGCTGCTCGGCCTGCTCGGCAGTGATCGCGGTGACGAGTTTCCCGGCCGCGTCGAGCACTCCGGGCGGGTCGTACAGAAAGACCAGCTTGTCGGCCCGGATCGCGACCGCGACCGCCTCCGCCACTTCCTCCATGCTCAGGTTGAACACTTCGGCCGAGGGCGAGAAGCCGATCGGCGAGACGAGCACGACGTTCTCCTGATCGAGATCGGCAACGATCTCGGTGGCGATCACCTTGCGCACCGTGCCGGTGTATTGGTAATCCACGCCCTCGACCACCCCGATCGGTTTCGCGACGATGAAGTTGCCGCCGGTCACGCGCATGTAGGCCCCCGCCATTGGCGTGTTGGGCAGGCCCTGCGAGAGCAGCGCCTCGAGCTCCAGCCGGGCGACGCTGGTGGCGGCCTTGACGCATTCGAGCGCATCGGCGTCGGTGATGCGCAGCCCGCGATGGAAGCGCGGCGTGCGGTTGCGGCGGGCGAGTTCCACGTCGATCTGCGGGCGCGCCCCATGCACCAGCACCAGGCGGATCCCGAGCGCAGCGAGCAGGTTGCAGTCGCAGGCGAAGGCGTTCGCCTGGGCCGGGTTCTGGAGCAGCTCGCCGCCGAAGCCGATGACGAAGGTGCGGCCGCGGAAGGCATGGATGTAGGGTGCCGCCGCGCGCACCCAGTCGACGAAACGTCCGGCCCGGTCGTGCACGCCGGGCGGCCTGGCCGCCGGTTCATCCATCTCGCTCAATCGAGCGCCTCCCCCATCCGCCCGCACAAGGTCTTGAGCACCTTGATGCGCGCATGGTACTTGTTATCGGCCTCCACGAGGGTCCAGGGCGCGATCTCGGTGCTGGTGCGATCCACCATGTCGCACACCGCGTGCTCGTACGCGGGCCATTTCTTGCGGTTGCGCCAGTCTTCGTCGGTGATCTTGAAGCGCTTGAAACGGGTCTTCTCGCGCTCCTGGAAGCGCTTGAGCTGCTCGTCCTGGCTGATGGCGAGCCAGAACTTGGCGAGCACGATGCCGTGGCGCACGAGCTGATCCTCGAAGTCGTTGATCTCCGCGTAGGCGCGCATCCAGTCCGACTCGCCGCAATAGCCTTCCACACGCTCCACCAGCACGCGCCCGTACCAGGAACGGTCGAAGATCGTCACCCGGCCGCGGCGCGGCAGGTGGCGCCAGAACCGCCACAGATAGGGCTGGGCGCGCTCCTCCTCGCTGGGTGCGGCGATCGGAACGATCTCATACTGGCGGGCATCGAGCGCACCCGTGATGCGGCGGATCGTCCCGCCTTTTCCACCGGCATCCATTCCCTCGAACACCACCACCAGCGCCCGCTTTCCGAACCTGGTCTTGCGCACTAGTTTCGCGAGCCGGCCCTGCTCGCGCTCGAGCTGGGCGTCGTACTCCCTGCGCGTGAGTTTCTGCCGCAAGCTCAACGCGTTGAGCAGGTGGCGCGTGTCGGTCGCGGGGGGCAACGGCGCGGCGTTGACACGTGCATGCCAGCCGCGCGCCTCCTGCGCGAGACGCTTGCGCATCGCATCGTGCAGGACCTTGCCCGCAGTCACATAGCGGTAGTGCTCGTCGGTCCCTTCGATGACGATCCAGGGCGCCTTGCCGGTGCTGGTGCGCCGCAGGACGTGCTCGGCCACGCTGTGGTAGCGGTCGTAGAGCTCGAAGTGCTTCCAGTCCGCGGCGGTCACGCGCCAGCGCGTCGCCTTGTCGCTCTCCAGCGCCTTGAGCCGCTTGCGCTGCGCCTGGCGCGAGAGGTGGAACCACAGCTTGATGATCAGCGTGCCTTCCTGCACCAGCATGTCTTCGAAGCGGTTGATCTGCTCCATCTGCTGGTCGAGCGCGGGGTCGTCGCAACGCCCGCTCGCGCGCTCCACGATGGGTTCCGTGTACCAGTTCCCGAACAGGATGCCGATCTTGCCCTTGGGCGGGAGCGAGCGCCAGAAGCGCCACATCGGCGGCCGGTCGCGCTCCTCGTCGGAAGGCTCGCCGAAGGCATGGGTGTGGATGTGGCGCGGGTCCATCCAGGCGTTGAGGATGTTGACTGTCTCGCCCTTGCCGGCGCCGTCGACGCCGTTGACGAGCACGAGGACGGAGAATCGCCCCAGACTGCCGAGGTCGAACTGGGCGTCGAGCAGGTCCGCGCGCAGCCGCGGAACGATCCGGTCGTACTGCGCCTTTTCGATCCGGTGCCCCAGCTCCGCAGATTCGAACATCTCCGCCCTCCCTGTGTCCGCTTTCAGTAATCGCCCCAGCGCGCAAGCAGCGCCGCAGTGGCGGCCATGCCTGCGGTCTCGGCGCGCAGCACGCGCGGGCCGAGCCGCAGCGCCCGGAATCCGCCGGCGAGCGCGGCGGCCCGTTCCTCGTCGGCGAACCCGCCTTCCGGGCCGGCGAG
Organism: Betaproteobacteria bacterium CG2_30_68_42; assembly: GCA_001872285.1. Lineage (GTDB taxonomy): Bacteria > Pseudomonadota > Gammaproteobacteria > Burkholderiales > Rhodocyclaceae > CG2-30-68-42. The sequence continues at coordinate 9,277 of MNXU01000069.1, forward strand.
CAGCACCACGGCCGCGGGCAGTTCGGGGGCGAGCGCGTGAAGGCCTTGCTGCGAACGGGGGTCGAGCAACAGCCGCATGCCGGCCAGGTTCCGGGATTGTGCCAAAAAATCCCCGAGCGCGACGACGGGGCGCACTTCGGGGATGCGATTGCGCCCGCACTGCTCGCATGCGCCCACCGCGATCGCCTCCCAGTGGCGCCGCCGCCGCTCGGCGCGCTCGCCCGCGAGGCGCACGACGCAGCGGCTGCTCTCGACCGGGACGATGGCGGCGACGCCGAGTTCGACCGCCTTCTGCACCAGCCAGTCCATCCGCTCGCCCGCGGGTAGCGCCTGGGCGAGCACGATGGCGAGCGGCGGCTCGCGCTCGACCGCATCGTGCGCGAGGATGCGCACGCGCACGCCGGGCCCGGCCTGCTCGATGCGTCCGCCATACTCGCCGCCGCGGCCGTCGAACAGCAGGACGGAGTCCCCCGTCCCCAGCCGGAGGACCCGGGTGGCATGGTGCGCCGCAGCCTCCGGCAGCGCGTACAGGCCTCCGGTCGCGAGCGCCTGGGGGCAGAAGAAGCGCGGCGCCATGCTGCTATTATAGCCGCCGTCCTCATTCATCCGGGATACCCCGCCCATGGTGAGCCTCACGGCCCCCGTCTGCGATTTCGGCTGGAAAGCGCCCGGCTTCCGCCTGCGCGGCACCGACGGCCGCGAATACGGCCTCGAGGACGTGCGCGGACCGAACGGCACCCTGGTGATGTTCATCTGCAATCACTGCCCGTACGTCAAGGCGGTGATCGAGCGCATCGTTCGGGATTGCAAGGATCTCCAGGCCCGCGGGGTCGGCGCCGTCGCCATCCTCTCCAACGATCCCGCCGAGTACGCGGAGGATTCGTTCGAGCACATGGTGGAGTTCGCGCGTGACCATGCATTCACGTTTCCGTACCTGTACGACGAGACCCAGGAGGTCGCCCGCGCCTACGGGGCGGTGTGCACGCCGGACTTCTTCGGTTTCAACGCGGCCCTCGAACTCCAGTACCGCGGCCGGCTCGATGCCTCGCGCCGCGAGCCGGTGCCCGCGGCGCGGCGCGAGCTGTTCGAGGCCATGTGCGCGATCGCGCGCACGGGGCGCGGCCCGCGCGAGCAGATCGCGAGCATCGGCTGTTCGATCAAGTGGCGCGCGTAGGGGGGCGATGCGCTCCGCGCGTTCGCGCCGGCTTCGGGGGTGCGGGGCGCCGTCGCATGCCCTCCGGAGGCTGAAGCGCGCCGCCGCCGGCGATCTCGGCGATCAAACCGGCACCGCGTTCGACCAGGAAGGCGGCAAAGGCTTCGGCGACCGGCAGCAGGCGTTTCTCGGCGCGACGGACGACGAACCAGCGCCGCATCAGCGGCGTGCCGGCGACCCTGAGCCGGACGAGCCGGCCGACGGCGAGTTCGAGTCCAACCGCGTGGGCCGACAGGATGGAGATGCCGAGGCCCGCCATCACCGCCTGCTTGATGGTTTCGTTGCTGCTCACCTCGATCGTCGCGGCGGGCACGACCCCCTGGTCGGCGAGGAAGCGCTCCATCGCCATGCGGGTGCCGGAACCGAGTTCGCGGGTGAGGAAGGTGTCCTCCCGCAGCGCCTTCGGATCGATGCGCGCGCGCCGCGCGAGCGGGTGGGCCGGGGAGGCGATGACGATCAGCGGGTGATCGGCGAAGGCCTGCGCGACGGTCTGGAACTGCGCGGGCGGGCGCCCCATGATCGCCATGTCGATCCGGTTGTCGGCGAGCTGCTGGATGACGAGCTCCCGGTTCAGCACGGCGAGCTTGACCTCCACCTCCGGGTGTTCGCGGCGGAACACCGCCAGCAGGTGCGGAGCGAAGTACTTGGCGGTGCTCACCACGCCGATCTCGATCCGCCCGCGCCGCGTGCCCTTGAGCTCGTCCATCGCGCTGCGCGCCTCGTCGAGCTGACGCTGGATGAGGCGCGCGTGGCGCGCGAGTTCGGCTCCGGCCGCAGTGAGGAAGATGCGGCGGCCGACCTGCTCGGTCAGCGGGAGCCCGACGCTGTCCTCGATCTGGCGCACCTGCATGGAGACCGCGGGCTGGGTCAGGTGCAGCTCCTCGGCCGCGCGCGAGAAGCTCAGGTGACGCGCGACCGCCTCGAAGACCCGCAGCCCGCGGAAAGTGACGTGCTTCATGGCATGCTCAGGGTCATCCCGATCGCTTCCCAAAGGATAAGCTCAAGCTGATTATAACCATCAAAAACTTTGACTTCAGTTTATGTGCTGGCGGCGCTAAGCTCGCGGCCAGTTCAATCGACCTGGAGGAAACGAGCATGGATCAATCGGGCCGGTATTCCGATCTGGCGCTCCACGAAAAGGAATTGATCGAGGGTGGCCGCCACGTGCTGTGCGCCTACATCCTGAAGCCGAAGGCGGGCCATGGCTATCTCGCCACCGCGGCGCATTTTGCGGCCGAGTCCTCCACCGGTACCAACGTCGAGGTGTGCACCACCGACGATTTCACCCGCGGCGTGGATGCGCTGGTCTATGAGATCGACGAGGCGCGCGAGATCACGAAGATCGCCTACCCGATCGAGCTGTTCGACCGCAACATCACCGACGGGCGTGCGATGCTGGCCTCCTTCTTGACGATGACGATCGGCAACAACCAGGGGATGGGCGACGTCGAGTACGCCAAGATGCACGACTTCTACATCCCGCCGGCCTATCTTCAGCTCTTCGACGGGCCGGCGATGAACATCGTCGATCTGTGGCGGGTGCTTGGCCGTCCGATGCTCGACGGCGGGATGGTGGTGGGTACCATCATCAAGCCCAAGCTGGGACTGCGCCCGCAGCCCTTCGCGGATGCCTGCTACCAGTTCTGGCTGGGCGGCGATTTCATCAAGAACGACGAGCCGCAGGGCAACCAGGTGTTCTCGCCCCTGAAGGAGACGATCCGCCTGGTGGCCGACGCGATGCGTCGCGCCCAGGACGAGACCGGGGAGGCGAAGCTGTTCTCCGCCAACATCACCGCGGACGATCCGTTCGAGATGATCGCGCGCGGCGAGTACATCCTGGAGACTTTCGCGGAAAACGCCAATCACGTCGCGTTCCTGGTCGATGGCTACGTGGCCGGGCCGACCGCGATCACCACGTGCAGGAGGCGCTTCCCGAACCAGTTCCTGCATTACCACCGCGCCGGCCATGGCGCCGTCACCTCGCCTTCGGCCAAGCGCGGCTACACCGCGTTCGTGCATTGCAAGATGAGCCGCCTACAGGGTGCCTCCGGCATCCACACCGGCACCATGGGCTACGGCAAGATGGAGGGCGCGGCGGACGACCGGCGGATCGCCTACATGCTCGAGCGCGACAGCGCGGACGGCCCGTTCTTCCACCAGCAATGGCTGGGCATGAAGGCGACCACCCCGATCATCTCGGGCGGCATGAATGCGCTGCGCCTGCCTGGATTCTTCGCCAACCTCGGTCACTCCAATGTCATCCAGACCTCCGGCGGCGGAGCCTTCGGCCACATCGACGGTCCGATTGCCGGAGCCGCCTCGCTGCGCCAGGCGCACGAGGCGTGGAAGGCCGGCGTCGGCCTGGTCGAGTACGCGAGGGAGCACCGCGAACTCGCGCGCGCGTTCGAGTCGTTCCCCGGAGATGCCGACGGGCTGTTCCCGGGCTGGAAGAAGGCGCTGGGCGTGGCCTGAAGCGATGCGGATTTTTCGACTCCCTCTGGCAGATGTGCCGCCAGTTCGCCTCTCCGCAGCCCGCCGCGGAGAGGCTTTTTTCCTGCCGCGCGTGGAGTCGGTAGCGGTTCAACAACCGAGGAGCCATCTGTCATGTCGATGAAACATCCGGTCATTGCCGTCACCGGTTCGAGCGGGGCCGGTACGAGCACCGTCACGAACTCTTTCCAGCACATCTTCCGGCGCGAGCACATCAATTCGGCGGTGATCGAGGGCGACAGCTTCCACCGCTACGATCGCGAGCAGATGAAGCATGCGATCGCGGAGGATGAAGCCGCCGGCCGCCGTCCGGTGACCCATTTCGGGCCGGAGGGCAATCTGCTCGAAGAGCTGGAGACGCTGTTCCGCGTCTATGGCGAGACCGGCGGAGGCAAGCGGCGCTACTATCTGCACAACGACGAGGAAGCCGAACCGTGGGGGCAGAAGCCGGGCACCTTCACGCCATGGGAAGAACTTGCCCCGGAAACCGACCTGCTTTATTACGAAGGGCTGCACGGGGCGGTGCGCACCGATGCCATCGACGTCGGCCGGCATGCCGACCTGCTGGTGGGCGTGGTGCCGACCGTGAATCTCGAGTGGATCCAGAAGATCCACCGCGACACCAAGGCGCGCGGCTACTCGCTCGAAGCGGTGACGCACACCATCCTGCGGCGCATGCACGACTATGTCCATTACATCACGCCGCAGTTCTCGCGCACCCATGTCAACTTCCAGCGGGTGCCGGTGGTCGATACGTCCAACCCGTTCATCGCGCGCGACATCCCGACGCTCGACGAGTCCTTCGTCGTCATCCGCTTCCGCAACCCCAAGGGCGTTGATTTCCCCTACCTGCTCGCGATGATCCACGACTCCTTCATGTCGCGGCCGAACTGCCTGGTGGTGCCGGGGGGGAAGATGGAGCTGGCGATCCAGCTCGTGCTCACGCCCCTGGTGCTCCAGCTCATGGACCGGCGAAAGCTCGACCTGTAGGGGCCGTCACGCTGGGGGGGCCGCCTGCCCGGCAGCGAGCACGCTATCCAACGCGTCCGGTTTGAAAGATAATCCTTCTCCTTTCGCCGGGCTCACGACTGACAGAGGTCTGCGATGACGCAATTTACCGATTTCGAACCGCCGGTGTTCAGTAACCTGACCAGTGCCATCCGCGCGCTCGCGATGGATGCCGTCGAGAAGGCCAAGTCGGGTCACCCCGGCATGCCGATGGGCATGGCCGAGATCGCCGAGGTGCTGTGGAACCATCACCTGCGCCACAACCCGGCGAACCCCGGCTGGGCCAACCGCGACCGCTTCGTGCTCTCGAACGGGCATGGGTCGATGCTGCTCTACGCGCTGCTGCATCTGACCGGCTACGACCTGTCGATCGAGGATATCAAGCAGTTCCGCCAGCTCCACTCCAAGACGCCGGGCCACCCGGAGCACGGCTACGCTCCGGGTGTGGAGACCACCACCGGGCCGCTGGGGCAGGGCATCAGCAATGCCGTGGGCATGGCGATGGCGGAGAAGCTGCTCGCGGCCGAGTTCAACCGCCCCGGCCACGAGATCGTCGATCACCGCACCTGGGTCTTCCTCGGCGACGGCTGCATGATGGAGGGCGTCTCGCACGAATCCTGCGCGCTCGCCGGCACCTGGGGCCTGGGCAAGCTCACCGCCTTCTGGGACGACAACGGCATTTCCATCGACGGTCATGTCGCGGGCTGGTTCACCGACGACACGCCGGCGCGGTTCGAGGCCTACGGCTGGCACGTGGTGCGCGACGTCAACGGGCACGACCCGGAAGCCATCCACGCCGCGATCGAGCAGGCCAAGTCCGTGACCGATCGGCCGAGCCTCATCTGCTGCAAGACGGTCATCGGCGCAGGCGCTCCGAACAAGGCCGGCAGCCACGACGTTCATGGTGCGCCGCTGGGCGCGGAAGAGATCGCGGCAGCGCGCCCGCACATCGGCTGGCCCTTCGGCCCCTTCGAGATCCCGCAAGAGATCTACGAAGCGTGGGATGCGCGCAAGAAGGGCGCCGAATGGGAGGCCGCCTGGAACCGGAGGTTCGATCACTATGCGAAGGCGTTCCCGCGCGAGGCGGCCGAGTTCCGGCGCCGGATGGCGGGCGAGCTGCCCGCCGGCTGGCCCGAGCACGCGCGCAAGGCGATCGAGGCGGCGAACGCGAAAGCCGAAACCGTGGCCACGCGCAAGGCCTCCCAGAATGCCATCAACGCGCTCGCGCCCGTGCTGCCGGAATTCGTCGGCGGCTCGGCCGACCTCACCGGCTCGAACCTGACCAACTGGAACGGATGCACGCGGGTGTCGGGACGATCGGTGGGCAACTACATCTCCTACGGCGTGCGCGAGTTCGGCATGTCGGCGATCATGAACGGGATGGCGCTGCACGGCGGGATCCTGCCCTTCGGCGGGACCTTCCTGATGTTCTCGGAGTACGCGCGCAACGCCCTGCGCATGGCGGCGCTGATGAAGGAGCGCGTGATCTTCGTCTTCACCCACGATTCCATCGGGCTGGGCGAGGACGGGCCGACCCATCAGCCGGTCGAGCAGACCGCCAGCCTGCGGCTGATCCCGAACATGGAGGTGTGGCGTCCGTGCGATACCGTCGAGACGATGGCGGCGTGGATCGCGGCGGTCGAGCGGAGCAGCGGGCCGAGCTGCCTGTGCCTGTCGCGGCAGAACCTGCCGTTCGTGCCGCGCGATGCCGCCGCCATCGACGCCATCCGGCGCGGAGGCTATGTCGTCTCCGAGGCCAAAGGGAAGATCAAGGCGGTGCTCATCGCGACCGGCTCCGAGGTCGATCTCGCGCTCAAGGCGCAGGCCGCGCTCGCCGAGGAGGACATCGGGGTGCGCGTGGTGTCGATGCCCTCGACCTCGGTCTTCGACCGCCAGGATCGGGCCTGGCGCGAAAGCGTGTTGCCCAAGGGTCTGCCGCGGGTGGCGATCGAGGCCGGGGTCACCGACGGCTGGTGGAAATACGTCGGCCTCGACGGCAAGGTGATCGGGCTGGACCGCTTCGGCGAGTCGGCTCCCGCGGGCGTGCTGTTCAAGGAATTCGGTTTCACGGTGGCGAATGTCGTGAATGTCGTCGAATCGTTGATTTAACCCCCAGCTGGAGATCAGTCACATGGCAATCAGGATAGGCATCAACGGCTTCGGCCGTATCGGCCGCATGGTGTTCCGCGCCGCCGCGAAGGACTTCCGGGACATCGAGGTGGTCGGCATCAACGACCTGCTCGAACCCGATTACCTCGCCTACATGCTGCGGTTGGATTCCGTCCATGGCCGCTTCCCCGGAAGCGTTTCCGTCGAGGGCAACACTCTGATCGTCGATGGCAGGAAGATCCGGCTGACCGCGGTCAAGGATCCCGCGGAGCTCGCCTGGGGCGAGGTCGGCGCCGACATCGTCGTCGAGTCGACCGGGCTGTTCCTCACCAAGGAGAGCTGCCAGAAACACCTGGCCGCCGGCGCGCGCAAGGTCATCCAGTCGGCCCCCTCCAAGGACGACACCCCCATGTTCGTCTACGGGGTGAATCACGAGAGCTATTCGGGCCAGACCATCCTCTCGAACGCTTCCTGCACCACGAACTGCCTGGCGCCGGTGGCCAAGGTGCTGAACGACCGCTGGGGCATCAAGCGCGGCCTGATGAGCACCGTGCATGCGACCACCGCCACTCAGAAGACGGTCGACGGTCCCTCCGCCAAGGACTGGCGCGGCGGGCGCGGCATCCTCGAGAACATCATTCCGTCCTCGACCGGCGCCGCCAAGGCGGTGGGCAAGGTGATCCCCGAGCTCAACAAGAAGCTCACCGGGATGGCGTTCCGCGTGCCGACCTCGGATGTCTCGGTGGTCGATCTCACCGTCGAACTCGATCGGCCGGCGGGCTACGACGAGATCTGCGCCGCGATGAAGGCGGCCTCCGAGGGCCCGATGAAGGGCGTGCTCGGCTATACGGAGGAGAAGGTGGTGTCCACCGATTTCCGCGGCAACAACTGTCCGTCGATCTTCGACGCCGGCGCCGGCATCGCACTCGATGCGACCTTCGTCAAGGTCGTGTCCTGGTACGACAACGAGTACGGCTACACGTCGAACCTGATGCGCATGCTGCGCCACGTGGCGAAGTGAGGCCGGATTGAGGAGAGCCCGGATGGCCACGTTTCTGCGCATGACCGATCTCGATCTGAAGGGCGGGCGCGTGTTCATCCGCGCCGACCTGAACGTGCCGGTCAAGGACGGCAAGGTGACGAGCGACGCGCGCATCACCGCGTCGCTGCCCACGATCGAGTATTGCCTGAAGGCAGGTGCGAGGGTGATGGTCACGTCCCATCTCGGGCGTCCGACCGAGGGGCAGTTCTCGGCGGAAAATTCGCTCGCGCCGGTCGCCGAGGTGATGAGCGCGAAGCTGCACCGTCCGGTGCGCCTGGTGCGCGACTGGGTCGGCGGCGGCTTCGAGGTGGCAGAGGGCGAAGTGGTGCTGCTCGAGAACTGCCGTTTCAACGAAGGCGAGAAGAAGAATGCCGAGGCGACGGCGCGCAAGTACGCGGCGCTGTGCGATGTCTTCGTCATGGACGCGTTCGGTACCGCCCACCGTGCGGAAGCGTCCACGCACGGGATCGCCCGCTATGCTCCGGTGGCCTGCGCAGGAATCCTGCTCGGCGAGGAACTGGAGGCGCTCGCGCGAGCGCTGGAGCGGCCGGCGCGCCCGATGGTGGCGATCGTCGGCGGCTCCAAGGTCTCCACCAAGCTCACCGTGCTCGAGAGCCTGGCGGAAAAGGTCGATCAGCTCGTCGTGGGCGGCGGCATCGCCAACACCTTCCTCGCGGCCGCCGGCCGCAACGTCGGCAAGTCGCTGTGCGAGCACGACCTCGTGCCGACCGCGGCCGCCCTGATGAAGAAGATGGAGAGCCGCGGCGCCTCGATCCCGATCGCGGTCGACGTCGTGGTAGGCAGGAAGTTCGATGCGGCCGAGCCGGCCGTGCTCAAGGACGCCGGTGCCGTCGGCGACGAGGAGATGATCTTCGACATCGGTCCGAAAAGCGCGAGGGAGATCGCCGGCATCATCCTGAAGGCCGGGACCGTGGTGTGGAACGGGCCGGTCGGCGTGTTCGAATTCGATCAGTTCGGCGCCGGCACGAAAACGGTCGCCGAGGCCATCGCCGCGACGCACGCCTTCACGCTCGCGGGCGGCGGCGACACCATCGCGGCGATCCAGAAATACGGCATCTACGACAAGGTGTCGTACATCTCCACCGCAGGCGGCGCCTTCCTCGAGTTCCTCGAAGGCAAGACGCTTCCCGCAGTCGAAATCCTCGAGCAGCGCGCCAAGGGATAGAAGTTTCGAGTTTCGAGTCGCGGGTTTCGGGTCGGGGAGCCCGGCGCGCGACCCAAAACCCCCAACCCGAATCCGGATCGATGCAACGTTCGACCAAGATCGTCGCAACCCTCGGCCCCGCGAGTTCGGAGCCGGGGGTGCTCGCGCGCATGCTCGCCGCCGGGGTCGACGTGGTGCGGCTGAATTTCTCGCACGGGACCGCAGACGATCACCGGCGGCGGGTCGGCGTGCTGCGCGAGGCGGTGCGGCGAATCGGGCGCACGGTCGGCCTGATGGTCGACCTGCAGGGTCCGAAGATCCGCATCGGGAAGTTCGCCGCAGGAACGGTCGAGCTCGCCCGTGGCGCGCGCTTTACCCTCGACACCTCGCCGGAGCCGGGCGATTCCACCCGGGTCGGGCTCGACTACCCCGAGCTGGTGCGGGACCTCGAGCCCGGCGCGGTGCTGCTGCTCGATGACGGGCGCATCGTGCTGGATGTCGAGCACGTCGCAGCGGCGGCGGTGGGCTGCCGCGTGCGGGTGGGCGGTGGCCTGTCGAACAACAAGGGCATCAACCGCCAGGGCGGGGGCCTGTCTGCGCCTGCCCTGACCGCCAAGGACAAGGAGGACATCCGCATCGCCGCGCAGCTCAACGCCGACTTCATCGCAGTGTCCTTTCCGAAGTCCGGAGCGGACATGCGCATCGCGCGCGAACTGCTCGCCGCCGCCGGCTCGGAGGCGCTGCTCATCGCCAAGATCGAGCGCATCGAGGCCATCGGTGCGCTGGAAGACATCATCGACGCCTCGGACGGGATCATGGTGGCGCGCGGGGATCTCGCGGTGGAAGTGGGCGATGCCGCGGTGCCCGCGCTGCAGAAGCGCATGATCCGGCTCGCGCGCGAGCACAACCGGATCGCGATCACCGCCACCCAGATGATGGAGTCCATGATCCACAGCCCGGTGCCCACGCGCGCCGAGGTCTCGGATGTCGCCAACGCGGTGCTCGACGGCACGGATGCGGTGATGCTCTCGGCGGAGACCGCGACCGGGGAGTACCCGGTCGAGACGGTGGAGGCGATGGCGCGCGTGTGCGTCGAGGCCGAGAAGTCGCACGAGGTCACGCTGGAGCGGCATTTCCTCGACCGCGTGTTCTCGCGCATCGACCAGTCGATCGCCATGGCCGCGCTGTTCGCCGCCTATCACCTCAAGGCCAAGGCGATCGCCGCGCTGACGCAGTCTGGATCGACTGCGCTGTGGATGTCGCGCATCAACACCGGCGTGCCGATCTACGCGCTCACACCGGAGATCCGCACGCGTTACAAGGTGAGCCTGTTCCGCGACGTCCAGCCGCTGATGATGCGCTACAACGAACATGACCGCGACGAGCTGCTGCGCGAAGCCGAGCAGGCGCTCATCGATGCGGGAGCGGTCGTGCCCGGCGACATGATCGTGCTCACCATCGGCGAGCCGATCGGCAAGGCCGGCGGAACGAATACCATGAAAATCGTCACCGTAGGCGATCAGCACTAGCGCGGCCGGCAGGAAAGCCGCACGGCGCGCTCCCCGAGACCTCACTTCAAGGAGACAGCAATGCCACTGGTAGCGATGCGACAGCTTCTCGATCATGCCGCCGAGAACGGCTACGGCCTGCCGGCGTTCAACGTGAACAACCTCGAACAGGTGCGCGCCATCATGGAAGCGGCCGACGAGACCGGCAGCCCGGTCATCATGCAGGGCTCGGCGGGTGCGCGCAAATACGCCGGCGAGGCATTCCTGCGCCACCTGATCGAGGCCGCCATCGAGGCCTATCCGCACATCCCGGTGGTGATGCACCAGGACCACGGCGCGAGCCCGGCGGTGTGCGTCCAGGCGATCCGCTCGGGATTTTCCAGCGTCATGATGGACGGCTCGCTGATGGAGGACGCGAAGACGCCCTCGAGCTACGAGTACAACGTTTCCGTGACCTCCGGCGTGGTCGGCATGGCGCATGCCATCGGCGTTTCGGTCGAGGGCGAGCTGGGCGTGCTCGGCTCGCTGGAGACGATGAAGGGCGACAAGGAGGACGGCCACGGCGCGGAAGGAAAGATGACGCGCGAGCAGCTCCTGACCGACCCCGACCAGGCCGCCGACTTCGTCCGCAGGACCGGCGTGGACGCCCTGGCAATCGCCATCGGAACCTCGCACGGAGCCTACAAGTTCACCCGCAAGCCGACCGGGGACATTCTCGCGATCGAGCGCATCAAGGAGATCCACGCGCGCATCCCCAACACCCACCTGGTGATGCACGGGTCTTCCAGCGTGCCACAGGAGTGGCTGGAGATCATCCGCAAGTACGGCGGGCAGATGAAGGAGACCTACGGCGTGCCGGTCGAGGAAATCGTGACCGGAATCGAACACGGCGTGCGCAAGGTAAACATCGACACCGACATCCGGCTGGCGATGAGCGGCGCGACCCGGCGCTACCTCGCGGAGAAGCCCTCCGACTTCGACCCGCGCAAGTTCCTGGCCGAGGCCCAGAAGGCCGCCCGCGAAATCTGCAAGGCGCGCTACGAGGCGTTCGGCGCGGCCGGCCAGGCGGCGAAGATCAAACCGATCCCGCTCGAGAAGATGGCGGAGCGCTACCGGAAGGGCGAACTGAACCAGATCGTCAAGTAGGTTGCGGGCTGGCGGGGCAGGCGCCACCGCCCGCTCGAAACGCGCTGCGACAGGCCCGATCGCGCAAAGATGGACGTCCGCTCGCATACGCTGGATCGCATCCGCAGGTTCTTCAGCGGCGGACTCGACGTCGTCGAGCTCGCCGGCCTGCTGGTGATCGCGTTCGCCACCACGGTGGCGAGTTTCCAGGAAGTGGCGGGGATGATCGCGGCCCAGCGCGTGAGCCTGGCCGACCTGCTGCTGCTGTTCCTGTACCTCGAAGTGCTGGCGATGATCGGGCAGTACTTCAAGTCGGGCCATGTTCCGGTGCGCTATCCGCTGTACATCGCGATGGTCGCGCTCGCGCGCTATCTCATCCTGGACGTGAAGAACCTGACCGAGTGGCGGATGCTCGCGGTGGCCGCCGCGATCTTCCTCATCGCCGCGGGCGTGCTGGTGCTGCGCTACGGGCACGTGCGCTTTCCCTATCCGGAGGACCAGCCCGGCAGCAGTGCGTCCAAGCCGTATGTGCGCCAGTAGGCTTGAGGCGCTGATCCTCGACGTCGATGGCACGCTGGCCGACACCGAGCGCGACGGCCATCGTCCCGCGTTCAACGCCGCCTTCAGGGAAGCCGGCCTCGATTGGCAATGGGATGAGGCGCTCTACGGCGAGCTGCTGGAGGTGACCGGCGGCAAGGAGCGCATCCGGCATTTCGCGCAGACGCGACAGCCCGACTTCACTCGCCGTCCCGACTATGACGAATTCGTGGCTGCGCTACACCGGGCGAAGACCCGCCATTACGTGGCCGCGGTGGCCGGAGGTTCGATTCCGCTGCGACCGGGTGTGGCGCGGTTACTGCGCGAAGCGCGTGCCGCGGGCCTGCGGCTCGCGATCGCCACCACGACGACACCCGAGAACGTCGCCGCGCTGCTCGTGCCCGCGCTCGGCGCCGATTTAATGTCCTTGTTCGAGGTCGTCGGTGCGGGCGATGTGGTGCCGGCCAAGAAGCCCGCCCCCGACATCTACCTCTGGGTGCTCGAACGGCTGGGGCTTGCGGCCGCCTCCTGCCTCGCCTTCGAGGACTCCGAAAACGGTCTGCGCGCCGCGCTCGGGGCGGGAGTCCCGGCGCTGGTCACGCCTTCCGGCTACACCCGCGGCCAGTGCTTCACCGGCGCCCTCGCGGTGCTCCCCGATCTCGGCGGCGTCGGCCTGGAGGAGATCGAGCTGTTACAGCGGGGTCAGGTCTAGAATCGTAGCATGACCCGCGCCGGCTCCGGGACCGCCCGTGTTACCGTCTCGGTGCCTCGCCCGCGCCTTGCGCGCGCCATCGCCCACCTGCGGCCGGGGTTTCCGGGATAATTCGGGTTCGTTCTTCGACCGGGAAGCGCCATGAGCACAACCGCCTTAGAGTCCCACATCGCCAGCCTGCCGCTCGTCGGACGCGGCAAGGTGCGCGACATCTACGCGGTGAGCGACAATAAGCTTCTGATCGTCACCACCGACCGGCTGTCGGCCTTCGACGTCATCCTGCCTGATCCGATTCCGGACAAGGGCCGGGTGCTCACCGCGGTTTCGAACTTCTGGTTCGCCCGGCTCGCCCACATCGTGCCCAATCATCTCACCGGCATCGACCCGGAATCGGTGGTTCGCGGCGAGGACGAGCGCGCACAGGTGCGCGGCCGCGCGGTCGTGGTCAGGCGGTTGAAGCCGCTGCCGATCGAAGCGGTCGTGCGCGGCTACCTGAGCGGTTCCGGCTGGAAGGATTACCTGGCGAGCGGCGCCGTGTGCGGGATCCGGCTTCCCGCGGGAATGAAGCTCGCTCAGCGGCTGCCGCAACCCCTCTTCACCCCTGCCACCAAGGCGGAAGCCGGCGCGCATGACGAGAACATCGACTTCGCCGCGACCTGCACGCTCCTTGGCGAGCAGACCGCGGCGCGGGTGCGCGATCTGGCGCTGCGCCTGTACACCGAGGCATCTGCCCATGCGACCGCCTGCGGCATCCTGATCGCCGACACCAAGTTCGAGTTCGGGCTCGACGCGGCCGGGACGATCCATCTTATCGACGAGGCGCTGACCCCCGATTCCTCGCGCTTCTGGCCTGCCGACGCCTACCGCGAAGGCGTGAGCCCGCCGAGCTTCGACAAGCAGTACGTGCGCGACTACCTCGAGACGCTGGACTGGAACAAGCGCGCGCCCGGTCCGGAACTTCCCGCGGAAGTGATTGCCAGAACGAGCGCGAAATACCGCGAGGCATGCCGTCGGCTGACCGGATCGGCGCCCGATTGAGGCGCCCGCGGTGCGCGGCCGGGCTCGCGTCGCGCGCGACGCCCGTAGATGAACCGACCCGCAGGATCCTCAGGATGAATCCCCTGCTCGACTTCAGCGACCTGCCGCGCTTCGACACGACCCGGCCCGAACACGTCGCGCCCGCGGTGACGCAGCTCATCGCCGAGGAGCGCGCACTGATCGAGCGCCTGGCGACGCAGGCACCGGCCACCTGGGACGGTTTCGCCGCGCCATTCTTCGACGGCGGCGAGCGGCTCTCGCGCGCCTGGGGCATCGTCGGCCATCTCCATGGAGTGCTCGACGTCCCGCAGTGGCGCGAGGCCTACAACGCGATGCTGCCGGAGGTCACGCGCTTCTACAGCGAGCTCGGCCAGGACCTGCGGCTGTTCGACAAGTTCAGGGGGATCACCGCCGGGCCGGACTTCGCGCGGCTGCCGGCGGTGCGCAGGCGGATCGCCGAGTGCGAGATCCGCGACTTCCGTCTCGCCGGCGCCGAGCTACCCGAGGAGCGCAAGCCGCGCTTCCGGGCGATCCAGCAGGAACTCGCCCGCCTCGGTGCGAAGTTCCAGGAAAACCTGCTTGACGCGACCAATGCGTTCGTCATCGACGTGAAATCGCCCTCCGAGGTCGCCGGCATTCCCGAGGATGTCCTGAAGAGTGCGCGGATCCTCGCGCAGGAGCAGGGGCGCGACGGCTGGAGTTTCAACCTGCACGCGCCGTCCTATGTCCCGGTGATGCAGTACGCCGATAACCGCACGCTTCGCGAGAGGCTCTACCGCGCCTACGCGACGCGTGCCTCGGAGTTCGGGCGGCCGGAGTTGGACAACGGGCCGCTCATCCGCGAGATCCTCGCCCTGCGCTCGGAAGAGGCGGGGATGCTGGGCTATGCGAGCTATGCCGAGCTGTCACTGGTGCCGAAGATGGCCGAGACTCCCGCTCAGGTGGCGGACTTCCTGCGCGAACTCGCCGCGCGCGCGCGGCCGTTCGCCGAGCGTGACGTCGAGGAGCTGCGCGAATGCGCACGCACCGAACTCGGGCTCGATCGGCTCGAATCCTGGGATCTGGCCTGGGCATCGGAGAAGCTGCGCCAGCGCCGCTACGACTTTTCCGAGCAGGAGGTCAAGCGCTACTTCCCGGAGGACGCGGTGCTGGCCGGGCTGTTCGGAGTCGTCGAGGCGCTCTACGGCGTGCGCATCCTCCCGGACGCCGGGCCCGCCTGGCATGGCGACGTGAGCCTGCGGCGCATCGAGCGCGACGGGCGGCTGGTCGGCCGTTTCTACCTCGACCTGCACGCCCGCGACACCAAGCGCGGCGGCGCATGGATGGACGAAGCGATGAGCCGGCGGCGTACGCACACCGGCATCCAGACCCCGGTGGCCTACATCAACTGCAACTTCTCCTCACCGGTCGGCGGTTCTCCCGCGCTGCTCACGCACGACGAGGTGCTCACGCTCTTCCACGAGACCGGGCACGCCCTCCACCACCTGCTCACCGAGGTCGATGAGCTCGCGGCCTCGGGCATTCATGGCGTGGAGTGGGACGCGGTCGAGCTGCCGTCGCAGTTCATGGAGAACTTCTGCTGGGAATGGGACGTGCTGCGCCGGATGAGCCGTCATGTCGAGACCGGCGAGAGCCTGCCGCGGGCGCTGTTCGAGCGCATGCTCGCCGCGAAGAACTTCCAGAGCGGCATGCAGACGCTGCGTCAGATCGAGTTCTCGCTGTTCGATCTGCGGCTGCATCACGACTTCGATCCGAAGGGTGACGCGGGTGTGCTCGATCTGCTCGAGGAAGTTCGCGACGAGGTCGCGGTGATCCGGCCGCCGGACTGGAACCGGTTCCCGGACAGCTTCTCGCACATCTTCGCGGGCGGTTACGGGGCGGGCTACTACAGCTACAAGTGGGCGGAGGTGCTCTCGGCGGATGCCTACGAGGCATTCGAGGAGGCGGCGCGCGCCGGCGCACCCGTGCCCGATCCGGCCACCGGCGAGCGCTTCCGGCGCGAGGTGCTGGCCACCGGAGGCAGCCGCCCGGCGATCGAGTCCTTCACCGCCTTCCGCGGGCGCGCGCCGCGCATCGATGCCCTGCTGCGTCACGATGGTATGATCGCAGCGTGACTTGCCTGGCGAGGCTGCGATGAAGGCGATCGGACCCGGTTTCGCTCTCCTGCTGATGTTGTCCGGCTCGGTCTGGGCGCAACAGGCCTACCGCTGGGTGGAGAAGGACGGGCGCGTGGTCTATTCAGACCAGGTGCCGCCCGCGGGAGTGCGCGATGTGCGCCAGCTCGGCGGGCAACCCGGGGTCATCGAGTCGACGCCGTCCTACGCGCTGCAGAAGGCGCAGCAGGATTTCCCGGTGAGCTTCTATCGCGGCGTCGAGTGCGATGCGGCCTGCACGGATGCGCGCGCGCTGCTCCAGAAGCGCGGGACCCCGTTCACCGAGGTGAGCCTGAGGACCGCGGAGGACCACGCCGGCTTCCGGCAGGCATTCGGGAGCAAGGAGGTTTCGGTGCCCTCGCTGATCGTCGGCAGCCAGAAGCAGATCGGATTCGAACCCGGCCTCTGGAACCGCATGCTGGATGATGCCGGCTACCCGCGCACGGGTGTGGCGCCGGCCGCCGCCGCGGGCGGCGCGCGCAGCCCGGCTTCGGCGAATCCACCCCCGCGCTGAGCGGGCGGGGCCTGGCGCGAGGCCGCGGGCCGCGGCGCACGCCGCTTGAACGGCAAACACGGTGCGCGTTTCCGGGAACCCAATGAAGATCGCCACCTGGAACGTCAATTCCCTCAAGGTTCGTTTGCCCCAGGTGCTGGAATGGCTGGCGCTGGAGCGGCCGGATGTCCTGTGCCTGCAGGAGACCAAGGTCCCGGATGAAGCATTTCCGTCGGATGCGCTCGCTCACGCGGGCTACTCGGCGCTGTTCGCGGGGCAGAAAACCTACAACGGCGTCGCCGTCCTCGCGACGCACGCCCCCACCCTGGTCGCGACCGGCATCCCCGGCTTCGCCGACGAGCAGAAGCGGCTGATCGCCGCCGACTGCGACGGCATCCGCATCGTCTGTGCGTATTTTCCGAACGGACAGGCGGTGGGCAGCGACAAGTTCGCCTACAAGCTCGCATGGATAGCGGCGCTCACCGGGTGGCTGCGCAGTGAACTGGCGAAGCATCCCGAGATGCTGCTGCTGGGCGATCTCAACATCGCTCCCGAGGATCGCGATGTCCACGACCCCAAGGCCTGGGAGGGGCAGGTGCTGTGTTCGGAGCCGGAGCGCGCGGCGTTCCGCGCGCTGACCGCGCTGGGCTTCGCGGATGGCTTCCGCCTGTTCGAGCAGCCCGAGCGCGCATTCACCTGGTGGGACTACCGGATGGCGGCGTTCCGCCGCAACCTGGGGCTGCGCATCGATCACGTGCTCGTCGCTCCCGCGCTGGTGCCGCGCGCGCGCGCCTGCCGGATCGATCCGGAACCGCGGCGCGCCGAGCGTCCCTCGGATCATGCGCCCGTCATCCTGGAGCTGGGATGAGCGCCACTGCCCAGCCCGACCTCGCGACGCTGTTCGCCCTCTATCCGGTCTTCGCGGCCGTGCCCCGCACGCTCGCCGAGCGCTGTTTCGCCCGCGGCCAGGTATTGCGCGTTCCCGGCGGGACGGTGCTCTTCGACGAACACAATCCCTGCCGCGGATTTCCGCTGGTGCTGGAGGGTTCGATCCGCGTCGCGAAAGCGGCACCCAACGGTCGCGAGCTGCCGTTGTATCGCGTGGGGCCGGGCGAGACCTGCATCATCACCTCGAGCTGCCTGCTCGCCCGTGCCGACTACAGTGCGCGCGGCGTGGCCGAAATCGAGACCGCGCTCATGATGCTCACCCGCGAATGCTTTGCGGCGCTGCTCGACCAGCCGCCATTCCGTGACTTCCTGTTCACCCTGTTCGCCGAACGCGTCGCCGGCCTGATGCAGCTCGTCGAAGAGGTGGCCTTCCGCAAGCTCGATCAGCGCCTGGCCGCGCTGCTGCTCGGCAAGGGGCGCATGGTGCGCACCACCCACCAGCATCTCGCCGACGAGCTGGGCAGCGTGCGCGAGATCGTCAGCCGGCTGCTCAAGGGCTTCGCAGACGACGGGCTGGTCGCGCTCGGGCGCGAGCAGGTGGAGATCCTGGATCCCGCCGGACTGCGGCGCATCGCCGCGGCGGGCCGCTGAGAAGCTGTAACCGAGGTTACATATCCGCGCCCCGGTGCGATGGTCTAATGCGCGTGCAGTTTCACCAACCGGAGGACGAACGCATGAAGAATGTCGGTGGATTCGACAAGATTGCCCGCATCGTGGCGGGCGTGGTGCTGATCGTGCTCGCAGTCATGGGCATCGGCGCGCCCTGGACGTGGATCGGCGTGGTGCCGCTCGTGACCGGCCTGATGGGCTGGTGCCCGCTCTACGCGGTGCTCGGCCTGCGTACCTGCCCGCTCGCGGAAAAGAAGGCGTCCTGAGCGGACGCTCTCACGCTCGCTCGCCTGGCGGCCGCCCGGCCGCCAGGTTGGCGATGCGGATGAAGTCTGCGACCGCGAGATCCTCGGCGCGCAGCCGCGGATCGATTCCCAGCCTGATCAGTTCCGATTCCGGCAACTCGCCGCGCAGGGAATTTCGCAGCGTCTTGCGCCGCTGGCCGAACGCCGCGGCGAGGATGCGCGCAAACGTTCCCTCGTCGAGCACCTGCGGTGCCGTGGCGCGTCGCGGCGCCATCCTCACCACCGCCGAGCGGACCTTCGGCGGCGGATCGAACGCCTCGGGGCCGACCTCGAACAGCGCGGCGAGTTCGAACCGGACCTGCACGCTCACCGACAGCCGGCCGTAGGTCCGCGAACCGGGGGTCGCGACCATGCGCTCCACGACTTCCCTCTGCAGCATGAAGACGGCATCGCGGATGCAGGCGGCCTGCGCGGCCAGGTGGAAGAGCAGGGGAGTGGAGATGTTGTAGGGCAGGTTGCCGACCACCCGCAGGTCGGTGCCGAGGGCGGAGAAGTCGAAGCGCAGCGCGTCGGCGCCATGCACGGCGAGCCGCTCCGGCGGCCAGCTTAGCGCGAGGCGCGCCGCGAGGTCGCGGTCCAGCTCGATGACGTCCAGATGGGGCAGGCGCTCGAGCAGCGCCGCGGTCAGTGCGCCACGCCCCGGGCCGATCTCGAGCATGCGGTCGCCAGGCGCCGGAGCGATCGCCTCGACGATGCGCCGGATCACTGCGCGATCGACCAGGAAGTGCTGCCCGAAGCGCTTGCGCGGCCTGGCAAGGCTCACGTTCGCGCCGGGGCGGCTGCGTGCGCGAGTTCGAGCGCGAGCAGGGCTGCGGCGAGCAGGCTGCCGGGATCGGCGCGGCGGCTTCCGGCCAGATCGAGCGCGGTGCCGTGATCGACCGAGGTGCGCACGATGGGCAGCCCCAAGGTAACGTTCACGCCGTGCCCGAAGCTCGCGTACTTGAGCGTCGGCAGCCCCTGGTCGTGGTACATCGCGAGCACGCAATCGCAGCCCGCGAGGCGGTGCGGCGCGAACAGGGTGTCCGCGGGCAGCGGGCCATCGAGCCGCATGCCTTCGGCGCGCAGGCGATCGAGGACCGGGGCGATGATTTCGATCTCCTCTCGTCCCAGGTGGCCACCTTCGCCGGCATGGGGGTTGAGCCCGGCGACCAGGATGCGCGGCGCCGGAATCGCGAATTTCGCCACCAGATCCGCGTGCAGGATGCGGATGCAGCGCTCCAGCGCTTCGCGTGTGATCGCCTGCGCCACGTCCCGCAGCGCGAGATGCGTTGTCGCGAGCGCCACCCGCATTCCGCCACCCACCAGCATCATCACCACCTGCGGCGTCGCGGTGAGCGTGGCGAGGAACTCGGTATGACCGGTGAATGGGATGCCCGCGTCGTTGATCACTCCCTTGTGCACCGGAGCGGTCACCATCGCGTCGAACTCTCCGCTCAGGCAGCCGCTTACGGCGCGCTCGATGAGTCGAAGTACGTAGTGCGCGTTGGCCGGATCGAGCCGCCCGGCGCGGCACGGCGCATCGAGCGGGACGTGGAGCAGCCGCAGACCGGCCGCGCCGCCCCGCCCGGCGTACGCCGGCCAGCCGGCTTCGCCACCGGGCGCGCCGCTGCGCGCGGCGAGCAGCTCCGCATCGCCCAGGACCACCCATTGCGCGCCCGCGAGCCCGGAGAGCGCCGCGCACAGTTCCGGCCCGATGCCTGCCGGTTCCCCGCTGGTGACTGCGATCGCCGCCGGCTTCACGCCGCGGCGCTCAGTTCTCTTCGAGGCGGATTTCGACATAGGCGCGGTCGCGCAGCTGGCGCAGCCACTCCTGGTAGGCTTCGTCCGCCTTGCGCTCGCGCAGGGTGGCTCGCGCGGTGAGCCTGCGCCGTTCCGGCGACGCAGTGTCGATGCGCCGTTCGATGACCTGGATGAGATGCAGTCCGAAGGGGCTGCGGACGGGGCCGCTCACGACGCCGGGCTTGAGTTCCTGCATCGCGCGCTCGAATTCCGGAACCGTGTCCCCCGGATAGACCCAGCCGAGATCGCCGCCGCGCGCCCCCGAGGGATCGTTCGAATACAGCCGTGCGAGCTCCGCGAAGTCCTCGCCGTTGTCCAGGCGCTCCTTGACCTGGGCGAGCTTGCGCCGGGCTTCGGCCTCCGAGAGCAGCTCGTTGATGCGGATGAGGATGTGCCGGGCGTGCGTCTGCTCGACCTTGCGATCCTGAATGGCACCACTGCGCCGGTCGACGAGCTTGAGGATGTGGAAACCGGCCGGGCTGCGCAGGATCCCGCTGGTTTCGCCCGTCTTCGTCTTCGCCAGCGCCTCGGCGAACAGCGCCGGCAGACGATCGGCGCTGCGCCAGCCGAGCTCGCCCCCGGACAGCGCGTCGGGCGCATCCGAATAGGTGGCCGCGACCTTGCCGAAATCGACCCCGCGCGCCACTTCGTCGAGCGCCGCCTGGGCGCGTGCGCGGACGGCATCTGCTGCCTCGGGAGTGGCCTGTTCCGGAACCCGTAGGGTGATGTGCGCGAGGAAGAACTCCTCGTTCGTTCCGCTCTGTGTCCCGGCCGTCGCAAGGAAATTCTCGATCTCGGCGTCGGAGACGGCGATGCGGTTGTCGACTTCCCGCTCGCGCAGCCGCGTGATCGTGAGTTCCTTGCGGATGTCCTCGCGAAAGCCGTTCCATGCGATGCCGTCGCGCTCGAGCGCGCTGCGGAACTGTTCCAGGCTCATCCGGTTGCCCTGTGCGATGCGCCCGAGCGCGAGGTCGAGCCGGCCGTCGTCGATCGTCAGCCCCGTCTCCTTCGCAAGCTGGAGCTGGGCGGAATCGACGATCATGCGCTCCAGCACCCGCTTCTCGAGCTGATCGCGGGGCGGGAGCGGAGATTCCTGGCGCTTCGCCTGCTGAACGATGTCGGCGAGGCGGCGGTCCAGTTCCGAGCGGGTGATGACTTCGTTGTTGACGACCGCGACGATCCGGTCCGCCTCGAGCGGTGCGGCGCGTTCCTGGGCCGCAGCCGGCATGGAACCGAGAACCGCAGCGAGGAGCAAAGTGCTGAACGTGGCTCTCATGAACGTTGCTACGGTGCGCCGAACACGGGGTCTGCGACCGGCTGGTTGATCCGCCCGTAACCCGAGATGCTGCGCTTGAGCAGCGCGAGCGGGTTCGATCCGATGCGCGACAGGCCGTTCAATTCGAGCTGAACGAAAAGCGCGGTGTTCGCGGTCTGGGTGGCGGTCGCGAAGCGGTGCAGCACGGTGCGCAGCACCCAGCAGCCTCCGTCGTACTCCAGCCCGCCGATCGCCTCGACCAGACGGTTGTCCTGGAACGAGTAGTTGTAGCGGCCCACGCCGGACCAGCGCCCGCCCAGCGGCCATTGGGCCGAGGTGTCGATCTCCCTCACCACGCCGCTCTGGTAGCGGTAGCTCGCATTGAGTACGCGGCCGAACTCCGGCAGGTAGCGGCCGGACAGGTTGAAACGCTCATTGCGGTTCTCCTGCGGATTGTATTGCCAGGCCGCCTCCACCGAGAGTGCCGGAGTGATGCGCCCCGAAGCCGCGGCGAGCAGGTCCGAGGAGCGCCGGCCGGGCGGCGCGACGCCGGGCAGGGTGACGGTCGGGGTGCGGAAATAGAAGCGCTGGCCGACCATCGCGCGGATGACGTCGGCGCCGCTGGCCGCATTGATCAGGCGGGAAGAGAGCGCCGCGGTGACGTGGTTCGCATCCGCGATCCGGTCCTTTCCGACGAACGTGTTCTCGGAGAAGATCTGGGTGAAGTTGAAGTCCGCCTCCGCGGTGTCGAAGACCGGATACAGGCTCTGGTCGCGGAAAGGCACATAGAGATAGAACAGCCTCGGCTCGAGGGTCTGCGTGACCGCATGCCCGTCCCAATCGGTGTCCCGCTCGAAGTTCAGGCCCGAGTCGACACTGGCGATCGGCAGCGTGCGCGTGAGCTGCGCGGGCGTGCCGGCGGGCTGGCCGGTGAGCTGGTAGCGGCTGAAGTTCAGCCCGATCTTCGGCGTGACATAGGCGGCGGCAGTGCTCATCGGCAGCGACACCTGCGGGTAGGCCACCACGCGCTGGCCTTCGGTCTGGCCGGCGCGTCTGAAATTGACCAGCTCGGAGGTGAAACCGAGCGCGGCGCGCCGGGGTCCGGTGCCCCACGCATTGAGCGTGATCCAGGGCAGGCGGTCATAGGGGACCTCGATCCGCGGCAGGCTCGGATCCTGCAGGGTCTGGTAGCGCTGCACGTAGACGGCGCTGTTCCATCCCTCGCCCTCGTACGACAGACTGCCCTGCCGCAGCAGGTTGCGCTGGGAAGTCACGGCGATGTGCGTCGACAAGTCGGAAAAATAGGTGTCGTCGGAGACGCCGGCGACGTTGATCGTCCCCGACAGCCCCGGTGCGAGGCTCTGTGCGTGCTGCCAGCTGTAGAAGCTGCGGCGGCGATCGGTCACGTTGTCATTGGGCAGCCATTCGATCTGGGCCGCGCCCACGTAGGTCGGTTCCAGGTAGCGGAACTCGCCTCCGAGCTGCGCGCCGCGCCGGGTCATGATGCGCGGTGCGATCGTGGCATCGAGGTTCGGCGCGATGTTCCAGTAGAAGGGGAGGCTCACGTCGATCCCGGTTCGGCTGGAGTTGCCGAGCGTCGGCGGAAGAATGCCGGTCTTGCGGCGATTGTTGAGCGCGAAATCCATCCAGGGCGCATAGAACAGCGGAACATCCTTGAACACGACCTTCGCGCCACGCGCGGTGCCCACTTCCTTCTCGAAATCCAGGTCGAGGTCGCGCACCGCGAGAACCCAGTCGGGTCGATCGGGTCCGCAGGTGCTATAGGTCGCATTGGCGAGCCGGTAGCGATCCTCACCTCGGAATTCGAGCCGGTCGGCCGTCCCCGATGCGGTGACCGGTCGTCCGGCCTGCGTGCCACGCGCGGCGCGCTGGATGCTGTAGCGCGGCTGGTCGATGTGGCCGACCCGGTCGGTCAGTCGCAGCCGCATTTCCGGCCCGCTCACCACGTCGTGCTTCTGAGTGATCGTCACGTTTCCGCTCGCCTCGACCGTGTCTTCATCATGGAGGTAGCGCAGCCGGTCGGCCGCGATCGCGGAATCGTCGCGCCAGAGCCGGACCTCGCCCTCGGCCTCGGTCACCTTGTCCGTGGTGCCGCCGAGCTTCGATGCGCTGAGCTGCGTCACGCCGGGCGGTACCGGTTCGGGCAGCAGGCCCTGCGCGGGCGGCGACGGCTTCGCTGCCGGGGTCGCGATAGGCGCGTTGGCGGGACGCCGAGCCGGCGGCGCCGGTGCCGGGGTTTCGGTCGCGGAGCCGGGGACGGAGCGAGGTGCGGGCGCAGCGGGCCGCGGCGCCGCGACAGGCTTGGGCACGGTTGCAGCGCGCAGGGCCGGGGGTTCGGCCGGCTGGATCGGTGCGGGTGCGGCAGGCGTGCGCGGCGCGCCGCGCGGGGCTTCCCCAAGCAGCGCAGGATCGACCCGCAGCGGTGCGAGTCCGGCCGCGGCCGCCTCCTGTGCCGGAAGCGCCGCCAGCCCGGCGCAGAGCCACCCAAGCAGGAAAACGGGCATCCGCCCCGGGCATATGACGGGCATCGACGAACCGTTCGGCTTGCCGCGGCGGCAGGTGTCGCCGCGGTCGAATGATAGAATCGCGAATATTAACATCCCGCGTCAGCCGCGATGGATCCCGCCCAACGAATCGAGCGCCTGAACGGCTGGCTCGCGCGCGAGCTGCACGGGCGCGCCTTCTCCATCGAGCCGGCATCGAGCGATGCCAGCTTCCGCCGCTACTTCCGGGTGCTCTTCGGCGAGGCGGGCGAATCGCTGATCGCGATGGATGCGCCGCCGCAGCACGAGGATTGCCGGCCCTTCATCCGCGTCGCGCGGCTGCTCGCCGAGGCCGGCCTGAACGCGCCGCGGGTGCTCGCGCAGGATCTCGAACAGGGTTTTCTGCTGCTCACCGATCTCGGGCGCGACACCTACCTGGACGTGTTGACCGCGGAAAACGCCGACGCGCTCTTCGCCGAGGCCACCGATGCCCTGTTGCGCTGGCAGGGTGCCACTCGCCCGCAGGTGCTGCCGCCCTACGACGAGGCGCTGCTGCGGCGCGAACTGGCGCTGTTTCCGGAGTGGTATGTCGGCCGCCATCTCGGCATCGAGCTTCGCCCGGAGCAGCGCGCGGGGCTTGAACGAGTCTTCGACGCGCTGGTCTCGAGCGCGCTCGCACAGCCGGTGACCTGGGTGCATCGCGACTACATGCCGCGCAACCTGATGGTCTCGGACCCGAGCCCCGGCATCCTCGATTTCCAGGATGCCGTGACCGGCCCGGTGAGCTACGACCTCGTGTCGCTGTTCCGGGATGCCTTCGTGAGCTGGGAGGAGGAGCGCGTAATCGACTGGACGGTGCGCTACTGGGAGAAGGCGCGGCGGCTGGGACTGCCGGTGCGAAGCGATTTCGGCGACTTCTACCGCGAGTTCGAGTGGATGGGCGTGCAGCGCCACCTCAAGGTGTTGGGCATCTTCGCGCGCATCGCACACCGCGACGGAAAGCCGCGCTACCTGGCGGACACGCCGCGCTTCGCCGGCTACGTGCGCGCGGCGGCGGGCCGCTACGCGCCGCTCGCGCCGCTCGTGCGCCTGCTCGACACGCTGGAAAAGCACGAGCCGCGCGTCGGCTACACCTTCTGATGAAGGCGATGATCCTCGCTGCGGGCCACGGCGAGCGCATGCGCCCGCTTACCGACGCGCTGCCCAAGCCGCTTCTCGCTGCCGGCGGCAAGCCGCTCATCGTCCGCCACATCGAGGCCCTGGTGCGCGCGGGCATTCGAGACATCGTCATCAACCATTCCCATCTGGGGCACCTGATCGAGCGCGCGCTGGGCGACGGCGCGAAGCACGGTGCACGAATCGCGTATTGCGCGGAAGCCGAGGCGCTGGAGACCGCAGGCGGCATCGCCAATGCCCTGCCGCTGCTCGGCGAGTCCCCGTTCGCCGTCGTCAATGGCGACATCGCCTGCGATTACGATTTCGTCCGGCTCGCATCGGCGGCCGCAGCGATGGAGCGCGCGGGGCGGCTGGCGCACCTGGTGATGGTCCCCAACCCGCCGCATCACGCCGAAGGCGACTTCTTCCTCGATGACGGTGTGCTGGTCGCAACCGGCGGGACGCGTCTCACCTTCTCCGGCATCGGCCTGTACCGCGCCGAGCTCTTCGCCGGCACCGCGCCCGGAACACGGGCCAGGCTGGCGCCGTTGCTGCTTCGCGCGATCCGCGGGGGGCGCGTGAGCGCCGAAATCCATCGGGGTCGCTGGATGGATGTCGGCACCCCGGAGCGGCTCGCGGAACTCGATCGGCTGTTAAGCTTGGAGAAGGCGCACACCTGAGGACCGCCGATGGACACGAAAGCCTTTGCCGAACGCCGCCTGCGCCTGATCGAGGCGATGGGCAGCGGTGTCGCCGTGATTCCCACCGCGCCGGAGCGCATCCGCAATCGCGACACGCACCATCCGTACCGCTTCGACAGCTACTTCTACTACCTCGCCGGTTTTCCCGAACCGGACGCCGCGCTGGTGCTGGTGGCAGGCGACGCGCCGCAGAGCATCCTGTTCTGCCGCGAGAAGGATAGCGAGCGCGAGGTCTGGGACGGTTTCCGCTACGGCCCCGATGCGGCGCGCGAGGCGTTCGGCTTCGACGCCGCCCATCCGATCGGCATGCTCGAGGAAAAGCTCGCCGAGCTGGCCGCGGACCGGCCGGTGCTGTTCCACTCGATCGGGTACGACCCCGCCTCGGATGCGCTCGTGGTCGCGGCGCTCAATCGCGTGCGCGCGAAGGAGCGCAGCGGCATCGCCGCGCCCGCGCGCATCGAGGACGTGCGTGCGCTGATCGACGAGATGCGTGTCGTGAAGGACGAGCGCGAACTGGAGGCGATGCGGCGTGCCGCGCGGATCTCGGCGCGCGCGCACCGCCGCGCGATGCTGCGCGCCGCGCCCGCCCGCCACGAGTACGAACTGGAAGCCGAGCTGCTGCACGAGTTCCGCGCCGCCGGCGCCGCATCGCCCGCCTACCCGTCGATCGTCGCATCGGGGGCGAACGCATGCGTGCTGCATTACGTCGCCAACGATGGTGTGCTGCGCGACGGCGATCTGGTGCTGATCGACGCCGCGTGCGAGATCGACGGCTATGCCGCGGACATCACGCGCTGCTTTCCGGTCAGCGGTCGCTTCAGTGCCGCGCAGCGCGACGTCTACGCGCTGGTGCTCGCCGCTCAGGCGGCGGCG
Source organism: Betaproteobacteria bacterium CG2_30_68_42 (assembly GCA_001872285.1). Taxonomy (GTDB): domain Bacteria; phylum Pseudomonadota; class Gammaproteobacteria; order Burkholderiales; family Rhodocyclaceae; genus CG2-30-68-42. The sequence continues at coordinate 35,999 of MNXU01000069.1, forward strand.
ATCGGGTGCGTCGCACCGGGGCGAAACTGGGACGAGCCGCACCAGGCCGCGCTGCGCGTGATCGTCCGGGGGCTGATCGACCTGCATCTCATCGAGGGTTCGGTGGATGCGGCGATCGAATCCGGTGCCTACAGGCGCTTCTACATGCATCGCACCGGACACTGGCTGGGCCTGGACGTACACGACGCCGGTGCCTACAAGCGCGCGGGCGCTTGGCGAACGCTCGCGCCCGGAATGACCCTCACGGTCGAGCCGGGCTGCTACATCCGTCCCGGCGAGGGCGTGCCGGCGGCGCTGGAGAATGTCGGCGTGCGGATCGAGGACGACGTGCTGGTGACCGCGGACGGCTGCGAGGTTCTCACCGCGGACGCGGTCAAGCGCATCGACGACATCGAAGCGGCGATGGCGGGTCGATGATCGACACGACCGTTGCCGTGGTCGGCGGCGGGCCGCTCGGCCTGGCTGCGGCGCGCGCGCTCGGCGTGATCGGGCTCGACTGCGTGGTCGTGGATGCCCGCGAGCCGGAGGCGGCGGCTGCCGATCCGCGCGTGCTGGCGCTCTCCCATGGCTCGCGCCAGATCCTGGAGTGGATCGGGGCGTGGAAGGGGCTGGACGCGAATCCGATCCGCGCCATCCACATCTCGCAGCGCGGCCGGTTCGGACGCACTCGTCTGTCCGCGGACGAACTGGGCTTGCCCGCGCTCGGCCATGTGTGCAGGGCGGGCGACATCGTGGCCGCGCTGCGCGACGCGCCCGGAGGCGGCGTGAGCCTGATGCACGGGTCGAGGGTCGAGGGCACACGCTGCGAAGGCGACGCGGTCGTGCTCGCGCTCGACGACGGCCGCAGCCTGCGGGCGCGGCTCGCGGTATTTGCCGAAGGCGGGATCGCCGAGCAGGAAGGGGCGATCCTGCGCGACTATGGGCAGCACGCGCTCGTCGCAACCGCGAGCGTCGATCGCCCGCACGGCGGACTCGCGTGGGAGCGCTTCACGCCCGAGGGGCCGGTCGCGCTGCTGCCCATGGGCGAGGACTATTCCGTGGTGTGGGTGGTCGGCGACGATGAGGCTCGGCGCATCCGCGCGCTGGAAGACGACGCCCTGCGCGATGAGCTGCAAGTGCGATTCGGCGGCCGCCTGCGGTTCGAATCGGTGCGCATCCACGCCTCCTTCCCGCTGGCGCTGCGGTTGCGCCGCACCCCCGCGGGCAATCGCCGCGTGTGGCTGGGGAACAGTGCGCAGACCCTGCATCCGGTCGCCGGACAGGGATTCAATCTCGCCCTGCGCGATGCGTGGGAGCTGGCCGAGTTCGTGCGCCGGGAGCCGCAGGATCCGGGCGCCGCATCGCTGCTGCTGCGCCATGCGCGCTCGCGACGCATGGATCGCCTCGCGACGACGGCCTTCACCGATGCGCTCATCCGGATCTTCTGCGCGCGCGGCGCTGGAATCGCGGCCGGGCGCGGCGGCGCGCTGCTGGCGCTCGATCTCCTCGATCCGATGCGCGGATTTCTCGCACGGCGCATGATTTTCGGCGCGCGCGCATGGCCGTGATGCTGCTTCGCAGCGGCGCCCCCGGCCGAAAAAAATTGAATGGCCGGACCGCTTGCTTGCGTTACAATCGCTGCCCTTCGCGCCGTCCAATCGCTCCACACAACACCAAGCGATGATGCAGTTTGCCGGCTTCACGCTTCGCAACAACCTGTTCGTCGCGCCCATGGCCGGGGTGACCGACCGGCCCTTCCGGAAACTGTGCAGGCGCTTCGGGGCGGGGCTCGCGGTGTCGGAGATGGTCACTTCGAATTCCCTGCTCTACGGCAGCGCGAAGACCGGCAGGCGCGCGGATCACGAGGGCGAGCCCGCGCCGGTCTCGGTACAGATCGCGGGTGCGGATCCGCGGATGATGGCCGCGGCGGCACGCCACAATGTCGAGCGCGGCGCGCAGATCATCGACATCAACATGGGCTGCCCGGCGAAGAAGGTGTGCAACACGCTCGCCGGCTCGGCACTGCTTCGCGACGAGCCTCTGGTCGGACGCATCCTCGACGCGGTGGTGGGCGCGGTCGACGTTCCCGTGACGCTCAAGATTCGCACCGGCTGGGATCGTTCGGAGCGCAACGCCGTTCGCATCGCGGCCATCGCCGAGTCGGCCGGAGTTCGCGCGATCGCCATTCACGGCCGCACGCGCGCCTGCGGTTACGCGGGCGAAGCGGAGTACGACACGATCGCCGAGGTCAAGGCGCGCGTATCGATCCCGGTGATCGCGAACGGCGACATCACCACTGCCGAGAAGGCGAAGCGCGTGATCGAGTCGACGGGCGCGGACGCGGTGATGATCGGCCGTGCCGCGCAGGGCAGGCCGTGGATCTTCCGCGAGATCGAACACTATCTGGCCACCGGTCGCCACGCGAGCGCGCCGGAGGTGGCCGAGATCCATCGGGTGCTGCGCAGCCATCTCGCCGAACTCTACGCGTTCTACGGGCCCGACATCGGGGTGCGCGTCGCGCGCAAGCACATCTCGTGGTACACGAAGGGGATCGCCGGCTCGGCGCGCTTCCGCATGGAAATGAACCGGCTCGCGGAACCCGACGCGCAGATCTGCGCGGTTGACGCGTTCTTCACCGATGCGGCTGCCGCAGACCCGCGGCTGCGTCTGGAAGAAATCGGCGAGGAGGCTGTGGCGGCATGACGCGCAGCGACATCGCGGAATGCGTGCGCCGTACACTGGATCGCTATTTCCGCGACCTCGACGGCGAGAAACCGTCCGCGATCTATGACATGGTGCTCACGCAGGTGGAGCGCCCGATGCTCGAGGTGGTGATGCGCCAGGCGAACGGAAACCAGACGGTCGCCGCACGCATCCTTGGCATCAACCGCAACACGCTCCGGCGCAAGCTGGCCGAAAACAACCTGACGCGATGAGGGGCGACGGCTCCGGTCGCCCGATCCGCAAGGCATGGAGAAGATGAAGATCGCGAGGGCACTGATCAGCGTTTCCGACAAGAAAGGGATCGTGGATTTCGCGCGCGGACTGCGTGCGCTCGGCGTCGAGCTGCTGTCCACCGGCGGCACCGCGAAGCTGCTGCGCGAGGCCGGTCTGGAAGTCAGGGAGATCGGCGAGTACACGGGATTTCCCGAGATGCTCGACGGGCGCCTCAAGACCCTGCACCCGAAGGTGCACGGAGGCATCCTGGCGCGGCGCGAGGATGCCGGCCACATGGCGCAGATCGATGCCGCCGGGATCCCCCCGATCGATCTGGTGGTGGTGAATCTGTATCCGTTCGCGCAGACGGTGGCCCGGTCCGGATGCACGATCGAGGACGCGATCGAGAACATCGACATCGGCGGGCCGACCCTGGTGCGGGCGGCGGCCAAGAATTGGCGCGGAGTCGCGGTGGTGACCGATCCGGCCGACTATGCCGAGGTACTCGCGCAGATGCAGGCGGATGCGGGTGCGCTCGCCGAGGCGATCCGCTTCGACCTCGCGCGCAAGGCGTTCACGCATACCGCGCGCTATGACGGTGCGATCGCGAACTACCTGACCGCGCTCGATGCCGCGGGCAATCGGGGCGAGTTCCCCGAGCGCCTCCAGATCGCCTTCGACCGCGTGCAGGCGCTGCGCTACGGCGAGAATCCGCACCAGAGTGCCGCCTTCTACCGCGAGCCGGATGCGGCGCCGGGGACGATCGCCGCGTACCGGCAGATCCAGGGTAAGGAGCTGTCCTACAACAACATCGCGGACGCCGACGCGGCCTGGGAGTGCGTGAAGAGCTTCGACACGGATGCCTGCGTGATCGTCAAGCACGCGAATCCCTGCGGGGTGGCGCTCGGGGCGGGCGCCGTCGAGGCCTATCGCAAGGCCTTCGCCACCGACCCGGTGTCCGCATTCGGCGGCATCATCGCCTTCAACCGCGCGGTGGACGGCGAGGCGGCGCGACTCGTCTCGCGGCAATTCCTCGAACTCGTCATCGCACCGTCCTTTTCGGAGGAAGCGCTCAGCGTGTTGGCGGCGAAGCAGAACGTGCGGGTGCTCGAAGTGCCGCTCGGTGCGCCCGCGCCCGGCTTCGATTTCAAGCGCATCGGCGGCGGACTGCTGGTGCAGTCCTTCGATCGCGGGCGGGTGGATGCCGCCGGGCTCAAGGTCGTGACGCGGCGTGCGCCGGGCGAGGCCGAGCTTGCCGACCTGCTGTTCGCATGGCGGGTCGCGAAGTACGTGAAGTCGAACGCCATCGTCTATTGCAAGGAGGGGCGCACGGTGGGGATCGGAGCGGGCCAGATGAGCCGCGTCGATTCGGCCCGCATCGCGGCATTCAAGGCCGAGCAGGCGGGACTCGCGATCGCCGGCTCGGTGGTCGCCTCGGATGCGTTCTTCCCGTTCCGCGACGGGCTCGACGTGCTCGCGAAGGCCGGCGCCACCGCGGTGATCCAGCCCGGCGGCAGCGTGCGTGATGCCGAGGTGATCGCGGCCGCGGACGAGCACGGTGTCGCGATGGTCTTCACCGGCCTGCGCCACTTCAGGCACTGATCGCGGCTGCGATGAAGCTGCTGGTGATCGGCGGCGGCGGGCGCGAGCATGCGCTGGCGTGGCGGCTCGCCGCATCGCCGCGCGTGCAGAAGGTGTTCGTGGCACCGGGCAACGCGGGCACGGCGTGCGAGCCTGGCCTGTCCAACGTTCCCCTGACCGACATCGACACGCTCGCCGCGTTCGCCGCGCGCGAGCGGGTGCATTTCACCGTGGTCGGCCCCGAGGCTCCGCTCGCCGCCGGCATCGTCGATGCGTTCCGTGCCGCCGGAGTGCGCATCTTCGGGCCCACGCGGGCGGCCGCGCGGCTGGAGAGTTCGAAGGAGTTCGCCAAGCGCTTCATGCAGCGGCACGGCATCCCGACCGCAGGCTTCGAGACCTTCGCGGATGCGGCGGCGGCGCATGCCTGGGTGGACGCGCATCCCGGCCCGCTGGTGGTGAAGGCGGACGGACTGGCCGCCGGCAAGGGGGTGGTGGTGGCTGCCGGGAGCGAGGAGGCGCATGCCGCGGTGGATGCGATGATGGTCGAGGCGCGCATGGGCGAGGCCGGCGGGCGCGTGGTGATCGAGGAGCGCCTCGAAGGCGAGGAGGCGAGCTTCATCGTGGCTGCGGATACGCGCAACGCGCTGGCCCTCGCGACCAGCCAGGACCACAAGCGGCTGCGCGACGGCGACCTCGGGCCGAATACCGGCGGCATGGGCGCCGTTTCCCCCGCTGCCGTGGTCACGCCGGAAGTGCATGCGCGGGTGATGCGCGAAGTGATCGCGCCTGCGCTGGCAGGAATGGCGGAGGAGGGAACGCCGTATCAGGGCTTCCTCTATGCCGGACTCATGATCGATCCGGCGGGCAGTCCGAAGGTGCTGGAATTCAACTGCCGTCTGGGCGATCCGGAGACCCAGCCGATCATGATGCGGCTGAAGAGCGACTTGGTCGAACTGATCGAGGCCGCCATCGAGGGAAGGCTCGATACCTGCGAGGCGGCCTGGGATCGCCGGGTCGCGCTCGGGGTGGTGCTCGCGGCGGCCGGCTATCCGGACGCGCCGCGCAAGGGCGACGCGATCGAGGGTCTGCCCGCGGCGAGCGACGACTGCCACGTCTTCCACGCCGGCACGCGGGAAGACGAAGGGCGCATCGTCACGAGTGGCGGGCGGGTGCTGTGCGTCACCGCGCTGGGCGACAACGTGCGGATCGCGCGCGCGCGTGCCTACGAGGTCGTCGAGCGCATCCGCTTCGAGGGCATGCAGTTGCGCAGCGACATCGGCCAGCGGGCGCTCAACGCGCGCAAGCCCTGACGCGCGCCTCGCAGGCGGGCCGGCAAGCATGGACCTCACGCAACTGCACGACTATCTGAGCGGCTTGCAGGCGCGAATCGTCGAGGCGCTCGAGACCTTCGACGGCAGCCGCTTCCGCGATGACGTCTGGGAGCGGCCGGGAGGCGGCGGCGGGAGCACCCGCATTCTGGAGGAAGGCGGGTTCTTCGAGCGCGCCGGGGTCGGATTCTCGCAGGTGAACGGGGATACGCTGCCGGGCTCCGCGAGCGCGGCGCACCCTGGGCTCGCCGGGCGCGGCTTCGAGGCGATCGGCATCTCGCTGGTGCTTCATCCGCGCAATCCCTACTGCCCGACGGTGCACATGAACCTGCGCTTCTTCCATGCCAGCGCCCGCGCGGAGGATGACGAGGGCATCTGGTGGTTCGGTGGGGGGACGGACCTCACGCCCTACTACCCGTTCGAGGAGGACGTGCGGCATTTCCACGCGCGCTGCAAGGCGGCGCTCGATCCGTTCGGCCCGGATCTGCACCGGCGCTTCAAGCAGGCCTGCGACCGCTATTTCTTCATCCGCCACCGCGACGAACCGCGCGGAGTGGGCGGGATCTTCTTCGACGATTTCAGCGAGGGCGGGTTCGAGCGCTCGTTCGCGCTCGTGCGCAGCGTCGGCGACGCCTTCCTCGATGCGTATCTGCCGATCGTCGGGCGGCGCCGCGCCATCCCCTGGGGCGATCGCGAGCGCGATTTCCAGGCCTTTCGCCGCGGGCGCTACGTCGAGTTCAACCTGGTGCAGGACCGCGGCACGCTGTTCGGGCTGCAATCGGGCGGGCGTGCAGAATCGATCCTGATGTCGTTGCCGCCGCTCGCGCGCTGGCGCTACGACTGGAAGCCGGAACCCGGCAGCCCGGAGGAGGCGCTGTACCGGGATTTCCTGCCGCCGCGCGACTGGGTCTAGCGCGTCCCGGAGCTTGGCTTACAATCCTGCGCCGGGAAGGGGAGGAATCCGGCCGCGAGGGACATCGAGGATGGATCAGCAGATCGTTTACTTGAGAACTCCGACCGGCGAACAGGCGATCGCACAGAAGACGCGCATCGTCCAGCGCAACCTGAGGAACGTGCTCGACCTGGTCGATGGCAGGCGCAGCGTCGGCGAGATCCTGCGCAAGTTCGGCGACGCCACGATCGCCGAGGCGGCACTGGCCGACCTGGAGCGCGGCGGATTCGTCGAGACCGCGCGCGCGCGTGCCCTGCGCGAGGGCGCGGGGCAGGCGGACGCGGGAGCGCCGGAGGCGACCGCCGACAAGATCGAGCGGCTGAAGAAGGAGACGTTCGCCGCGCTCGATGGTGACGAAAACATCACCATCATGGACCCGCTCGATTTTCCCGAAGCGGGGATCGCCGGAACGGCATCGGGCGGCGAGGCGTGGGGCCCGGGTGCCGCGGCGGAGGACGGAGACGAGTTCGCGGATCTGGCCGCCGCGGCGCGACAACAGCCTTCGGGCAAGCCGGTGTTCACCGAGGACGAGACCGCCTTGCGCGACCTGCACGCCGAACGCAGCCACGGGACCGGCAGATGGCTGAAGCGGCTTTCGTTTGCGCTGGGCGCGATCGTTTTCGCCGCTGCCGCCGGAGTGATCTTCTTTCCGTTCGATTATTACCTGCCGCGCATCGAGCTGGGGGTACGCGCGAGCATCGGCGAGCCGATCCGCCTGGGCGCCATGCACTTCACCCTGACGCCGAGCCCCGGCATCGAGATCGAGCATGTGCGCGTGGGCGAGGACAGCGCGCTGCGGGTCGGGAAGATCATCGTCGCTCCCGAGTTCGGCAGTCTCCTTTCGTCGCCGAAGATCCTGCGCGAGGTCGTGCTCGATCACGTCGAAGCCGACGCCGCGGTCCTGCCGCGCATCGCCGGCTGGTTCAACGGCGGCTATTTCCGCGCGCGCAGCCTGCGCTTCGACCGGACCACGCTCAAGCTCGGGCGCACGGCGGTGGAGGGGCTCGGCGGGCAGGTGATCCTGGACACAGAGGGCCGGATGCAGGAGATCCACTTCGTCGATTCCACAGGCACCCTGAGCGGAACGCTGGTACCGGAAGGTGCGAGCCATCGCATCGCCCTCGGCGCGGCGGAATGGAAACTTCCCGGATACGACTGGATCAAGCTCTCCACCTTCGATGCCGCCGGCATCCTCACTCCGGGCTCGCTGAAGATCGAGAAATTCGACGCGCGCGCCTTCGACGGCGTGGTCTCCGGTTCCGCCCGGCTCGTCTGGGGCGACGGCGCCGAGTTCTCCGCCAGCCTGAACCTCAAGCATGTCGGCCTGGCAAGCCTGATGCCGGCGGTGCGCAAGGATCTTCTGCTCGCGGGCGATCTCGATGCGGGGCTGCGCATGGCCGGGCGGGCGTCGAACTTCGACAAGCTCGGCGAACGGCTCGCGGCCGAGGGCGACTTCACGATCCAGCGGGGTGTGCTCTCGAATTTCGATTTTGCAGAGGCGGTGCGCTCACGTGCGCCGGGCCCGACGCGCGGCGGGCAGACCCGGTTCGAGAAGGCGGGCGGAGTGTTCCGCATCGACGGCGGGATCTGGCGGATCGCCAACCTGAGTTTCGAATCCGGGCTGATGCGCGGCGCGGGTTCGCTCACCATCGGCGCGGCGGAGGTATCCGGCGCGATGTCGGTCGCCTTCCTCGGGGCGAACCAGGCGCGCGCCGTGGTGGGCGTGAGCGGGCGCATCCCGGATCCCTTCCTCACCGTGCGGCGCTGAGCCCGCGCGGGTGCCGCATTCAGGACTTCAGCACCGCCGCGATCGCGTCCGCCGTGTAGTCGATGTTGCGGGAATTGAGCGCGGCCAGGCAGATGCGGCCGCTCGCCACCGCGTAGATCCCGCTTTCCTCGCGCAGGCGCTCGACCTGCTGCGCGCTGAGGCCGGTGAAGGAGAACATCCCGCGCTGGCGCACGATGAAGGAGAAATCCTGCGCCACACCGCGCGAGCGCAGCCGGTCGACGAGTCCGGTGCGCATGTCGCGGATGCGGTTGCGCATCTCGCCCAGCTCTTCCTCCCACAGGGCGCGCAGCAGCGCATCGGAGAGCACCGCGGTGACGATCGCCCCACCGTGTGTGGGCGGGCTCGAGTAGTTCGTCCGCACCACGCGCTTCACCTGCGAGAGCACGCGCGCGGCCTCCTCGCGGCTCGAGGTGACGATCGACAGCGCGCCCACCCGCTCGCCGTAGAGCGAGAACGACTTGGAGAACGAGCTGGCGATGAGGAAGTTCACGCCCGCATCCGCGAACACGCGCACGGCGGCGGCGTCCTGCTCGATGCCGTCGGCGAAGCCCTGGTAGGCCAGATCGAGAAAGGCGAGGAGGCCGCGCGCGCGGACGATGCCGGCGATCTCGCGCCATTGCGTCTCGTCGAGGTCGGCGCCGGTGGGGTTGTGGCAGCAGGCGTGGAGCACGACCACGGTTCCGGCGGCAGTCGCGCCGAGTGCCGCCTTCATGCCGTCGAAATCGACCCCGCGGGTGGCCGGATCGTAGTAGCGGTAGGTCGCGACCGTGAACCCGGCCGCCTCGAACAGGGCGCGATGGTTGACCCAGCTCGGGTCGCTGATGCTGACCGCCGCCGGTGGCAGCAGCTTGCGAATGAAGTCCGCCCCGACCTTGAGCGCCCCGGTGCCGCCCAGGCTCTGGACGGTGACCACCCGGCCCTCGGCGAGCAGCGCCGAAGCAGCCCCGAATACCAGCGCCTGCACCGCGCCGGTGTAAGCGGCCGGGCCGTCGATCGGCTGATAGTTGCGCGGCGGCGCCGCCTGCAGGCGCGCCTTCTCCGCCTCCCGCACTGCGCGCAGCAGGGGGACCTTGCCCTCGTCGTTGCAATACACCCCCACGCCGAGATTGACCTTGTTCGTACGCGGATCGGCGTTGAAGGCCTCGGTCAGGCCGAGGATGGGGTCGCGGGGCGCCGTCGCCACCGCTGCGAACAAGGATGAGTCCATGGCTGCTCCGTGTGTCGTTTCGCGCCGGCGCTCGCGCGGATCGCGCGCGAATGCGTGTCCGGTCGGGGAAACTACGGAATAATGCGCGTTTCGCCCGGCCGTGCCGTCACCGGGAATCGGTGGCGAAGCCGGCGGGGCGCAATCCTAACATGAGCCATCCCTCCGAGCACCCGGAACTCCTCTGCTTCGAAGGCAGCCCGTTCGGCCTGTACCAGCCCTTCGAGCCGGCCGGAGACCAGCCCGAGGCGATCCAGGCGCTGGTGCAGGGGCTGCGCGACGGCCTCGCCTTCCAGACGCTGCTGGGCGTGACCGGCTCGGGCAAGACCTACACGATGGCGCATGTCATCGCCCGGCTCGGGCGTCCGGCGCTGGTGCTCGCGCCGAACAAGACGCTGGCCGCCCAGTTGTATTCCGAGTTCCGCGAGTTCTTCCCGCACAACGCGGTCGAGTATTTCGTTTCGTACTACGACTACTACCAGCCCGAGGCCTACGTTCCCTCGCGCGATCTCTACATCGAGAAGGACTCCTCGATCAACGAGCACATCGAGCAGATGCGGCTGTCGGCCACCAAGTCGCTGCTGGAGCGGCGCGACTGCGTGATCGTGTGCACCGTCTCGGCGATCTACGGGATCGGCGACCCGGTCGATTATCACAGCATGGTGCTGCATCTGCGCACGGGCAGCCGCATCGGCCAGCGCGAGCTGATCCGGCGGCTCGTCGACATGCAGTACGAGCGCAGCGAGCTCGATTTCCGCCGCGGCACGTTCCGCGTGCGCGGCGAGACGATCGACGTGTTCCCCGCCGAGCACGCAGACGAGGCGCTTCGCATCGAGCTCGACGTCGATACGGTGGAGAGCCTGAGCCTGTTCGACCCGATGACCGGCGAGCGCGCGCGGCGCCTCGTGCGCTTCACCGTCTATCCTTCGAGCCACTATGTCACCCCGCGCGCGACCACGCTGCGCGCGATCGAAGCGATCAAGGAGGAACTCGCCGCGCGCGCCGAGGGGTTCCATGCCAACGGCAAGCTGGTCGAGGCGCAGCGCATCGAGCAACGCACGCGCTTCGACCTGGAAATGCTCGTCGAACTCGGCTTCTGCAAGGGGATCGAGAACTACTCGCGGCACCTCTCGGGGCGCAAGCCCGGAGAGCCGCCGCCGACGCTGATCGACTATCTGCCGCCCGACGCGCTGATGTTCATCGACGAGAGCCACGTCACCATCCCGCAGCTCGGCGGGATGTACCGGGGAGACCACTCGCGCAAGCAGAACCTGGTCGACTACGGCTTCCGACTGCCTTCGGCGCTCGACAACCGCCCGCTCACCTTCGAGGAATTCGAGCGCCTCATGCCGCAGACGATCTTCGTTTCGGCAACCCCGGCCGAGTACGAGGCGAGCCACAGCGGCCAGGTGGTGGAGCAGGTCGTGCGGCCCACCGGCGTGGTCGATCCGCGCGTCGAGGTGCGCCCCGCCGCGACCCAGGTCGACGACCTGCTGGGCGAGATCCGGCTGCGCGCCGGCCGCGGCGAGCGGGTGCTGGTCACCACGCTCACCAAGCGGCTGGCGGAGGATCTCACCGAGTATCTGGGCGAGCACGGCATCCGCGTGCGCTACCTGCACTCGGACATCGACACCGTGGAGCGGGTCGAGATCATCCGCGACCTGCGGCTCGGGGTGTTCGACGTGCTGGTGGGCATCAACCTGTTGCGCGAGGGACTGGACATTCCGGAGGTCTCCCTGGTGGCGATCCTCGACGCCGACAAGGAAGGCTTCCTGCGCTCGGAGCGCTCGCTCATCCAGACCATGGGACGCGCCGCGCGCCACGTCGGCGGCACCGCTCTTCTCTTTGCCGACCGGATCACCGAGTCGATGCGCCGCGCGATCGCCGAGACCGAACGGCGCCGGGCGAAGCAGGAGATCCATAACACCGAGCACGGCCTCACCGCGCGCAGCGTGGTGAAGCGCGTCCGCGATCTGATCGACGGCGTCCATGACGGCGGGGACATGCGCGCCGCGCTCGCGGTGGAACAGGAACGTGCCCGCTACGAGGCGCTCGACGCGAAGGCGCTGGGGCGCGAGATCCGGCGCATCGAGAAGGCGATGATGGAGGCTGCGCGCAACCTGGAGTTCGAGACGGCGGCGCGGCTGCGCGACGAACTCTCGCGGCTGAGGGAGCTCGCCTTCGGGGCCGATCCGCGCAGCGCGGACTGACCAGGGACTTTCGCGCAGCCGCCGATGCGGGCACAATGCGCGCTGTTCGAGGGAGGAAATCCATGAAGCAAGACGCCACCCGGCGCGCTTTCCTGTGCCGTACCGTCCGCCTCGCCTGCGCCGCTCCGCTGCTGTCGCTGGCATCCGCCGCGCGGGCGGCGGGAACGCGCTCGCGCGCCGTGGCGCTCGCCCACACCCATACCGGGGAGCTGCTCGATGTGGTGTATGCGGTCGGCGGCCGCTATGTCCCCGAGGCGCTGCGCCGGATCGACCGCTTTTTGCGTGACCACTACGACGGAGCGATCGGGCGCATCGATCCGGCGCTCTTCGATCAGTTGCATGCGCTGGCGCAGGCGTTCGGCGCGAGCCGTCCGTTCGAGGTGATCTCGGGCTATCGCAGTCCACAGACCAACGCGGCGCTGCGCCGGCGCTCGGGCGGCGTGGCGAGCCACAGCCTGCACATGGAAGGACGGGCGATCGACATCCGGCTGCCCGACGTCGATCTGGCCGATCTGCGCGATGCGGCGCGCGCGATGCGCGCCGGCGGAGTCGGCTACTACCCGGCCTCGCAGTTCGTCCACATCGACACCGGACGCGTGAGAACCTGGTAGCGCCGCCGGCTGTTCACGGCCGCTGCCTCAGCGCCGCATCGAGCGCGGCGTCGTGCCCGTAGAGGTCGGGGAGGAAGAACATGCGGCCGTCCTCTTCGGCCACCGCAGTCGTGTAGAAGACCAGCACGGGGATCGGCGTGCGCACGCGCAGCGTCCGGGGGCTGGCATCCTCGCGCATCGCGGCGAGGATGCGTGCCTCGTCCCATCCGGTCTCTTCTTCCAGGACGAAGCGCGCCAGCTCGACCGGCGCCTCGACGCGGATGCAGCCATGGCTGAAGTCACGCCGCCCGCGCGCGAACAACGCCGTGCCGGGGGTGTGATGCAGGTAGATGTTGGCGTTGTTCGGGAACACGAACTTGATCGCGCCGAGCGCATTCCGGGGACCGGGACGCTGGCGGATGCGCGCTTCGCCGCGCAGCACGGCCTCCAGCATCGCTTCGCTCGGCTCCGTGGTCGGCCGGCCGCCGCGGGTGGGAACGAACTCCATCGCCTCGCGTGCAAGGTACTCGGGCTCGCGCCTGAGCCGGGGGACGACCTCCTTGCGGGCGATCGAGGGCGGAATGTTCCAGTACGGGCGGAACTCGATCCGGCGCAGTTCCTCGATCAGCATCGGCGTCTGCGTGTCGAGCGCTCTTCCCACGATGACGTTCATGCGCAGAGCCGTCGAGAACGTCTCGCCGTCGCGCCGCATCGCGCGCAGCCTGAACTCCGGGACATTCACGACGATCAGCTTGTCGGCCGTGAGCGGCGGCAGCCAGCGCAAACGTTCCAGCGCCAGCTCGATCTGGCGCACGCGGCCTCGCAGGGGTGCGTTCAGGGCGGCCAGGCTGGCCTTGCCGATCACCCCGTCGGCGTCCAGTCCGTGGCGTTCCTGGAAGCGGCGCACAGCCGCGACGATCTCGCCTTCATAGCGCTGCGGGACGCCGGTCCCGGGGGCGAGATCGCCCAGCGCGACGAGCAGCCGGTGCAGGGCGGCGATGCCGGCGTAGTCCTGGCCGGGCGCGAGTTTCCTGACCGCAGGCAGCGCGGCCACGGGTTCCGAGGCGAGCACGCGATAACGCGCCAGCGCCCCGCGCAGGCGTTCGTACTGGGCCGAGGCCGGAGCGAGCCGCGCGGCGAGGCCGGGCAGGCGTCCTGCGGTAGTGGCCTCGGCGACGACTCGCGCGAGGTCGGGTTCGTCCATGCGCCGGGCCGGCTCGAAACGCAGGCGCGGCGGCACGATCCGGCCGCGGCCGAGGTTGCGCAGAAAGGCGAACAGGCCGCTCGTGAGCGCGGTGTCGGTCGCGGCGATCGTCTCGCGGTATGCGTCGCGCAGCCTCTGCGCCAGTCCCTCCGCGTCGTAGTCGGCCGGTTCCAGTCCGTGGGACACCGCCGTGCGCAGCAGCGCGACGGCTTCGCCCGCCTGTGCGGTGGGGCGGCCGTTCGCGAACCAGGCCGGTTCGAATCCGCGCTCGCCGTAGAAGCGCGCCAGGTCGGCCGCGGTCGCCTCCTGCCGGGACTGGAGCCGCGTCAGGGCGGCCGAAACGTCCTCGCGCAGCGCCGGCTCCCGTGCCGGCGCGGCGAAGGCGGGAAGTGCCAGGCATGCGACGGCGACCCAGCGCGCAGGCACGCCACGGCGCTCGGCCGGGGCGCGCAGGAGAATCGGCGGTGGCGTCATCGCGCGGAGAGGATAGCAGAGAGACTCACGGTCACGCGCGGATCGGTGTCAGGTGCCCTTCACGCGCGCGCCGATCCGCGCTAGGCTCGGGTTCGGAGGACAGAGGACAGAAAAACCCGAAACTCGAAACCCGAAACTCGAAACCAACGATGAAAGTGCTGTTGGTCTGCATGGGCAACATCTGCCGCTCGCCCTCGGCCGAGGGGGTGCTGCGGCACTACCTGGAGCTGGGCGGGCTGGCGAAACGCGTCACCGTGGACTCGGCCGGGACCTACGGGTATCACGAGGGAGCGCCGCCCGATCCGCGCGCGCAGAAGGCGGCGATCCGGCGCGGCATCGACATCGGCCGCCTGCGTGCGCGGGCGGTCGAGCCCGAGGACTTCGAACGCTTCGACATGATCCTCGCGATGGACCGCGACAACCTCGAGGATCTGCATCGGGCGTGCCCGCCTCACCGGCAGGACAGGCTTGGGCTGTTCATGCGCTATTCCGGTCGCCATGCCGGCGCCGATGTTCCGGACCCGTACTACGGGGGTCCGGACGGCTTCGAGCGCGTCCTCGACTTGCTCGAGGACGCGGCGCGCGGTCTCACCGAGGAGCTGCGCCGCCGGCTTCAGGACGAGCGCTGACCGGCTGGCGGGCGCTCACCTGCGCGTTTCGATCTGCACCAGCGGTTCCTGCGGCGGCGCCGATGCGGCAGCACGAGTGCGTCGCCTCACCGGCGCGGGCGCGGGCTCGGCCTCCGGCTGAATTTCGGTGATCTTCTCCGCGCGGGTCTCGATGAGCACGAGTCCGCTGCTCTTCAGGGCCTCCGCGATGTCCTCCTGCGGCCGCGCCGTGGGCGCCTCCCGGGGAATCGCTGCGGGGGCGGGTTGCAGAGCTGGCGGCGGGGTGACCGTCGCCGCAGCCGCCGGGACGGACACGACCGGAACGGGCGACATCGGCTCGGCCGCTTCTGCCGCGGGCGCCGGTGCCTCGCTGACCGTCTCGGGCGGGCCGACCGGTACCGGGGCGGGAGCGGCAGGCGCCGTGGCCTCCGCCGGCTCCGTCCGCTCTACCGGTTCGGCGGCACGGGGTACAGGGAATTCCACGGCCGGCGCGGTCTCTGCGCCCGCCACGCCCGCGACGCCCGTTGCCTCCTCGCGCTCCCCGCGATTGCGGCGTCCGCGCCGCGTGCGGCGTCCCCGTTCCGGAGTACCCGTTGCCGCAGTCTCGGGCCGGGGCGCGGCGGATTGCACGACGGACTGCACGGCTGTGGATTCGGCCGCCGGCACCTGCGCCGGTTTCTGCGGGCGCGGTGGGGCGGTCCTGCGTTCCGGACGTTCGCCGGATTCCGGCCGCGGGCCTCGACCGCGACCGCGCTCCGGGCCTTCACCACGCCCGCGGCGCGGGCGCACCGGCTGTTCTCGGGCCGGGCGCGGCGCGCTCGCGGTTTTCGCTTCGCGTACCGGCTCGCGCGTCGCAGGCGCCGATCC
>MNXU01000074.1 GCA_001872285.1 Betaproteobacteria bacterium CG2_30_68_42
TCGAACAACGAGAACAGCTTGCGCAGGCGGGCCATGTCGGAAGACAGGTCCTCGACCTCCAGCAGGTTGCGCTCGCCGGAGATCGCGTACTGGCCGGATGCGTCCTCGAGTGCCTCGCCGCCGGCTTCCACCGCCGCGTTCATCAGCTCGGTGACATCGCTCTTGAGCTGGCGCAATTCGTCGTGCAGGCGGCCCCGGATCTCCTCGAAGGTGAGCCCGGCACAATGGCGATTGAGATAGTTCGCGGCGCGCACCAGTTCGGCCGCGCTGTAAGTGCGGCCGGTGAACAGGATGCGGTTCTGCACGTCGCCCTCGCCGGTCACCAGGATCAGGAGCACGCGCTTGTCGGACAGGCTCAGGAATTCGATCCTGCGGATGCGCGGCTGGAGCCGGCGCGGCGCGACGACGACGCCGGCGAAATGCGTGAGATGGGAAAGGAGCTGGGAGGCGGAACCGATCAGGCGCTGCGGTTGATCGCGCCGCAGCTCGCTCTCGATCTCGTGGACGCGCTCCTGGGGGAGCGGGCGCACGGTGAGCAGGCAATCGACGAAGAAGCGGTAGCCGTGCGGTGTGGGAACCCGTCCGGCCGAGGTGTGGGGGCTGGCGATGAAGCCCATCTCCTCGAGATCCGCCATGACGTTGCGCACCGTCGCCGGCGAGAGATCGAGTCCGGAGAACTTCGACAGCGCGCGCGAGCCGACCGGCTGGCCCTCGGCGATGTAGCGCTCGATCAGGGTCTTGAGCAGGACCTGGGCACGCTGGTCAAGCTGGTCGGGCGCGGATCGTCTTTCCATGGGAGGCATTCTACAAAACCTGCGCCGGCGCGGGTGCGCTCGGCCGCTTCGAGTGCAAGTGTGCTTAAATTCGTCCGATGCAGCCCATGTTCGAAACCGTCGCGCTGATCGCGAAGATGCGCAGCCCCGAGATCGCGGCCGCGCTCGAGGAGCTTGCCGCCTGCCTGATCGAGGCCGGCTGCCGAGTGCTCGTCGAGGAGGGCACGGCAGGTTGCTTGGCGGCGGGCACCGCGACCGCGGCCGGCTTCGCGAGGATCGGCGAGGAGGCCGACCTCGCGCTGATCGTGGGCGGGGACGGAACGCTCCTCAGCGCGGCCCGCAGGCTCGCCGACTTCGAGGTGCCGCTGGTGGGCGTGAACCAGGGCCGGCTCGGATTCCTCACCGACATCGCGCGCACCTCGATGCGCTCGAGCCTGGCCGAGCTGCTCGCGGGCCGCTACGCGCGCGAGCGGCGCTGCCTGCTCGAAGCCGAAGTCCTGCGCGCGGGCGAGCGGGTGTTCGCCACACTCGCGCTCAACGACGTGGTGGTGAACAAGGGCGAACTCGGCCGGATGATCGAGTTCGAGGTTCTCATCGACGGGGAGCCGATCTACAACCAGCGCAGCGATGGCCTCATCGTCGCCACCCCGACCGGCTCGACCGCCTATGCGCTCTCGGCGAGCGGGCCGATCCTGCATCCGGCCGTGGCCGGCATCGTTCTGGTTCCGCTGTGCCCGCACGCGCTGTCCAACCGGCCGATCGTGGTGGGAGACGGCAGCCGCATCGAGATTCGCCTCATCCCGCCGCACGATGCGCGCGTGCATTGCGACGGCCAGGTCCGCTTCGATGCCCGCGCCGGAGACTGCGTGCGGGTCGAGCGCTCGGCGCGCAGCGTGACGCTGCTGCACCCGCCCGGCTACAGCTACTTCGCGATGCTGCGCGAGAAGCTGCGCTGGAGCGAAGCGCCGCGCGATCACGGGACCGACTGACCGGGTGCCGCGCCGGGGCGATGCTGCGCCGACTCCACATCCGCGACTATGTCATCGTCGATGAGCTCGAACTCGCCTTCGACGCCGGCTTCGGGGCGCTGACCGGCGAGACCGGAACCGGCAAGTCCATCCTCGTCGATGCCCTCGGGCTCGCGCTCGGCGCCCGCGCCGACGCCCGGGTGGTGCGCTCCGGGTGCGAGAGCGCCCGGATCGCCGCGGAATTCGATGCCGGGGGTGCGGCGGCCGACTGGCTGCGCGAGAACGATCTGGATTCCGGAGACTGCCTGCTGCGCCGCGTGGTGGATGCTGCCGGCCGCTCGCGCGCCTATGTCAATGGAGTTCCGGTCACCACGGGGAAACTCAAGGAGCTCGGCGAGCGCCTGGCCGATCTCCACGGCCAGCATGCCCATCTCGCGCTGCTGCGCGCCGAAGGCCAGCGCGCCCTGCTCGATGCGCACGGCGAGGCCGGTGCGCTGGCGGGCGAGGTGGGCGCGCGCTTCCGCGAATTTTCCGCCCTGCGCGAAGCGCGAGAGCGCACGCAGGCAGCCGCCGCCGCCTTCGAGCGCGAGCGCGAACTGCTGGACTGGGAGCTGGCCGAGTTGCGCCGGCTCGCCTTCGATCCGGGACGCTGGAGCGAGACGCTGCACGAGCAGCGCCGGCTCGCCCATGCCGTGAGCCTGATCGAGGGTAGCGGGCAGGCGCTGTCGGCGCTCGAAGATGGAGATGGGGCCGCAGTCGGGCGGCTCGGCCACGCGCTCGGGCAAGTCGAAACGCTCACCGGGGACGATCCCTCGCTCGGCGAGATCTCCGCCCTGCTGCGCAGCGCCCACAACGAACTCGCGGAAGCCTCGCGCGCGCTCAGGCAATACCGCGACCGCATCGAACCCGAACCGGAGCGGCTCTCGGAGCTCGAAGCCCGCATCGCCGCGGTCACCGCGGCCGCGCGCAGGCACCGCGTCGCGCCCGAGGAACTCGGCGAGGTGGAAGCGCGCCTCGCCCGCAGGCTGGACGAGCTGACTGCGGCTGCCGACCCCCGGCTCGCGGCCAGCCGCGAGGCCGAGGCGCGTGCGGCCTTCGAGCAAAGCGCCAGGGCGTTGAGCGCAATCAGGCAGCGCGCGGCCGGCCGGCTCTCGGAGGAAGTCACGCGGCTGATGCAGGATCTGGCGATGAAGGGCGGCGCCTTCGAGGCCGCCCTCGTCCCGCTCGCCGAGGGAAACGCGACCGGCATGGAGAGCCTCGAATTCCGCGTCTCGACCCGCGCCGGCCAGCCGCCCGGAGCCCTCGCGCGCGTGGCCTCCGGCGGCGAGCTCTCCCGCATCGGCCTGGCGATCCAGGTCGTGGCGAGCCGCGCGGGCGAAGCCCCGACGCTGATCTTCGACGAGGTCGATGTAGGCATCGGCGGGGCCACCGCGGAGATCGTCGGGCGCCTGCTGCGCGCGACCGCCCGCTCGCGCCAGGTGCTGTGCGTCACCCACCTGCCGCAGGTCGCCGCCCAGGCCGACTGGCAGTGGAGCGTCGCCAAGGTGGATCGCGGCGCATCTGTGGTGAGCCGGGTGGTCGCGCTCGACGGGGAGCAGCGGATCGAGGAGATCGCCCGCATGCTCGGCGGCATCCGGGTGACCGAGACGACCCGCCGGCATGCGCGCGAGATGCTGGCCCTCAGCTCGCCCGGTACGGGCACTCGGGCGTGACGCAGTCGCAGTACAGGGTGAGCGCGTGGCTGCGCACGGCGAAACCGCGGGCCGCCGCGGCCTTCTGCTGGCGGGTCTCGATGCCCTGATCGAAGAATTCCTCTACCCGCCCGCACTGGATGCAGACGATGTGGTCATGATGGGCCGCTGCCTTCAGTTCGAATGCAGCCCTGCCCGACTCGAAGTAGTGCCGTTCCAGCAGTCCGGCCTCCTCGAACTGCGTGAGCACGCGGTAGATCGTCGCCAGGCCCACGTCCACGCCTTCTCCCGTGAGCGTGCGGTAGACATCCTCGGCGCTCATGTGGCGGGCCTGCGGGCGCCGGAACAGATCGAGGATGCGCAGCCGCGCCGAGGTGGCCTTGAGGCCGATGCTCTTCAGTTGTTGCGAATCGCTCATGGATCGCTCCGGGCAGGTCGGGCGCCGCGCCGGCGGCGCTGGCACGCGCCCGTATGATATAGAATCGGCGCCGCCATGAGAGCGCCCGCACCGCCGTCCCGTACCGCCCTCGCCGCGATGGCTGCCGCGTTGCTTGAGCTGGCCGGCTGCGCGGGGGGGCTGCGGCTTTCCCCCTACCGCATCGATGTGCGCCAGGGAAACTACATCACTCAGGAGATGGTCGCGCGGCTCAAGCCGGGGATGACCCGGGATCAGGTGCGCTTCGTGCTCGGCACGCCGCTCGTGGTCGACCTGTTTCACGCCGAGCGCTGGGACTATTTTTACCGCTTCCAGCCCGGATCGGGACAGGCACAGCAGCGCCACCTGTCGGTGTTCTTCGCCGATGGCAAGCTCCAGCGGGTGGCCGGAGACGTGGTCGCGGACGAGGGCAGCGCGCCTGCCGCGCAGGCACCCGCCGCGAGCCGGGCGATCGAGATCGGGCCGGACGCCGCAGCCAGACCGGCCAAATGAGCGCCGGCCGCCGGGAAGGAAATCCATGAGCGGAACCGGAATCGCGGTGGCGGGGGCCGCCGGCCGCATGGGGCGTTGCCTGATCGAGGCGATCCTGGCGAGTTCCGACCTGCGGCTGGTCGCGGCCTTCGAGCGTCCCGGTCATCCCGCGCTCGGGCGCGATGCCGGCGCGGCGACCGGCGCGGCGACCGGCGTGGCGATGCGCGCCGACATCGAGGCCGGGCTCGCGGGGGCCGGGTGCCTGATCGAATTCACGCGGCCGGAGGGCACGCTCGCGCATCTCGAAGCCTGCCGGCGCGCCGGAGTCGCGATGGTGATCGGCACCACCGGCTTCGACGGCAACGGGCGCCGCGCGATCGAGGAGGCTGCCCGCGAGCTCCCCATCGTGTTCGCGCCCAACATGAGCGTGGGCGTGAACGTCCTGCTCCAGCTCGCTCGCCTGGCGGCCCGCGTGCTCGGCGATGGCTATGACATCGAGATCATCGAGGCGCACCACCGGCACAAGGTGGACGCGCCTTCGGGGACCGCCCTGCGCATCGGCGAAGTGGTGGCGGACGAACTGGGGCGCGATCTCGCCGAATGTGCCGTCTACGGGCGCGAGGGCGTCACCGGGGAGCGCGATGCGCGCACGATCGGCTTCGCGACGGTGCGCGGGGGCGACATCGTCGGCGATCACACGCTGCTGTTCGCGGGCACCGGCGAGCGCATCGAACTGTGCCATCGCGCTTCCAGCCGCATGACCTTCGCCGTCGGTGCGCTGCGCGCCGCCCGTTTCCTGCGCGGCCGCGAGCCGGGGCTGTTCGACATGCAGGACGTGCTCGGCCTGCGCTGAGCCGTTGCCGGCAGCCCGGTGCCCGGGCTATAATCCGCGGCCCATGCGGCGGGACCGGCCTTGAGGCCTGTCCCGCTTGTCATGTGGCGCGTTTCCCCCACCGAGTGTCCGATGAATTCTGCGCCAGAGACCCTGCCTGCCGCCCTGATCCTGGCCGACGGCACCGTGTTTCGGGGCACCGGAATCGGAGCCGCCGGAATGCGGGTCGGGGAGGTGGTGTTCAACACCTCGATCACCGGCTATCAGGAGATCCTCGGCGATCCCTCGTATTGCCGCCAGATCGTCACGCTGACCTATCCGCACATCGGCAACACCGGGGTCAACGAGGAGGATCGCGAGTCGGCGGGCGTGTTCGCGGCCGGCCTGGTGGTGCGCGACTGCCCGGCGCTCGCTTCGAGCTGGCGCATGGAACGCACGCTGCCGGAATACCTGCGCGCCGAGGACGTGGTGGCGATCGCGGGCATCGACACCCGCAGGCTGACCCGCATCCTGCGCGAGAAGGGCGCACAGAGCGGCTGCCTGGTGGCCGGGGAGATCGACGAGGAGCGCGCGCTGCGCGAGGCGCGGGCCTTCCCCGGACTCGCCGGCATGGATCTGGCGAAGGTGGTCAGCACAGCACGGCCCTACCAGTGGAGCGAGGGCGAGTGGCGCCGGGGCGAGGGCTTCCGGGCGCCGCCGGCGCCGCGCTTCCACGTCGTGGCCTATGACTTCGGCATCAAGCGCAACATCCTGCGCATGCTCGCGGCCCGCGGCTGCCGGCTCACCGTGGTGCCCGCGACGACCGGCGCGAAGGAGGCGATGGCGCTCGCGCCCGACGGCATCTTCCTCTCGAACGGGCCCGGCGACCCCGAGCCCTGCGGCTACGCGGTGGAGGCGATCCGGGAACTGGTGGCGGGCGGCATCCCGACCTTCGGCATCTGCCTCGGGCATCAGTTGCTCGCGCTCGCCTCGGGGGCGGGCACGGTCAAGATGAAGTTCGGCCACCACGGCGCCAACCATCCGGTCAAGGACCTGGACAGCGGCCGCGTACTCATCACCAGCCAGAACCACGGCTTCGCCGTGGATGCGCAGGGCCTGCCGGCGAACCTGAGAGTCACCCACGTGTCGCTCTTCGACGGCAGCCTGCAGGGCATCGCGCGCACCGATGCGCCGGCATTCTCCTTCCAGGGGCATCCCGAGGCGAGTCCCGGCCCGCACGACATGGCCTACCTGTTCGAGCGCTTCGTGGGCCTGATGGAAGAGGCGAAGGCCTGAAGCCATGCCCCGGCGCAGCGACATCCACAGCATCCTGCTCATCGGCGCCGGCCCGATCGTCATCGGCCAGGCCTGCGAGTTCGACTATTCGGGGGCCCAGGCGTGCAAGGCGCTGCGCGAGGAGGGCTACCGGGTGATCCTGGTCAACTCCAATCCGGCCACCATCATGACCGATCCGGACATGGCCGACGTGACCTACATCGAGCCGGTCGTCTGGCAGGTGGTCGAGCGCATCATCGAACGCGAGCGCCCCGATGCGCTGCTGCCGACCATGGGCGGACAGACCGGGCTGAACTGCGCGCTCGACCTCGCGCGCCAGGGCGTGCTCGACAAGTACGGCGTGCAGATGATCGGCGCCAGCCGGGAGGCGATCGACAAGGCCGAGGATCGCGAGAAGTTCAAGGAGGCGATGAAGCGCATCGGCCTGGAGAGCCCGCGCTCGGCGCTCGCCCACAGCATGGAGGAGGCGTTCCAGGTCCAGGCCATGATCGGCTATCCGGCCGTCATCCGCCCGTCGTTCACCCTGGGCGGCTCGGGCGGGGGCATCGCCTACAACCGGGAGGAATTCGTCGCCATCTGCGAGCGCGGGCTGGAGGCGAGCCCGACCCGCGAGCTGCTGATCGAGGAGTCGCTGATCGGCTGGAAAGAGTTCGAGATGGAGGTGGTGCGCGACCGCAAGGACAACTGCATCATCGTGTGTTCGATCGAGAACCTCGACCCCATGGGCGTGCATACCGGGGATTCGATCACCGTGGCGCCGGTGCAGACGCTCACCGACAAGGAGGTCCAGAACCTGCGCGATGCCTCGATCGCGGTGCTGCGCGAGATCGGCGTCGATACCGGCGGCTCGAACGTGCAGTTCGCCATGGATCCGGCCAGCGGCCGGATGGTGGTGATCGAGATGAACCCGCGCGTGTCGCGCTCCTCCGCGCTCGCCTCCAAGGCGACCGGATTTCCGATCGCCAAGGTGGCGGCGAAGCTCGCCGTCGGCTACACGCTCGACGAACTCGGCAACGAGGTCACCGGCAACACGACCCCAGCCTCCTTCGAGCCCACGATCGACTACGTGGTGACCAAGGTGCCGCGCTTCGCCTTCGAGAAGTTCCCGCAGGCCGACGACCGCCTGACCACCCAGATGAAATCGGTGGGCGAGGTGATGGCGATCGGGCGCACCTTCCAGGAGTCGCTCCAGAAGGCGCTGCGCGGGCTGGAGACCGGCGCCTACGGCCTGGACGAGATCGAATGCGAGCCGGAACGCCTGGAGCGCGAGCTGGCCGATCCCGGCGCACAGCGCCTCTGGTTCCTCGCCCAGGCGCTTCGCGGCGGGATGGGGATCGGGGAGGTACACCGCCACACCGGGATCGATCCCTGGTTCCTCGCCCAGATCGAGGATCTGGTGCGCTGCGAGGAGGGGCTGCGCGGGACCGCGCTCGCGGGGCTCGATGCCGATCGCATGCGCGCGCTCAAGCGCAAGGGCTTCTCCGACCGGCGGCTCGCCCGGCTGCTGGGCAGCCCGGAAGCCGAGGTGCGCGCCCGGCGCCATGCGTTGGGCATACGACCGGTTTACAAGCGGGTGGATACCTGCGCCGCGGAATTCGCGACCTCCACCGCCTACCTGTACTCGACCTACGAGGAAGAATGCGAAGCGCGGCCGAGCGGGCGCCGGAAGATCATGGTGCTGGGCGGCGGCCCCAACCGGATCGGGCAGGGCATCGAGTTCGACTACTGCTGCGTGCATGCCGCGCTCGCGCTGCGCGAGGACGGCTACGAGACCATCATGGTCAATTGCAATCCGGAGACGGTCTCGACCGACTACGACACTTCGGACCGGCTGTATTTCGAGCCGGTGACGCTCGAGGACGTGCTGGAGATCCACCATGTCGAGCGGCCCGACGGCGTGATCGTGCAGTTCGGCGGGCAGACGCCGCTCAAGCGCGCGCGCGAACTCGAGGCGGCCGGCGTGCCCATCATCGGCACCAGCCCGGACATGATCGACGCGGCCGAGGACCGCGAGCGCTTCCAGCAGCTTCTGCACGCACTGGGTCTCAAGCAGCCGGCCAACCGCACCGCGCGCACCGCCGAGGAGGCGATGCGGATGGCCGGAGACCTCGGCTATCCCATCGTCGTGCGGCCGTCCTACGTCCTGGGCGGGCGCGCGATGGAGATCGTCCATGGGCCGGCCGATCTCGAGCGCTACACGCGCGAGGCGGTCAAGGTGTCGAACGCCTCGCCGGTGCTCCTCGACCGCTTCCTCGCCGACGCCACCGAGGTGGATGTCGATGCCCTGGCCGACGGCGAGCGCGTCATCATCGGTGGCATCATGGAGCACATCGAGCAGGCCGGCGTGCACTCCGGCGACTCGGCCTGCTCGCTGCCGCCCTATTCGCTCGCGCCCCGGATCCAGGACGAGATGCGGCGCCAGACCGAGGCGCTCGCCCGCGCGCTGCGGGTGGTCGGGCTGATGAACATCCAGTTCGCGATCCAGGACGGGATCGTCTATGTGCTCGAAGTCAACCCGCGCGCCTCGCGCACCGTGCCGTTCGTCTCGAAGGCGAGCGGCATGCCGCTGGCGAAGATCGCGGCGCGCTGCATGGCCGGCCGGCGACTGGCCGACCAGGGGGTCACGTGCGAGGTGATCCCGCCGTATTTCTGTGTCAAGGAAGCGGTGTTCCCCTTCATCAAGTTTCCCGGTGTGGATACCATCCTCGGCCCGGAGATGAAGTCGACCGGGGAGGTGATGGGGGTGGGGATGAGTTTCGCCGAGGCGTTCGTGAAGAGCCAGCTCGCCGCCGGCGCCAGGTTGCCGAGCTCGGGCAGGGCGCTCATCACGGTCAGGCACGCGGACAAGCCCAAGGCGGTGGCGGTGGCGCGCGAGCTCTCCGAGCTGGGCTTCTCGCTGGTCGCGACCCGTGGCACCGCGGCGGCGATCCGCGGGGCCGGCATCGCGATCGCGGACGCGAACAAGGTGAGCGAGGGCCGGCCCCACATCGTCGACATGATCAAGAACAACGAGGTAAGCTTCATCCTGAACACGGTCGAGGAACGACCCGCCGCGATCGCCGATTCGCGCTCGATCCGCACCAGCGCGCTGGCGGCGAGGGTGACCCTCTTCACGACCGTGGAAGGCGCGCGCGCGGCGTGCGCCGGAATGCGCCACCTGCGCGAATTCGAGGTCTATTCCCTGCAGGATCTGCACGCCGGGCTGCGGCAATGAGCAAGAATCCGCTGACGATCCACGGCGCCGCGGCGCTGCGCGAGGAGCTCGCCCGGCTCAAGACCGTCGAGCGCCCCATGATCGTGGCGGCGATCGCGGAGGCCCGCGCCCATGGCGACCTGTCGGAGAACGCCGAGTACTCCGCCGCCAAGGAGCGCCAGGGCTTCATCGAGGGGCGCATCCGGGAGATCGAATCGAAGCTGGCGAACGCGCAGATCATCGACCCGCGCCTGCTGGATGCCGACGGGCGCTGCGTGTTCGGCGCGACGGTCGAGATCGAGGACATGGAAAGCGGCACGCGGGTGCGTTACCAGATCGTCGGCGACGACGAGGCCGACATCCGCCAGGGCAAGATCTCGATCGGCTCGCCGCTCGCGCGCGCCCTGATCGGCAAGTACGCCGGGGACGTCGTCGAGGTGCAGGCGCCGGGCGGCGTGCGCGAATACGAGATCTGCGACGTCCGCTACGTTTGAGAATCCGCGCCGATGAGACGCATCGCGGATTCGCTCTACGCCATCTGCATCACGGCCTGGGTCGGGGGGCTGTGGGCGATCGGCTACCTCGCGGCCCCGACGCTGTTCCGTGCGCTCCCCGACCGGGCGCTCGCCGGCGAGCTGGCGGGCCGGCTGTTCGCGCTGATCGGCTGGGTGGGCATCGCCTGCGCCGTCTACCTGCTGGCGTTTCTCCTCGTGCGGCGCGGCTGGCGGGCGTTCGCCGCGGCCCCGTTCTGGATCGTCGCGGCGATGGCCGCGATGACGCTCGCCGGGCAGTTCGGCATCCAGCCGCTGCTCGCCGAGCTCAAGGCCGATGCGCTCCCGCGCGAGGTGATGGAGAGCGTGCTGCGCAACCGGTTCGCGGTCTGGCACGGCGTGGCGAGCGTGCTCTACCTCATCGAGAGCCTGGCCGGCCTCGCGCTCGTCGTGCTGCACGCGCGGGCGGGGCGGTGAGACGCAGCCGGAGTGCGGGCGCATGGCTGCGCCGGCATGTCTCGGACCCGTATGTGAGGCAGGCGCGGGCGGGCGGCTGGCGCTCGCGCGCCGCCTTCAAGCTGATCGAAATCGACCGGCGCGATGCGCTGCTGCGCCCCGGCGCCTTCGTGGTCGATCTCGGCGCGGCGCCCGGAAGCTGGTCGCAGGTGGCGGTGAGTCGCGCGGGTGCGGGGCGGGTGATCGGCATCGATCTGCTCCCGATCGCGCCGCTGGCGGGTGCGGTGTTCGTCCTGGGCGATGTGCGCAGCGCCGGCGATTCTGCGGCGATCGAGGCTCTGCTTCCGGACGGCGGCGCGGACCTTGTACTTTCGGACATGGCCCCCAATCTGTCGGGAGTGGCGGCGGCCGATCAGGCGCGCTCGGCCGAACTGGTCGAGGTGGCGGCCGAATTCAGCGCACGGGCCCTGAAGCGCGGCGGCGACCTGCTGGTCAAGGTGTTCCAGGGCTCGGAGTTCGTGCGTCTGCGCGCCCTGCTGACGTCGGCCTTCGAGCGGGTGCTGGTGCGCAAGCCCGGTGCCTCGCGCGGCGAGAGCGCCGAGTGCTATCTGCTGTGCCGGGGCCGGCGCTGAAGAAACCGCCGAACGTGCCGTTTGCTCGCAGGAACGATCGGTCTTAGAATCGGTCAATGTTCGGGCCGGAGCGCGTGGATCCTCCGGCGGCCCGGCGAATGTTCGCCCCGGCGGCGGGGCAGGCGAGGAGAGCGTTGAACAACCTATTCAAGAATCTGGCGATCTGGCTGGTGATTGGCATCGTGCTGATGACGGTGTTCAACCAGTTCAACACGCGCCCCGGCGCGCAACTGTCGATGGAGTATTCGCAGTTCCTCGACGAGGTGAAGGCGGGACGCATCTCCAAGGTCGTCATCCAGGGGCGGACCCTCGAGGCCACCACGACCGACGGGCGCAAGATCCAGTCCTACGCGCCGCCCGACCTGTGGCTGGTCTCCGACCTGCTGAAGAACAACGTCAAGGTCATCGCCAAGCCCGAGGAGGAGCAGTCCTTCCTCATGAACATCTTCGTGTCCTGGTTCCCGATGCTGCTCCTGATCGGGGTGTGGGTGTTCTTCATGCGCCAGATGCAGGGCGGCGGGCGCGGAGGCGCGTTCTCGTTTGGCAAGTCGCGCGCGCGCCTGCTCGACGAGTCGGCCAACACGATCACCTTCGCCGATGTCGCCGGGTGCGACGAGGCCAAGGAAGAAGTCTCGGAGCTGGTCGAGTTCCTGCGCGATCCGACCAAGTTTCAGAAGCTGGGCGGGCGCATCCCGCGCGGCGTGCTGATGGTCGGCTCGCCCGGCACCGGCAAGACGCTGCTCGCGAAGGCGATCTCGGGCGAGGCCAAGGTCCCGTTCTTCAGCATCTCGGGCTCCGACTTCGTCGAGATGTTCGTCGGCGTCGGCGCGGCGCGCGTGCGCGACATGTTCGAGCAGGCGAAGAAGCATGCGCCGTGCATCATCTTCATCGACGAGATCGACGCCGTCGGCCGCCAGCGCGGGGCCGGGCTGGGCGGGGGCAACGACGAGCGCGAGCAGACCCTCAACCAGCTCCTGGTCGAAATGGACGGCTTCGAGGGCACCGCGGGCGTGATCGTGATCGCGGCGACCAACCGGCCCGACGTGCTCGACCCGGCGCTGCTGCGGCCGGGACGCTTCGACCGCCAGGTCGTGGTGCCGCTGCCCGACATCCGCGGGCGCGAGCAGATCCTGCTGGTCCACATGCGCAAGGTGCCGATCGCCCCCGACGTCAATGCCAGCGTGCTCGCGCGCGGCACGCCGGGGTTCGCGGGCGCCGATCTGGCGAATCTGGTGAATGAAGCGGCGCTGTTCGCGGCGCGCGGCAACAAGCGGCTGGTCGACATGGAGGACTTCGAGCACGCCAAGGACAAGATCATGATGGGCGCGGAGCGCCGCTCGATGGTGATGCCCGAGGAGGAACGGCGCAACACCGCGTATCACGAGTCCGGACACACGGTGGTGGCGAAGCTCCTGCCCAAGACCGATCCGGTGCACAAGGTGACGATCATTCCGCGCGGGCGTGCGCTGGGGCTGACCATGCAGCTCCCCGAAGTGGAGCGCTACAGCACCAACCGCGAGCGCCTGCTGGAGAACATCGCGGTGCTCTTCGGCGGCCGCATTTCCGAAGAGATCTTCATGAACCAGATGACCACCGGGGCCTCGAACGACTTCGAACGTGCGACCGACATCGCACGCAGGATGGTGACCCAGTGGGGGATGTCCGACGAGCTCGGCACCATGGTTTACGGGGAGAACGAGGGCGAGGTGTTCCTCGGCCGCTCGATCACCACCCACAAGAACGTCTCCGAGGCGACGATGCAGAAGGTCGACGCCGAGATCCGCCGCATCCTCGATCAGCAGTACGCGCTCTCGCGCGGATTGATCGAGGCGCACCGCGACAAGGTCGAGGCGATGGCGCAGGCGCTGCTCGAATGGGAGACGCTGGACGCCGACCAGATCGAGGACATCATGCAGGGCAGGCCGCCGCGGCCGCCCAAGCCGCGGCCGGTGCCGCCCACGACCCCGGCGGCCGGCGGGCCGGCCGGCGCTGAGCCCAACGCCGCGGCCCCGGCATAGCCTTGCTGCGGCGCGCGCCGCACGCGCGCCGCAGCGCCACGATGACCGCGAAGTTCCTCGCCTGCGGCCGCTTCCGCATCGACCTGTCGCACCCGCGGCTGATGGCGATCCTGAACGTCACCGAGGATTCCTTTTCCGGAGACGGGCTGGGTGCCGATCTGCGCGCCGCATGCGAGCGGGCACGGCGCTGCGTGGAGGAGGGTGCCGACCTCCTCGACATCGGCGCGGAGTCCACTCGCCCCGGCGCGCGACCGGTCTCCGCGGCCGAAGAGATCGCGCGCGTGATTCCGGCGGTCGAGGCGCTGCGCGGTGCCGGCGTGCCGCTCTCGGTCGATACGCGCCATGCCGAAGTCATGCGGGCGGCGCTCGCGGCGGGCGCCGACATGATCAACGACGTGGCCGCGCTGCGTGATCCCGGCGCGATTCAAGCGGTCGCCGCGAGCCGGGCCGCGGTCTGCCTCATGCACATGCGGGGGGAGCCTGCGACGATGCAGGAGCGCCCGCACTACGACGACGCGGTGGTGGAGATCGGTGCCTTCCTGCGCGGGCGCGCGCAGGCCGCGCGCGAGGCCGGCATCGATGCCGATCGCATCCTCCTCGATCCCGGCTTCGGCTTCGGAAAACGGCTCGAAGACAATCTCGCGCTGCTCAAGCGGCTCGGCAGAATTGCCGATATCGGGTACCCGGTGGCTGCGGGTCTCTCGCGCAAGTCCATGCTGGGGGCATTGACCGGGCGGCCGGTCGGAGAGCGGCTCGCTGCGAGTGTCGCCGCCGCGCTGATCGCGGCGGAAAACGGGGCGCGCGTGCTGCGCGTGCATGATGTCGCCGCGACGCGCGATGCGCTTGCGGTGCGCGAGGCGGTCGATTCGTGGGGGGAGGACAGGGGATGAGCAGGAAGTATTTCGGCACTGACGGAATCCGCGGGCGGGTCGGAGAGGCACCGGTGACGCCCGAGTTCGTCATGCATCTGGGCTATGCCGCCGGCACCGTGCTCGCGGCGGCGAGCGGGGATCTGGGCGGGGCCGAGCGGCCCGCGGTGCTGATCGGCAAGGACACCCGCATCTCCGGCTACATGCTGGAATCCGCGCTCGAAGCGGGACTCTCTGCGGCCGGCGTCGATTCGGTGCTGGTCGGCCCGATGCCGACCCCGGCGGTGGCCTACCTGACCCGCGCGCTGCGGCTGCAGGCGGGCGCGGTCATCAGCGCCTCGCACAATCCGTACGAGGACAACGGCATCAAGTTCTTCTGCGCCCAGGGGCTCAAGCTTCCCGACGAGACGGAGGCGGCGATTGAGGCGGCGCTCGACCGCCCGATCGTGTGCCGGCCCACGGCGGAACTGGGCAAGGCGCGGCGGATGGACGATGCGGACGGGCGCTACATCGAGTTCTGCAAGAGCACCTTCCCCAACGAACTGGATCTGCGCGGCATGCGCATCGTGGTCGATTGCGCGCACGGCGCGGCCTACCACCTCGCCCGCCACGTCTTCCACGAACTGGGTGCCGACGTCACCGCGATCGGCGTGAGCCCGAACGGCGTGAATATCAACAAGGGATGCGGCGCGACCCGGCCGGCCGCGCTCCAGCGATCGGTGACCGAACAGCACGCCGACCTCGGCATCGCGCTCGACGGCGACGGTGACCGCGTGGTGATCGCGGACGGCAGCGGGCGCCTCTACGACGGCGACATGCTGCTCTACGTGATCGCGCGGAGCCGCCAGGCGGCGGGAACGTTGCGCGGCGGCGTGGCGGGCACACTGATGACCAACTTTGCCCTGGAGCGCGCGCTCGCCGCGATGGGGATCCCGTTCGCGCGGGCCAGGGTGGGCGACCGCTACGTCCTCGAGCTGCTGCAGAAGAACGGCTGGCAGCTCGGGGGCGAGAACTCCGGTCACATCGTCTGTCTGGACAAGCATACGACCGGCGACGGAATCATCTCGGCACTCCAGGTGCTGCACGCGATGCGGGCACGGGGCGCGAGCCTTGCGGAGATCACCGCCGGCTTCGAGCTCTATCCGCAGGTGCTCGTGAACGTGCGTGTGCCGAAGGGATTCGACTTCAGGGGACACGGCGCGGTGCGCGACGCGGTGACGAGCGCGGAATCGGATCTGGCCGGAGCGGGCCGGGTGCTGTTGCGGCCCTCCGGAACCGAGCCCCTGCTGCGGGTGATGGTGGAAGGGCGCGACGCGGCACATGTGGAAGCGCTCGCGCACCGGATCGCGGGCGTGGTCGAGCGGGCGGCGGCCTGAAGAACGAAACCGCTTTCGACGCAGAGAGCGCACAGGCGCAGAGGGCGCAGCGGGAGGCCGGGTTCGCCAGTCGGCCGATTCGCGTTTCTCTGCGTTCCCCGCGTCGAGTGCGGTAGTCTTGCGGACTCTCCCGTCGCTGCGCTCCACCATCGTCCCGTAACAATCGCCGCATAGACTTCCGGCGTCGCACTGTGGCGACGCAACCGGAGTTCGACATGCAGATCAAATGCAGGACGGCGGGCATGGCGGCTGCGGCCGTGGCGGTGGGGCTCGCTTCCTCTTCGGCACTCGCGCAGGCGCTGGTGAAGATCGACGGTTCCTCCACCGTGTACCCGATCACCGAGGCCGTGGCCGAGGAGTTCCAGAAGTCGAAGAAGAACGCCATCAAGGTCACCGTGGGCATTTCCGGCACGGGCGGCGGCTTCAAGAAGTTCTGCCGCGGCGAAACCGACATTTCCGACGCATCCCGCCCCATCGTCAGGAAGGAGATGGAAGCCTGCGCCGCCGTCGGCATCAAATACGTCGAGCTGCCGGTCGCCTTCGATGCGCTGACCGTCGTGCTCCATCCCAGCAACACCTTCGCCGCAAACCTGAAGCCGGAACAGCTCAAGGTGATGTGGGAGCCCGCCGCCCAGGGAAAGATCACCAACTGGAAGCAGGTCGACGCCAGCTTCCCCGACATGCCCCTCAAGCTCTACGGCCCGGGCGCGGATTCCGGCACCTTCGAGAATTTCACCGAGGCCATCACCGGCAAGGCCAAGGCTTCGCGCGGCGACTACACCGCCTCCGAGGACGACAACGTCCTGGTGCAGGGCGTCTCCCGCGACAAGGGCGGCATCGGCTACTTCGGCTTCGCCTACTACATCGAGAATGCCAGCAAGCTGAAGGCCGCCGCCATCTGGAACGGCAAGCGCTTCGTGGCGCCCTCCGCCAAGGTGGTCGAGGACGGGTCCTACCAGCCGCTGGCCCGGCCGATCTTCATCTACATCAACGCCAAGTCCCTGGGGCGTCCGGAGGTCAGGGAGTTCGTGTATTTCTATATGAAGCATGGCGCCGCGCTGACGAAGGAAGTCAAGTACGTGCCGTTGCCTGCCAGGATCTACGAGATCAACTCCGAACACGTCAACAAGATGAAGCTGGGCACGGTGTTCCGCGGCGCGCCCGAGGTCGGCGTCAGGATCGACGAGCTCGTCAAGCGCGAGACCATGGGCTAGTCATCCTGCCGCCCTCGATCCCCTCGCGGCGGGAAGCCCGCGAGTGCGCCGCGCTGGCACATCACGCAGCGCGGCGGGCTGGCGCCTGCGGGGGCTCACCCGCGGCGCCCTCGGTCCCGGAACGGAGCGATGGCCGGGTCGCCTTTCGTAGCGGCGTGTGATGGGTGGGATAATTGCGTCCGTTGCAAACCGACATGATCGCCGCGCCCCTCGGATCGTCCCTGCCTGCCGCCGGACGGATCAGCGACCGCCTGCGCAAGAGGGCTTCGCGCCACGTGCCGGAGCGCATCATCGAGTTTCTGCTGTTTGCTGCTGCTCTCGGGTCGGTGTTTACGACCGCGGCCATCGTCTATGTGCTGGTCAAGGAATCCTGGGTGTTCTTCCAGGCGGTGCCGCTCGCGCAGTTTCTGTTCGACACCCAGTGGACGCCGCTGTTCGACGATGCCCATTTCGCGATCATGGTGCTGCTGTCCGGCACCATCACCAGTTCGGCGGTGGCTCTGCTGGTGGCCATCCCGCTGGGCGCCGTCATCGCCATCTATCTTTCCGAATTCGCGCCGTTCGCGGTGCGCGAGGTGGCCAAGCCCTTCCTCGAGCTGCTCGCCGGCGTGCCTTCCATCGTCTATGGCCTGCTGGCGCTGGGCCTGTTCGTCTACGAGTTCGGCCTCGGCCAGAGCATCCTCTCGGCGGGTCTCACGCTCGCGCTGCTGATCCTGCCGGTGGTGATCGTCGCCACGCGCGAGGCGATCCGCGGCATTCCGAGAATCATCCGCGAGGGCGCCTACGCCTGCGGCGCGACCAACTGGCAGACGGTGCGGGACCACATTTTGCCCTATTCCACGCCGGGCATCCTGACCGGCGTGATCATTGGCATGGCGCGCGCGATCGGCGAGACCGCGCCGATCATCACCATCGGTGCGCTGACCTTCATCGCCTTTCTGCCGCCGGCACCCTTTGCGGGAGATCCACCCGCGGGCCCGTTCGACTGGTTGTTCGCGCCCTTCACCGTCATGCCGATCCAGATGTTCAACTGGACCTCGCGGCCGGAAGCCGCCTTTCAGGCCAACGCCGCGGCGGCCGGGTTCGTGCTGGTGCTGATGACGCTGGCGATGAACGCCGCGGCGATCTGGCTGCGTTACCGACTGCGGCGCGACATCAAATGGTGAGCGATCATGATTGAGGTGACGACGAATCGGTCCGGCGGCGCGGCGCCTGAAGCGGCACCGCAGGCGAAGGCCGAGGTCTCGAACCTCAGCTTCTACTACGGTGACTTCCGGGCGCTGAAGGACGTGGGCATGCCCGTCTACGACAAGAAGGTCACCGCCCTGATCGGACCGTCGGGCTGCGGAAAATCGACGCTGCTGCGCTGCTTCAACCGCATGCACGACCTCTACCCCGGCAACCGCTACGAGGGGCGAATCACACTGCATCCCGACGACACCAACCTGCTGGCCGCGGGTGTGGATCCGATCGAGGTGCGCATGCGCATCAGCATGGTGTTTCAGAAGCCGAATCCGTTTCCGAAGTCGATCTACGAGAACGTGGCCTACGGGCTGCGGGTGCGTGGGGTGCGGGGGCGCGTCGCGCTCGATGAGAGGGTCGAGCAGGCGTTGCGCGGCGCCTTCCTCTGGGACGAGGTGAAGGACCGGCTCCACGAGATGGGCGCGAATCTCTCCGACGGCCAGCAGCAGCGGCTGTGCATCGCGCGCGCGCTCGCCACGGAACCGGAGATCATCCTGTTCGACGAGCCGACCTCGGCCCTCGACCCGATCGCCACCGCGAGCATCGAGGAACTGGTGACGGAGCTCAAGGAACGCGTCGCCATCCTGATCATCACCCACAACATGCAGCAGGCGGCGCGCGTCTCGGAAACTACCGCCTACATGTACCTCGGTGAGCTGATCGAGTTCGGGCTGACCGACGAGATCTTCATCAAGCCGCGCAAGAAGCAGACCGAGGACTACATCACCGGGCGCTTCGGCTGACCGCGCGGCGAAATTCCACCGCGACGAAGTTTGACCGCGTAGACCCCCGGGCGGTAGAATCCGCCGGTTTCGATCGGGAGTGGCCCATGCGGCGCAAGTTCGTCGCCGGAAACTGGAAGATGCACGGAAGCCTCGCGGCCAACGAGGCGCTGCTTCGCGCGCTCCTCGCCGGGCTCGGGAACGGGTACGCCGCCGAGGTCTGCGTGTGCGCGCCGTTTCCGTATCTCGCGCAGTGCGCGTCGCTGCTCGCCGGATCGCGCATCGCCTGGGGCGCGCAGAACGCCTCGCAACACGATCACGGCGCCTACACGGGAGAAGTCAGCGCCGCGATGCTGCGTGAATTCGGCTGCCGCCACGTGATCGTCGGGCACTCGGAGCGGCGTGCGCTCTACGGGGAGACGGACGGGCTGGTCGCCGAGAAGGTCTCCGCGGTGCTCGCGCAGTCGCTCGTCCCCATCCTGTGCGTGGGCGAGCGCCTGGAGGAGCGCGAATCGGGAG
Source organism: Betaproteobacteria bacterium CG2_30_68_42 (assembly GCA_001872285.1). Lineage (GTDB taxonomy): Bacteria > Pseudomonadota > Gammaproteobacteria > Burkholderiales > Rhodocyclaceae > CG2-30-68-42. The sequence goes on from MNXU01000074.1 coordinate 19,179, forward strand.
TGGCCGAGCAGGTGATCGGGCACCAGCTCGACGCGGTCCTCAGCCACTGCGGCATCGGCGCGTTCGCCGGGCTGGTCGTGGCCTATGAGCCGGTGTGGGCGATCGGCACCGGGCGCACCGCGACGCCCGAACAGGCGCAGGCGGTGCACGCCTTCATCCGCGGCCGGATCGCGGCGCACGACGCGGCAATCGCGCAGGCGCTGGTGATCCAGTACGGCGGCAGCGTCAAGCCCGGGAATGCGGCGCAGCTCTTCGCGCAGCCCGACATCGACGGCGGCCTCATCGGCGGGGCCTCACTGGTGGCCGAAGACTTCATCGAAATCGTCAGGGCGGCCGCATAGCGGGCCCGTCCTTCGGAGAACAATCGAATGGGAAGCGGAATGCTGTTCTCGATCCTGCTCACGGTCCACATCGTGGTGGGCATCACGGTCATCGGGTTGGTCCTGTTGCAGCACGGCAAGGGCGCCGACATGGGCGCGGCCTTCGGAGGCGGTTCCTCGGGCAGTCTGTTCGGTGCCTCGGGCTCGGCGAATTTCCTCAGCCGCACGACCGCCGCGCTCGCTACCGTTTTCTTCATCACCAGCCTCAGCCTCAGCTATCTGGCGGGCGCGAAGCCGCGCGAGCAGGCCAGCGTCATGGACCGCGCGGTGAAGACGCAGCCGGCACCGGCGGCCGAGAAGGCTGCGCCGCCGGCGGGTGGGCAGACCGGCGACTCGAAGGTGAAAGAAATTCCGAAGTAAGTTTCATTGCGGCGCAGCAGTCTGTATAATCGTGCCTTCTGGATGCGTCAGCCGGCGAGATTCGATGCCGGTAGCGCTTCGGGACTTGCGGCCAGCGCCTCGTGAAAACTTGTAATAGCCGACGTGGTGGAATTGGTAGACACGCCGTCTTGAGGGGGCGGTGGCGAAAGCCGTATGAGTTCGAGTCTCATCGTCGGCACCAGATTTTTGCCGCGGATGCAGCGCGGTACGACCGGTGCATTGCAGGCGTGTAATCGAAATGCTGGCCAACTACCTTCCGGTGCTGCTGTTCATCCTCGTCGGCATCGCCTTCGGCTTTCTTCCCATCCTCATGGGGCGCATGCTCGGCCCGCACCGCCCCAACCCCGAAAAGCTTTCCGCCTACGAGTGCGGATTCGCGCCGTTCGAGGATGCGCGGATGAAGTTCGACGTCCGCTACTACCTGGTCGCCATCCTCTTCATCCTGTTCGATCTGGAAATCGCGTTCCTCTTTCCCTGGGCGATCGTACTCAAGGAAATCGGCATGTTCGGTTTCGTCGCGATGATGATCTTTCTCGGCATCCTGGTCATCGGGTTCGCCTACGAATGGAAGAAGGGCGCGCTCGAATGGGATTGACGCCGCGCAGGACGATGAACGCGCCGGCACGCGCGATGCGGCGCGGGGACTGATCGATGGGCATCGAGGGCGTTTTCCAGCAAGGCTTCGTCACCACGACGCTGGACAAGGTCATCAACTGGACGCGCACCGGGTCGCTGTGGCCGATGACGTTCGGGCTCGCCTGCTGTGCGGTCGAGATGATGCACGCCGGCTGCGCGCGCTATGACCTGGACCGCTTCGGCATCATGTTCCGGCCCAGCCCGCGCCAGTCCGACCTGATGATCGTCGCGGGCACGCTGTGCAACAAGATGGCGCCGGCCCTGCGCAAGGTCTATGAGCAGATGGCCGAGCCGCGCTGGGTGCTCTCGATGGGCTCGTGCGCGAACGGCGGCGGCTACTATCACTACTCGTATTCGGTGGTGCGCGGGTGCGATCGCATCGTGCCGGTGGACATCTATGTGCCGGGATGCCCGCCGACCGCGGAGGCTCTGCTCTACGGGCTGCTGCAACTCCAGAACAAGATCCGGCGCACCGAAACGATCGCCCGCTAGAACCCGAAGACACCGCCGATGAGCGCCAAGCCGGAACTGCTGTGCCAGAAATTGCAGGACGTGCTGGGCGCCGATCTCGCCACGCTCGAACTGGCATGCGGCGAGGTCACCATCGAAGTCGAGCCGCAGCGTTACCTGGCGGTCGCCGGCCTGCTGCGCGACCATCCGGAACTGCGCTTCGAACAGCTCATCGACCTGTGCGGCGTCGATTACTCCGGCCATGCGGGAGCGCGCACGGACAAGCGCCGCTTCGCCGCCGTCTCGCACCTCACCTCGGTCACGCACAACTGGCGCGTGCGCCTTCGCACCCACGCGCAAGACGACGCATTCCCGGTGGTGGACTCGCTCACCGAGGTGTGGCCCAGCGCAAACTGGTACGAGCGCGAGGCGTTCGACCTGTTCGGCATCCTGTTCAGCGGCCATCCGGATCTGCGCCGCATCCTGACCGACTACGGATTCGTCGGACATCCGTTCCGGAAGGATTTCCCGATCTCAGGCAACGTCGAGATGCGCTACGACGCCGAGCAGGGACGTGTGGTCTACCAGCCGGTCACGATCGAACCGCGCGAGATCACGCCGCGCATCGTGCGCGAGGAGCACTACGGGGAATCCGGCAATGGCTGAGATCCGCAACTACACCCTGAACATGGGCCCGCAGCACCCGGCCGCCCACGGTGTGCTGCGGCTGGTGCTGGAGCTGGACGGCGAGGTGGTCGAGCGCGCCGATCCCCATATCGGCCTGCTGCACCGGGGGACCGAGAAGCTCGCCGAGACGCGCACCTGGATCCAGTCGGTGCCCTACATGGACCGGCTCGACTACGTGTCCATGATGTGCAACGAGCACGCCTATGTCATGGCCATCGAGCGGCTGCTGGGCATCGAGGTGCCGCTGCGCGCCCAATACATCCGGGTGCTGTTCGACGAGATCACGCGGCTGCTCAACCACCTGCTGAGCGTGGGCACGCACGGGCTGGACGTGGGCGCGATGACGATGGTCCTGTACACGTTCCGCGAGCGCGAGGATCTGATGGACATGTACGAGGCGGTGTCCGGGGCGCGCATGCATGCGGCGTACTATCGGCCGGGCGGCGTGTATCGCGACCTTCCCGATCGCATGCCGCGCTACGAGGTCACGCCCTTCAAGAACGCCGAGACCGTGCGCCGCCTGAACGCCGCGCGCGAGGGTTCGCTGCTCGACTACATCGAGGACTTCACCGAGCGCTTTCCCAAGTGCGTCGACGACTACGAGACGCTGCTCACGGACAACCGCATCTGGAAGCAGCGCACGGTGGGCATCGGCGTGGTGCCGCCCGAGCGCGCGCTGGCGCTCGGCTTCAGCGGGCCCATGCTGCGCGGCTCCGGGATCGAGTGGGACCTGCGCAAGAAGCAGCCCTACGAGGTCTACGACCGGGTCGAGTTCGACATCCCGGTCGGCGTCAATGGCGACTGCTACGACCGTTACCTGGTGCGCATCGAGGAGATGCGTCAGGCCAACCGCATCATCCGGCAATGCGTCGACTGGCTGCGCAAGAACCCCGGACCGGTGATCACCGCCGACCACAAGGTCGCCCCCCCCAGGCGCGAGGAGATGAAGGGTGGGATGGAAGATCTGATCCATCATTTCAAGTTCTTCACCGAAGGCATCCACGTGCCGGCCGGCGAGGCCTACGCGGCGGTCGAGCATCCCAAGGGCGAGTTCGGCGTGTATCTGATTTCGGACGGGGCCAACAAGCCCTTCCGGATGAAGCTGCGGGCGCCCGGCTTCGCCCATCTGTCCGCGATGAACGAGATGGCGAAGGGGCACATGATCGCGGACGTGGTGGCGATCATCGGCACGATGGACATCGTCTTCGGCGAGATCGACCGTTAGGAAAATGCTGAGCGAAGAAGCGAAGAGGAAGATCGACCGCGAGATCGCCAAGTACCCGGACGGCCAGCGGCAGTCCGCGGTGATGGCGGCGCTTGCGATCGCGCAGGACGAGCACGGCTGGCTTCCCTCCGGGGCGATCGAGGCGGTCGCGCACTACCTCGGGATGCCGCCGATCGCCGTCCACGAGGTCGCGAGCTTCTACAACATGTACGACCTCGCGCCGGTCGGGAGGTACAAGCTCACGGTGTGCACCAACCTTCCCTGCGCGCTCTCGGGCGGCAACCACGCGGCCGAATATCTCAAGGGCAAGCTCGGCATCGATTTCGACGAAACCACCGCCGACGGCAAGTTCACGCTGAAGGAAGGCGAGTGCATGGGTGCGTGCGGCGACGCGCCGGTCGTGCTGGTCAACAACAAGCGCATGTGCAGCTGGATGACTCCCGAGCAGATCGACAGGCTGCTCGCCGAGCTGGAGTGACCGGCGGTGGATAGCATCATCCTGGCGGGGCTGGACGGCGAGCGCACATGGTCGATCGAGCACTACCTCGCGCGCGGCGGCTATCGGGCGCTGCGCAAGCTGGTGGAGGAGAAGATCCCGCCCGGGGACGTGATCGCGGAGGTCAAGAAGTCGGTGCTCCGGGGGCGCGGCGGCGCGGGCTTTCCGACCGGGCTCAAGTGGAGCTTCATGCCGCGCGGGGCGGGCATCGAGAAGTACCTGGTGTGCAACTCGGACGAAGGCGAGCCGGGCACGTTCAAGGATCGCGACATCCTGCGCTACAACCCGCACGCGGTCATCGAGGGCATGGCGATCGCCGCCTGGGCGACCGGTGCGCAGCGCGGCTACAACTACATTCACGGCGAGGTTTGGGCGATCTACGAGCGCTTCGAGCAGGCGATCGCGCAGGCGCGCGCGCACGGCTTCCTCGGCCCGAACATCCTCGGAACGGATTTCGGCTTCGAACTGAACGCCCACCACGGCTGGGGCGCCTACATCTGCGGCGAGGAGACCGGGCTGCTCGAATCGATCGAGGGCAAGAAGGGACAGCCGCGCTACAAGCCGCCGTTTCCGGCGAGCTTCGGGCTGTACGGAAAGCCGACGACGATCAACAATACCGAGACCTTCGCCGCGGTGCCCTGGATCATCCTCAACGGCGCCGACAAGTATCTCGAGCTGGGCAAGCCGAACAACGGCGGAACCAAGATCTTCTCCGTCTCGGGGCACGTCGAGCGCCCCGGCGTGCATGAGTTGCCGCTCGGCACGCCGTTCGCGCGGCTGCTGGAGCTGTGCGGCGGAGTGCGCGGCGGGCGCAGCCTCAAGGCCTGCATTCCGGGTGGCTCGTCGGCCCCGGTGCTGCCCGGCGCAATCATGATGGATCTGACGCTGGATTATGACGCCATCGCGAAGGCCGGCTCCATGCTCGGCTCGGGCGCGGTGATCGTGATGGACGAGACCGTGTGCATGGTGCGGGCGCTCGAGCGACTGTCGTATTTCTATCACGAGGAGTCCTGCGGCCAGTGCACGCCCTGCCGCGAGGGCACCGGCTGGCTCTATCGCCTGGTGCACCGGATCGAGCACGGGCGGGGGCGCCCGGAGGATCTCGACCTGCTGGACAACGTGGCCGGCAACATCATGGGGCGCACGATCTGCGCCCTCGGAGACGCCGCCGCCATGCCGGTGCGCAGCTTCGTGAAGCACTTCCGGGACGAATTCGCCTACCACATCGAACACGGAAAATGCCTCGTGCCCCGGGAAGTGCAGCGGGAAGGCAGCACCTTCCACGTGGCGCCCCGCTAGAGGCGACGAACGCTCATGCCAGAGATCGAAATCGACGGCCGCCAGATCGAAGTGCCCGAGGGCATCACGGTCATGGAAGCGGCGCACGGAATCGGAACCTACATTCCGCACTTCTGCTACCACAAGAAGCTCTCCATCGCCGCCAACTGCCGCATGTGCCTGGTGAGCGTCGAGAAGGTGCCCAAGCCGGTGCCGGCCTGCGCGACCGTAGTCGCGAAGGGGATGAAGGTCACCACCCGCGGCGAGTTCGTGGTTCGCGCGCAGCGCTCGGTGATGGAGTTCCTGCTCATCAACCATCCCCTCGACTGCCCGATCTGCGACCAGGGCGGCGAGTGCCAGCTCCAGGATCTCGCGGTCGGTTACGGCGGCAGCGCATCGCGCTACGCGGAGGAAAAGCGGGTGATTGCGCCCAAGAACCTGGGGCCGCTCGTCTCCGCCCAGGAGATGAACCGCTGCATCCACTGCACGCGCTGCGTGCGCTTCGGCCAGGAGATCGCCGGGGTGATGGAACTGGGCATGGCCGGGCGCGGTGATCGCTCGGAGATCCTGTCCTTCGTCGGGCGCTCGGTCGACTCCGAGCTGTCCGGCAACATGATCGATCTGTGCCCGGTGGGGGCGCTCACCTCCAAACCGTTCCGCTTCAGCGCGCGCACCTGGGAGCTCGCCCGGCGCCGCTCGGTGAGCCCGCACGACGGGCTCGGCGCGAATCTCGTCGTCCAGGTCAAGCACGACCGCGTGATGCGCGTGCTGCCGCTGGAGAACGAGCAAGTCAACGAGTGCTGGATCACGGACAAGGATCGCTTCTCCTACGAGGCGCTCAATTCCGGGAGCCGGCTGCTGCGGCCGATGATCAAGCAGGACGGCGAGTGGCGGGAGGTCGAGTGGCAGGCCGCCCTCGACTATGCTGCCCATGCCCTGAAGGATATCGTCGCCAGTCACGGCGCCGATGCGATCGGTGCGGCTGCCTCGCCGCACGCGACCCTCGAAGAGCTGTTCCTGCTGCGGAAACTCATGCGCGGCCTGGGCAGCGACAACATCGACTTCCGCCTGCGCCAGTCGGATTTCGGCGCGGACGGCAGGCGCCGCGGGGCACCCTGGCTGGGGATGCGCATCGCGGAGCTGAACGCGCTCGATCGCGTGCTGGTCGTCGGCAGCTTCCTGCGCAAGGACCACCCGCTGATCTGCCAGCGGCTGCGCCAGGCGGTGAAGCACGGGGCGCAATTGAGCGTGATCCACCCTTGCGCAGACGATCTCGCGCTTGCGGTCCATGCGCGCGCGCTCGGCGCACCCGCCGAGCTGCCCGGACTGCTCGTCCAGGTGCTGGTCGCCTTGGCCGAACGCAACGGCGCGGCGCCCTCCGCCTCGCTCGGACCGCTCCTTTCCGGGATCCGGGCCGGGGACGAGGCGCGAGGCATCGCCGCGAGCCTGGCCGAGGCCGGAAACGGCGCAGTGCTGCTCGGCAATCTGGCGCAACACCACCCCACGGCCTCCGTGCTGCACGCGCTCGCCCAGGAACTCGCCCGCATCGGCGCGCTCAGGTTCGGCTTCCTCGGGGAGGCCGCGAACTCGGTCGGAGGCTACATCGCCGGCGCGGTTCCCGCGGCCTCCGGCGCCGACGCCGCGCAGATGTTCGCCCAGCCCCGCAAGGGTTATTTCCTGCTGCACGCGGAGCCGGAACTGGACTGCGCCAATCCGGGCCGCGCGATCGCGGCGCTCGATCGGGCCGAATCGGTGATCGTCGCTTCGGCGTTCACGAGCGGCGCGGCGCTCGCCTACGCCGATTGCCTGCTGCCGGTGGCCCCCTTCACCGAGACTTCGGGCACGTTCATCAACACCGAGGGTCGCGTGCAGAGCTTCCATGCGGTCGTGGCGCCCGCCGGCGAGGCGCGTCCGGCGTGGAAGGTGCTGCGCGTGCTCGGCAACCTGACCGGCGCCGCGGGCTTCGACTACGAGAGCAGCGAGCAGGTGCGCGACGAGGTGCTCGGCGCCGAGAACGAGTTCGTCTCCTCGCGCCTCGACAATGCGATCGACCCTGTGGCGCTGGCCCTGCCTGCCCGCAGCGGGGGCCTGGAGCGGGTCGCCGACGTGCCGATCCACTTCGCCGATCCGCTGGCGAGGCGCGCCACGGCGCTGCAAGGCACGCGAGATGCGGCGCCCCCGCGCGCTCGCATGGCGGCGCAGACGCTGGCGGCGCTCGGACTTTCCGGGGGCGAGCGCGTGCGCGTGCGCCAGGGCGGCGGAGAGGCACTGCTGGACGCCGAGATCGACGATGCGCTCGCGCCGGGCTGCGTTCGCGTCGCGGCCGGCCATCCTTGCGTCGCCGCCCTCGGCGAGTATTTCGGCGAGATCACGGTGGAGCGTGCCTGATGGAAACTGCGGTCCTTCGGTTCTTCCAGTCGTTCTGGGGCGCCTGGTGGGATCCGCTGTGGTCGGTCGTGCAGCCTGTGTGGCCTGGGGTCTGGGCGCTCGTGAAGATCGTCGTGCTGCTCGTCCCGCTGATGCTGTGCGTGGCCTACCTCACCTTCGCCGAGCGCAAGATCATCGGCTACATGCAGGTGCGCATCGGGCCGAACCGCGTCGGCCCGAAAGGCTGGCTCCAGCCGATCGCCGATGCGCTGAAGCTGCTGTTCAAGGAAGTCATCCTGCCGACGCGGGCGAACAAGGTCCTCTACTTCATCGGGCCGGTGCTCGCCATCGCGCCGGCGCTGGCGGCCTGGGCGGTGATCCCGTTCGACCGCAACCTGGTGCTGGCGGACATCGATGCGGGTCTGCTCTACATCCTCGGGATCACCTCGATCGGTGTCTACGGGGTGATCGTCTCCGGCTGGGCGTCGAACTCGAAGTACGCCTTCCTTGGCAGCATGCGTTCCGCCGCACAGATGGTCTCCTACGAACTGGCGATGGGCTTCGCGCTGGTGTGCGTGCTGATGGTCTCGGGCAGCCTCAATCTCAACCAGATCGTGCTCCAGCAGGCGCAGGGCCGCTTCGCCGACCTCGGGCTCGGCTTCCTGTCGTGGAACTGGCTGCCGCTGCTGCCGATGTTCGTGGTCTACTTCGTCTCGGGGGTCGCCGAGACCAATCGCTCCCCGTTCGACGTCGTCGAGGGCGAGTCCGAGATCGTCGCCGGCCACATGATTGAGTACAGCGGCATGGGTTTCGCGGTGTTCTTCCTTGCCGAGTACGCGAACATGATCCTGGTCTCGACGCTGGTGTCGGTCATGTTCCTCGGCGGCTGGCTTTCGCCGGTCGGCTTCCTGCCCGACGGGCTGTGGTGGCTGGCGATGAAGGTCGCCTTCTTCCTGTTCTGCTTCCTGTGGTTTCGGGCGACCTTCCCGCGCTATCGCTACGACCAGATCATGCGGCTGGGCTGGAAGGTGTTCATTCCGCTCACGCTGATCTGGATTGCCGTCGTCGGCGCCTGGATGATGTCGCCGCTTTCAATCTGGAAATAGGGGCCGAGATGGGATCGATGAAGGATCTGCTGTCCAGCCTGACGCTGCGCGAGCTCGCCAAGGGGCTCGGCGTCACCGGCCGGCATCTGTTCGCGCGCAAGATCACGATCTTCTACCCGGAGGAGAAGACGCCGCTCTCGCCGCGCTTCCGCGGCCTGCACGCACTGCGCCGCTATCCGAACGGCGAGGAGCGCTGCATCGCCTGCAAGCTGTGCGAGGCGGTGTGCCCGGCGCTCGCGATCACCATCGAGTCGGCGCAGCGCGAGGACGGCACGCGCCGCACGACGCGCTACGACATCGATCTCACCAAGTGCATCTTCTGCGGCTTCTGCGAGGAGGCCTGCCCGGTGGATGCGATCGTGGAGACCCCGATCCTGGAATACCACGGAGAGAAGCGCGGCGACCTCTACTACACCAAGCAGATGCTGCTCGCGGTCGGGGACCGCTACGAGGAGCGGATCGCGAAGGACCGCGAGGCCGATGCGAAATATCGATGAACGCCGGATGCGTCGCGTCGCGTGCCGCTCGAATCCGACCCGCGGGCGCGCGGCACCTGCCGGCAACTGAGCGCTAGCCCATGGAATTCAAGACCTTCGTCTTCTACTGCCTGTCGGCCGTCATGGTCTTCGCCGCGCTGCGCGTGATCACCGCGCGCAACCCGGTGCATGCCGTACTGTTCCTGGTGCTCGCCTTCTTCACCATGTCCGGCGTATGGCTGCTGCTGGAAGCGGAGTTCCTGGCGATTACGCTGGTGCTCGTGTATGTCGGTGCGGTGATGGTGCTGTTCCTGTTCGTGGTGATGATGCTCGACATCAACATCGAGCGGCTGCGCGAGCATTTCTGGAGCTACCTGCCGATGGGCGCGCTGGTCGGGCTGCTCATGGTGGCGGAGATGGTGCTCGTGGTGGGCGGGCGCTACCTGTCCGCGCCCGGAGCGCCCGCAGCCCAGGCAGCCGGCTACAGCAATACGCGGGAGATCGGCCTGCTGCTCTACACGGACTACGTTTACCCGTTCGAACTGGCGGCGGTGATCCTGCTGGTCGCGATCATCGCGGCGATCGCGCTCACCCAGCGCCGGCGCAAGGACTCGAAGCGGATCGATCCCGCCCGCCAGGTCGCGGTGAAGGCGCGCGAGCGCGTGCGCATCGTGCCCATGCGTGCGGAAAAGGACTGACCGATGCTCTCGCTCTCGCATTACCTCGTTCTCGCCGCGGTGCTCTTCGCCATCAGCGTGGTCGGCATCTTCCTCAACCGGAAGAACCTGATCGTGCTGCTGATGGCGATCGAGCTGATGCTGTTGTCGGTGAACCTGAACTTCGTCGCGTTCTCGAGTCATTTCGGCGATCTGGCCGGACAGATCTTCGTGTTCTTCATCCTCACGGTGGCGGCTGCCGAGTCGGCGATCGGGCTCGCGATCCTGGTGCTGCTGTTCCGCAACCTGAGCACCATCCACGTGGATGACCTGGACAGCCTGAAGGGCTAGCGCGGCGATGGACATGAAGACCCTCTACCTCCTCGTTCCCCTGGCGCCGCTCGCGGGGGCGATCCTGGCCGGCCTGTTCGGGCGCTGGATCGGCCGCAGCCTCTCGCACTGGGCGGCGATCCTCGGCGTGGCGACCTCGTTCGCGCTCTCCTGCCTGATCTATCTCGACGTGCGCGAGGGCCACACCTTCGACGGCGCCCTCTACACCTGGGCCACCAGCGGGGCGTTGCGCTTCGAGGTCGGCTTCCTGATCGACAAGCTCACCGTGACCATGATGGTGGTGGTGAGCTTCGTGTCGCTGATGGTGCACATCTACACCGTCGGCTACATGGCGGAGGACCCCGGCTACCAGCGCTTCTTCAGCTACATCGCGCTGTTCACGTTCTCGATGTTGATGCTGGTGATGGCCAACAACTTCCTCCAGCTCTTCTTCGGCTGGGAAGCGGTCGGCCTGATGTCCTACCTGCTGATCGGCTTCTGGTACACGCGCCCGAGCGCGATCTACGCGAGCCTCAAGGCCTTCCTCGTCAACCGGGTCGGCGACTTCGGCTTCCTGCTGGGCATCGGGCTGGTCGCCGCTTACACCGACTCGCTCGACTATGCGACCGTGTTCGCGCGCGCCCGGGAGCTCGCCGCCACGACGATCGAGCTGTTCGCGGGCACGTCCTGGTCGCTCGTTTCCGTGATCTGCATCGCTCTGTTCGTCGGCGCGATGGGCAAGTCGGCGCAGTTTCCGCTGCATGTGTGGCTGCCCGATTCGATGGAAGGCCCGACCCCGATCTCCGCGCTGATCCACGCCGCGACCATGGTCACCGCGGGCATCTTCATGGTGGCGCGCATGTCGCCGCTGTTCGAACTGTCGGAGGCGGCGCTCTCCTTCGTGCTCGCGATCGGCGCGATCACCGCCTTCTTCATGGCACTGGTGGCGATCGTGCAGAACGACATCAAGCGGGTGGTGGCCTATTCGACGCTCTCGCAGCTCGGCTACATGACCGTCGCGCTCGGCGCTTCGGCCTATTCCGCGGCGATCTTCCACCTGATGACGCACGCCTTCTTCAAGGCGCTACTGTTCCTCGGCGCCGGCTCGGTGATCATCGCCATGCACCACGAGCAGGACATGCGCAAGATGGGCGGGCTGAAGAAGTACATGCCCGTCACCTACTGGACGATGGTCATCGGCGCGCTTGCGAACGCAGGCGTGGACGGCTTCTCCGGATTCTTCTCCAAGGAGAGCATCATCGAGGCGGTGAGGCTGAGCTCCATTCCAGGCGCATCGATCGCCTATCTGGCGGTCGCCTCCGGGGTGTTCATCACCGGGCTGTACACCTTCCGGCTGCTGTTCCTGACCTTCCACGGGGAGGAGCGCTTCCGCGAGTCCGGGGGCCACGCGGAGCACGGCGGACACGGGCACGGCGGCGTCCCGCACGAATCCCCTGCGGTGGTCACGGTGCCGCTCATCCTGCTGGCGATCCCGAGCCTTGCCATCGGCTGGCTGGTGGGTCCGGTGCTGTTCGGAGGCTACTTCGGCGACTCGATCACCGTCGCCTCCGGGCACAAGGCGCTCGCCCTCCTCGGCGAGGAATTCCATGGCGTGCCGGCGATGATGCTGCATGCCCTCTCGACCGTTCCCTTCTGGCTGACGCTCGGCGGCATCGGAACGGCGGTGTACCTGTATCTGGTACGGCCCGACCTGCCGGCCAAGATCCGTTCCGCGCTGCGGCCGATCGCGATCGTCCTGGAGCACAAGTACGGCTTCGACGAGTTCAACGACTGGTTCTTCGCCGGGGGAGCGCGACTGGTGGGCCGCGGCCTGTGGAAGGCTGGAGACGAAACCATCATCGACGGCTGGATCGTGAACGGGTCGGCGCGCCTGGTGGACTGGTTCGCGCGCGCGTCGAGACTCCTGCAGTCCGGACACATCTACCAGTACGCCTTCTCGATGATCATCGGCGTGTTCGTGCTGCTCACCCTTTGGATGAACCGGAGCTAGAGCCCGCGCGCAACGCGGCTTCGTAGCCAACACTCATGACCGCCTATCCACTGCTCAGCATCGCCATCTGGGTGCCCATCGCCGGGGGGCTGCTCGTGCTCGCCACCGGTTCCGACCGCAACGCGCCGCTCGCGCGCATGCTCTCGCTCGCCGCGGCGGTGATCGGCTTCCTGGTGACGCTGCCGCTCTACACCGGGTTCGAGACCGCGCGCAGCACCATGCAGTTCGTCGAGATCTACGAGTGGATCCCGCGCTTCAACATCAAGTACTTCCTCGGCATCGACGGGATCTCGCTGTGGTTCGTCCTGCTCAACAGCTTCATCACCGTCATTGTCGTCATCGCCGGCTGGCAGGTGATCCGCAGCCGGGTCGCCCAGTACATGGCCTGCTTCCTCATCATGTCGGGACTGATGAACGGCGTGTTCGCGGCGATGGATGCGGTGCTGTTCTACGTGTTCTTCGAGGCCTCGCTGATCCCGCTCTACCTCGTGATCGGCATCTGGGGTGGGCCGAACCGGATCTACGCGGCGCTCAAGTTCTTCCTCTACACCCTGGTCGGCTCGGTGCTGCTGCTCGTCGCGCTGCTCTACCTGTTCATGGAATCCGGCGGCAGCTTCAGCCTGCTCGACTGGCGCGAGGCGCGGCTCGCGCTCCAGCCGCAGATCTGGGTCTTCCTCGCCTTCCTGGTCGCCTTCGCGGTGAAGGTGCCGATGTGGCCGGTGCACACCTGGCTGCCGGACGCCCACGTGGAAGCGCCCACCGGCGGCTCGGTCGTGCTGGCCGCGATCACGCTCAAGCTCGGCGCCTACGGCTTCATCCGCTTCGCGCTGCCGATCGTGCCCGACGCCGCGAAGGAACTGGCGTGGCTGATGATCGGGGCTTCGCTGATCGCGGTGATCTACATCGGCTTCGTCGCCCTCGTCCAGACCGACATGAAGAAGCTGATCGCCTATTCGTCGATCTCGCACATGGGCTTCGTCACGCTCGGCTTCTTCCTCTTCAATCCGCTCGGGGTGGAAGGCGCGCTGGCGCAGATGATCTCGCACGGCTTCGTCGCCGCGGCGATGTTCCTGTGCGTCGGCGTCATGTACGACCGCATGCACACACGCGCGATCGCCGACTACGGCGGGGTGGTCAATACGATGCCGAAGTTCGCCGCGTTCTTCATGCTGTTCGCCATGGCCAACGCCGGGCTGCCCGCGACCAGCGGCTTCGTCGGCGAATTCATGGTGGTGCTGGGCGCGATCCGGCAGAACTTCTGGATCGGCTTCGCCGCGGCGACGACGATGATCCTGGGGGCGTCCTACACGCTGTGGATGTACAAGCGGGTGGCCTTCGGCGCGGTCGCGAACGACCATGTCGCCGCGCTTATCGACATCGACGGGCGCGAATTTGCCTTCCTGCTCGCGCTCGCGGTCGCCGTGCTGGGCCTGGGCCTGTATCCGTTCCCCTTCACCGAGGTGATGCACGCTTCGGTCAATGACCTGTTGCGGCATGTCGCCGCGGGCAAGCTCTGAGAGCGCCGAGACCTCCGCACGATGAACTTCGCGATGCCCGACCTGTATCCCGCCTCGGCGGAAATCTTCCTGCTGATCATGGCCTGCGTGGTGCTGCTCGCGGATCTCGCCGCGGGGGCGCGCAGCCGCTGGCTCACCTACTTCCTCGCGCAGGCAACGCTGCTGGGCGCGGTGGCGATCACCCTGGTGCTGGTGTTCACGATCGGCGGACAGAGCGTTCCGACCCTCGGGCGCATGATGGTCTTCGACCTGTTCGGGGCGCTGCTCAAACTGCTGGTGTATCTGGCGGTGGCCGTCGCGCTCGTCTATGGCCGCGGCTACATGGCGCTGCGCGGCATCGACCGCGGCGAGTACTACCTGCTCGTGCTCTTCGCCACGCTCGGCATGGCGGTGATGATCTCGGCGAACCACCTGCTGAGCGTCTATCTCGGACTGGAACTGCTCTCGCTCTCGCTCTATGCGCTGGTGGCCATGCAGCGCGATTCGGCCGTGGCAGCCGAGGCGGCGATGAAGTATTTCGTGCTCGGTGCGCTCGCCTCCGGGCTGCTGCTCTACGGCATGTCGATGATCTACGGCGCGACCGGGACGCTGGAGCTCTCGGCGATCTCCGGCGAGATCGCGGGGGCCGCGGTCGACAAGACGGTGCTGGTGTTCGGGCTGGTGTTCCTGGTGGCGGGGATCGCGTTCAAGCTCGGCGTGGTGCCCTTCCACATGTGGATTCCCGACGTCTATCAGGGCGCGCCCACCGCCGTCACGCTGTTCATCGGCTCCGCGCCCAAGCTCGCGGCGTTCGCGATGGCCATGCGGCTGCTGGTCTATGGCGTCTTCGATCTGGTCGAACACTGGCAGGCGATGCTGACCCTGCTCGCGATGGCTTCGATCGCGCTCGGCAACGTCGCGGCGATCGCGCAGACCAACATCAAGCGCATGCTCGCCTATTCGACCATCTCCCACATGGGCTTCATGCTGCTGGGCCTCATTGCGGGCGTGGTCGGCGGCGACCGCCATTACGCGCTGAACGCCTACAGCTCGGCGATGTTCTATGTGGTCGCCTACGTGCTGATGAGCCTCGCGGCCTTCGGCATGGTGATCCTGCTTTCGCGCAGCGGCTTCGAGGCGGACAGGCTCGACGATTTCAAGGGTCTGAACCAGCGCAGTCCGTGGTTCGCCGCGATGATGCTGATCGTGATGTTCTCGATGGCCGGCATCCCGTTCTTCGTCGGATTTTTCGCCAAGTTCTCGGTGTTCCAGGCGATCGTGGCCGCCGGCTACATCTGGCTCGCCGTCTATGCCGTGTTCTTCTCGCTGGTGGGCGCCTTCTTCTACCTGCGGGTGGTCAAGCTCATGTATTTCGACGCGCCGCTCGACGCCTCGCCGATCCAGGCCGGCGTCGACATGCGCGTGCTGATCTCTGCCAACGCCTTGGCGATCGCGGCGGTCGGACTGATGCCGCAGGCGCTGATGAGCCTGTGCGCCTACGCCCTGCTGCGCTCGCTCTGATTCCACCCGAGGTTCTTTCGCTGCGAGCGCCGCCCGCGCAGCACGCGCACCCGCCCGCGCGGATCATCGACGCTATACTGCGGCCACGGCGGCACGCGACCGACCCTCGTCGCGCCGGCGGCCGGAAAGCCGGCGTCCTGACGTGAGCCTCGCGTGCAACATATCGGAAACGTTTGGTCGGGGGCTGCAAGAATGTTGCCATGGTCAGCGAAATGAGCGCGGCCGATGCCTTCAGCGAAACCACCCTCGCCAGCACCCGGGTGTTCGACGGCCGCCTCCTCAAGGTGCGTGTCGACCGGGTGCGGCTGCCGGCGGGCGGCGAGCACGTGCGCGAATACATCGAGCATCCGGGGGCGGTGATGGTGATCCCGGTGCTGGACAGCGGTGCGCTGGTCTTCGAACGCCAGTACCGCTATGCGCTGCGGCGGGTGCTGCTCGAACTGCCGGCGGGCAAGATCGATCCGGGCGAGGCCGTCGAGGCGACCGCCGCGCGCGAACTGCGCGAGGAAACCGGTTACGCGGCGGGCTTCTGGCGGCACCTGGGAACGATCCACCCGTGCATCGGCTATTCCGACGAGCGCATCGAGATCTTCCTCGCCCGCGGGCTCAGTCAGGCGGGGGCCGCGCCCGAACACGGGGAACTGATCGAGGTGTGCGAGCTCTCACTCGACGAGGCGATCGATGCGGTGGCGGGCGGCGCGATCACCGACGGGAAGACGGTCGCCGGGCTGTTCTGGGCGGAGAAGGTGCTGAAGAGCGGCTGGTGAGGCAACCGCCGCAATGGAGGAGCGGATGCTGCTCGAGGGCGATGGATTGAAGCTGGCGCAAGCCTCCGGCGCGGAGGGCGCGGCGCGCAACTTCCAGGCCCTGCGCGTGCTCTCGGAGGTCGCGACCGGGCTCGCCGGCGAAGCGGACATCGAGGCGCTGCTCAAGCGCTTCCTCGGCACCATGATCCGGCTGGTCGGCGCCTCGGCCGGCGCGGTGCGCGTGCTGACCTCCGACGGCATGCACCTGCGGCTGGTGGGCGCCACGGGCCTGCCCGAGGACGTCGTCGAGCACGAGAAGCTGGTGAGTCTCGAGTGCAGCCTGTGCGGCAGCGCGGTGATGCACGACCGCGTCCATCACATGGTGCCGGTGCGCTCCTGCGCGGAGCATACGGGCCTTGCCTTCTTCCAGCGCGACTGCCACGCGATGGTGGTCGTGCCGCTGATGTTCCGCGGCAGGGTGCATGGCACCTACAACCTGTATTTCAGCGAGCTGCGCGAAGTGCCCGAGGAGGTGAGCGTGGTCTTCCGCTCGATCGGCGAGCACCTCGGCGCCGCGCTGGAGAATGCGCGGCTCACGCGCGAGAACCTGCGCATCACGCTCATGAACGAGCGCCAGATGATGGCCAACGAGGTGCACGACTCGCTCGCGCAGACGCTCGCCTACATGAAGATGCGGCTCGCGCTGATGCAGGACGCGCTGCGCGCAAAAGAGCCCGAGCGCGCGCTCAAGTTCGCCGCGGACGCCAAGGGCGCACTCGACGCGGCCTACGCCGGCCTGCGCGAGCTGCTCTCGCAGTTCCGCAACCGCATGGACCCGCTCGGACTGCTGCACGCGCTGGACGCGCTCGCCCGCGATTTCCTCGACCGCACCGGCATCGAGCTCGATTACGACAACCGGGTGAGCGACCTGAATCTCAGCGTCGAGGACGAGGCGCAGGTGTTCCACATCGTCCAGGAGGCGCTCGCCAACGTCGTGCGCCACGCCGGCGCCACCCGCGCCCGGCTCACGGTGGATCTGCGAGCGGGCCACTACGAGGTCACGGTGGAGGACAACGGCAAGGGATTCTTCGCGCTCGGCAATCCGCTCGGCAGCTTCGACGAACACCCCGGGTTGCGCCAGCACCTGGGCATCAGCATCATGCGCGAGCGCGCCGAGCGCATCGGCGGGCGCATCGAACTGGCGAACCTCCGGAAAGGGGGCGCGCGCACGCGGCTCACCGTTCCGGTGCCGCAGATCGGAGCGAAGGCGCGATGAGCGAGCCGATCCAGGTCCTGCTGGCCGACGATCACACGCTCTTCCGCAAGGGTCTCGCAGAACTGCTGGAGCGCAGCGGCAGCATCCGCGTGGTGGGCATCAGCGGCAACGGGGACGATGCCCTGTGGCTGGTCGAGAATCGCAAGCCTGATGCCATCATCATCGATCTCAACATGCCGCCGCACGGCGGCCTCGGGCTGCTGCGGCGGCTGCGCGCCGACGGCTGGATGGGCCCGGCGCTGATCCTGACCGTGAGCGACGAGCAGGCCGATCTCGAAGCGGCGCTGCGGGCCGGCGCGCGCGGCTACCTACTCAAGGACATGGAGCCCGACGAGGTCGTCGACGCGGTGCGCCGCGCGTGCGCGGGCGAGATGGTGGTCGCGCCCGCGATGACGCTGAAGCTGCTGCGCACGCTGCAGGCCGGCGGCACCAGCGCGCCCAGGCCCGATCCGCTGCACAGCCTCACCGCGCGCGAGCGCGAGATCCTCCAGCACCTCGCGCAGGGCCTGTCGAACAAGGCGATCGCGCGCGAGCTCGCCATCAGCTATGACACGGTGAAGCTGCACGTGCGCCACATCCTGTCAAAGCTCAACTTCACCTCGCGCGTCGAGGCCGCCGTCTTTGCCGTGGAGCACGGCCGCAAGGACGGGAACCACACGCAGTGAGCGGCCCGCGGCCGCGTGCCCACCCTACAGCGCGGCCATCACCCGGTCGAGCCGCTCGCGCACCTCGTGCGCGAGTGCGGCGATGCCGGGCCGGTCGACGAGTTTCAGGATCGCGATCGGATCCATGAACTCGACCCACACGCTGCCCGCCGCATCCTGCCGTACCAGCACGTTGCACGGCAGCAGCAGGCCGATGGAGGGCTCTGCGGCGATCGCGCGGCTGGCGAGCGAGGGATTGCAGGCGCCGAGGATGCGATAGGGCGGCATCGCGATGCCGAGCTTCTTCTTCAGCGTGGCCGAAGCGTCGATCTCGGTGAGCACGCCGAAGCCTTCCGCGGCGAGCGCTTCGGTGACCTTCGCCAGCGCCGCGTCGAAGGACAGCGCGACGGTCTTGCCGAATCCGTAGTTGCTCATGGGTTTCTCCAGGACGATGGGTCGAACGGCCCGCAGGCTCACTCGCAGACCGTGCGCGCGAACTGCGTAGCCGGCAGGCCGCGCCCGCACAGCCGCCGCTGTACTTCGTCGAGGATGGGCTGCGGGCCGGCGGCATACACGTGGAGCGCCGCGAGTCCGGCGAAGTTCCCCTCGATCGCCCGGCAGAGCGCATCCGCGTTTTCCTGCGCAGAGCGGCCCGCCCCGTCGATCGGCAGGTAGAGGAAGTCGTCGAGCGCCTCGCTCCATGCGCGGCACAGGTTGCCGAGGTAGTGCCCGTCGGGCCGGGTGGCGAGCCGGACCAGGCAGATGCGCTCCGCATTTTCGAGCGCGAGCGCGTGTTCGACGAGGCTCTTCACCGGCGCGAATCCGGTGTCGCAGGCGATGAAGGCGAGCTGCCTGGCAGCCTCGTCGCGCAGCACGAAATCGCCGATCGGCCCGAACACCGTCACCGGGTCGTTGCGCCCGAGCACGCCCGCGAACAGGTGCTCGGCGAAGCTGGAAGATGGGTCGCGCGCGATGTGGAAATGCAGGTTGCGGTCGTCGCAGGGGCAGCTCGCGATCGGGAATTCCTCGCTGCCCGCCGGGTGGAAGCCGAGCACGGCCGACTGTCCGGCGAAGAAGCGCAGGCGGTTGCTGCGTGGGGTCTGCAGGTGAAGCAGCACGATGTCGGCGGAGGCGCGCTCGATCGCGCGCACCCGCGCGCTGATCGTCTGCTCCGGGATGTCCTGCGGGCCGAGCGCCTCGAGGGCCTCGAGCACGACGTCGGACACCGGCGCGTAGCTGCACGCCAGCGTGACGCCGGAGCGCTTCTCGGCTTCGCTCAGGACATAGTCGTGCGGGTGCATCCGGCGCACCTGGCCCGAGGCCACGCGGACCTTGCACAGGCCGCAGGTGCCGCTGCTGCATCCGTAGTTGAGCGCGAGCCCGGCCTTCAGCGCCCCCTCCAGGAGGGTGTCCGCGCCCTGCACGAAATACTCGTGCCCGCTCGGCCGCAGCACGACATGGGAGGCCACGAGGCTCAGCATGTCGTCCATGATCTCGATCGCATTGGGGGATTCTCCTTCTCCGAGGATGACCGCGAGATGCCGGTCCAGCGTGTCCGCGAGTTCCCGCATCTGCGCGCGCAGCGCTCCCTCGCCGTCCCCGGCCAGCGCGCGGATGCGTTCGCCCAGGTCTACGACCAGCAGGTGGTATTTCTGCAGGTGCGCGCGGGTGTCGGCGAGCTCGCGCGCGTGCTCGAAAAGCCGCTCCGCGAGCAGCTCCTGACTGGGCAGGGTGCGTTCGCGCACGCGCTTGCCGAAGGCGCGTTCCTTGATCTCGGTCACCCGCTCGAAGGCGCCATCGACATCGAGCCTGGCGTCCGGATAGAGCCTCAGCAGCTCGTCGGCCTCGACCATGCCATCCATCGAGGCGAGCTCGCCGCTGCGGATGCGCGCCTGGAGCGCGGCACGGGTCACGCCGACGAGGCGCGCGGCGCGCGAGAGGTTGAGTGCGTGCGGCATCGCTGTGCGGCCGGTTTGGGAACATGCGCGGCAGGCGCAACTCTACCCCAGAGCGGGCGCGCTGCGCAGCAGGCCGCGTGCGGCCCCCTCGGCGGCTCCTGCACGGGGGGCGACTTTTCGGCGCGGCTCCGGTAATGTTCGAGCTTCCCAATCATTGGGGTGTCCATGAAACACGAACGTCCCTCGCCCGCGATGCTGGCGCTCGCCTGCGGCGGAGTGGTGCTGATGCTCTCGCTCGGGATCCGCCACGGCTTCGGCCTGTTCCTCAAGCCGATGAGCATGGACCTCGGTTGGGGGCGCGAGACGTTCGCCTTCGCCGTCGCGCTGCAGAACCTCGTGTGGGGGCTCTCGCAGCCGGTCACCGGGATGCTGGCCGACCGCTACGGCGCCTGGAAGATGGTTGCGGCAGGCGGACTGTGCTATGCGCTGGGGCTGCTGGTGATGGCCTCGGCCACCAGCCCGTGGTCGCTGGGCATGGGCGCCGGGGTGCTGGTCGGGCTGGGGCTCTCGGGGACGAGCTTCAGCGTCATCTACGGTGTGCTGGGGCGCGCCTTCCCGGCCTCGAAGCGCAGCCAGGTGCTGGGCATCGCCGGCGCGGCGGGCTCGTTCGGGCAGTTCGTCCTGCTGCCCGCCGAGCAGGGCCTGATCTCGTCCCTGGGATGGCTGCCGGCGCTGCTGGCACTGTCGTTCGCCGCCGCCCTGATGGTGCCGCTCGCGGCCGGGGTCGTCGAGCGCGATGCGGGTGCGCACCAGGCCCGCGGCCTCACGGTGCGCGAGGCGCTCGCGGAGGTGGCGCGCAGCCGCGATTTCTGGCTGCTGTGCTTCGGCTTCTTCGTGTGCGGCTTCCAGGTCGTGTTCATCCAGGTGCACCTTCCGGCCTACCTCGTCGATGGCGGCCTGTCGGGCAACGTGGGAGTGGGGGCTCTCGCGCTCATCGGCCTGTTCAACATCGCCGGCACCTACGGCGCCGGCCGGCTCGGCGCGAGACACCGCAAGCCGATGCTGCTCTCGGTGATCTACGCGCTGCGCGGAGTCGTGATCGGCATCTTCCTGCTCGCTCCGCTGTCGGCATGGAGCGCCTGGCTTTTCGCCGCGGCGATGGGGCTGCTGTGGCTATCGACGGTTCCGCTCACCAACGGTACGATCGCCTCACAGTTCGGCGTCAGGCACCTCTCGATGCTCTCCGGGATCGTGTTCCTGTTCCACCAGATCGGGTCGTTCGCGGGCGCCTGGTTCGGCGGCGTCCTCTATGACCGTACCGGCTCCTACGGGGCGGTGTGGGCGATCGCGATCGGGCTCTCGGCGACGGCGACCGCGCTGAACTGGCCGATCCGGGAGCGCGCACTCGGGGCGATGGCGAGGGAGGGCGCGTGAGCAGCGCAGGGGGACCCGTGAGCGAAGCGAGCGGGGGCGAAGCGGCCGCGAACGGCGCCGGGCCGCCAAGCCTTCCGCAGATCGCACGGCGAGGCCGGTTCGGAGGCGGCGGCGTGAGCAGCGCAGGCGGACCTGCGCGCGTGTTGCGGATCGTCGGCTGGATTGCGGCGGCGGCGGCGCTCGCGCTGGCGTGGCGCGCCTATCGCAGCCCGGATTTTCTGGGCGAGTGGATGTCGCTGCTTTCCGCCTGTTTCGCCTAGTCATGACGATCGGCGATTCGCGGGCCTTCCTGCTCGAACTGTTCCGCAGCGCCGTCGCTGCGGCCGACCCCGCGCGCTGCCTGCCGCCGCACCTGCCGCCTGCCCCGCGCGGGCGCACCGTGGTGGTGGGTGGCGGCAAGGCGGCAGCGGCGATGGCCCGCGCGGTCGAGGATCACTGGGACGGGCCGCTCTCCGGCCTGGTGGTGACCCGCTACGGACATGGGCTCGCGTGCCGGCGCATCGAGGTGATCGAGGCCGCGCACCCGGTCCCCGACAGCGCCGGGCAGGCCGCCGCAGCACGCATGCTGGAGCTCGTGCACGGGCTGAACCCGGACGATCTCGTCCTGGCGCTCGTCTCGGGTGGCGGCTCGGCGCTGCTCTCGGCGCCGGCGGCGGGGGTGAGCCTCGCCGACAAGCAGCAGGTCACGCGCGCACTGCTGCGCAGCGGTGCCGGCATCCACGAGATCAACTGCGTGCGCAGCCATCTCTCGGCGATCAAGGGCGGGCGGCTGGGCGCGGCCGCGGCGCCGGCGCGGCTGGTGAGCCTGATCCTCTCCGACGTGCCGGGAGACGATCCGGCGGTGGTCGCATCGGGCCCGACGCTGCCCGATCCGCGCACCCGCGCCGAGGCGCGCGCGGTGCTGGAACGCCACCGGATCGAAGCGCCGCCAGCAGTGCTGGCCTGGCTGAACGATCCGCGCAGCGAGACGCCCAAACCGGGCGATCCGGCCTTCGCCGGGGCAGGCGCGACCATCGTCGCGAGCGCCCGCGTCTCGCTCGATGCGGCCGCCTCCAGCGCACGTGAGCGCGGCATCGCGGCCCTCGTGCTGGGCGACCGGATCGAGGGCGAGGCGCGCGAGGTCGCGCTGGTGCTGGCGGCGATCGCGCGCTCCTGCGCCGCCGACGGCATCCCGCTCGCCCCGCCCTGCGTCATCCTCTCGGGAGGCGAGACGACGGTCACGGTGCGCGGCAAGGGGCGAGGCGGGCGTAATGCCGAGTTCTTGCTCGCGGCCGCGCTCGCGCTCGATGCCACGCCCGGCATCCACGCCATCGCCTGCGATACCGACGGCATCGACGGATCGGAGGAAAATGCCGGCGCGCTGATCGCGCCCGACACGCTCGCGCGCGCCCGCTGCGCGGGGCTCGACGCGGCAGCGCGGCTGGCCGACAATGACGCCTACGGCTTCTTCGCCGAACTGGGGGACCTGGTGGTGACCGGACCCACGCGCACCAACGTCAACGACTTCCGGGCGATCCTGGTGGAGGCTCGACGGCTGTGAGTCCCATGGAGACGGCCGGCGTCGAACCCGCGGATTTCCTCGCCGAGCGCGATTTCGGCGGGCGCGACCGCGAGGCGCTGCTGAGCGAACTCTCGCGCGTGCTCCCGCGCGGCGCGCTGCTGGTCTCGCCCGAGGACGCCCGCCCGTACGAGTGCGACGGGCTGACCGCCTACCGGCAGCTTCCGCTCGCGGTCGCGCTGCCGGACTCGGAGGACCAGGTGCGGGCGATCCTGCGCATCTGCGCGAGCCTGGACGTGCCGGTGGTGGCGCGCGGCGCGGGCACCAGCCTGTCGGGCGGCGCGATGCCGCACAAGGACGGGGTCGTGCTCTCGCTCGCACGCTTGCGCTCCATCCTCGCGCTCGATCCGCTCGCACGCACCGCCCGCGTCCAGCCGGGGGTGCGCAACCTGGCGATCTCCGAGGCCGCCGCCGCCCACGGCCTGTACTACGCCCCCGATCCGTCCTCGCAGATCGCGTGCACGATCGGCGGCAACGTGGCGGAGAACTCTGGCGGCGTGCATTGCCTGAAGTACGGCCTCACGGTGCACAACGTGCTGCGGGTGCGCGCGATCACCATCGAGGGCGAGGCGCTCGAGATCGGGAGCGAAGCGCCGGATGCGCCCGGCTACGACCTGGCGGCCCTGATCAACGGCTCGGAAGGAATGCTCGCGGTGATCACCGAGATCACCGTGCGGCTCACCCCGAAGCCGCTGACGGCGAAGGTGGTGCTCGCCGCCTTCGACGATGTGGTCCATGCGGGCGACGCGGTGGCCGCGGTGATCGCCGCCGGCATCATCCCGGCCGGCATGGAGATGATGGACCAGCCCGCCACCCGCGCGGTCGAGCCTTTCGTGCATGCCGGCTATCCGCTCGATGCGAAGGCGCTCCTGCTCGCCGAATCCGACGGCACGCCCGAGGAAGTGGAGGAGGAGATCGGGCGCATCCGCGAAGTGATGGCCGCGAACGGGGCGACCGGGATCCGGGTCTCGCGCGACGAGGCCGAACGGCTGCGCTTCTGGTCCGGGCGCAAGGCCGCTTTTCCCGCGGTCGGGCGCATCTCGCCCGACTATTACTGCATGGACGGAACCATCCCGCGCAAGCGGCTCGCCGAGATGCTCACGGCGATCGCCACGCTCGAGGGCAAATACGGCCTGCGCTGCTGCAACGTCTTCCATGCCGGCGACGGCAACCTGCATCCGCTCATCCTGTACGATGCGAACGCAGCGGGCGAGCTGGAGCGGGCCGAGGAATTCGGCGGCGAGATCCTCGAGCTTTCGGTCGAGTACGGCGGCACCATCACCGGCGAGCATGGCGTGGGCATCGAGAAGATCGGCCAGATGTGCTCCCAGTTCTCGCGGCAGGAGCTGGCGATGTTCCATCGCGTCAAGGCGGCGTTCGATCCGCGCGGGCTGCTCAATCCGGGCAAG
Source organism: Betaproteobacteria bacterium CG2_30_68_42 (assembly GCA_001872285.1). Classification (GTDB taxonomy): domain Bacteria; phylum Pseudomonadota; class Gammaproteobacteria; order Burkholderiales; family Rhodocyclaceae; genus CG2-30-68-42. The sequence continues at coordinate 43,640 of MNXU01000074.1, forward strand.
GCGATCCCGACGCTCAACCGTTGCGTGGAGTTCGGCCGGCTGCACGTGCACAAGGGCGGAGTGCCGCATCCCGAACTGCCGAGGTTCTGAGGCCGCGGCGATGATCGAGCGCTTCCGGGAAACCATCCGTGCCGCCGCGTCGCAGAAACGGGCCCTGCGCATCCGCGGCGGCGGCACCAAGGATTTCTACGGCGGGCCGCTGCGGGGCGAGATTCTCGACACCCGGGATCATGCCGGCGTCGTATCGTACGAGCCGACCGAGCTGGTGGTGACCGCGCGCTGCGGCACGCGGCTGGACGAACTCGAGCGGATGCTCGCCGAACGGGGCCAGAGGCTCGCCTTCGAACCGCCGCATTTCGGCGAGACCGCCACCCTGGGCGGCTGCGTGGCCGCGGGCCTGTCGGGGCCGCGCCGGATGGCCGCCGGGGCACTGCGCGACTTCGTGCTCGGCGCGAAGATCATCGACGGGCGCGGCGATTCTCTCTCCTTCGGCGGGCAGGTGATGAAGAACGTCGCCGGCTACGACGTCGCCCGGTTGATGGCGGGATCGCTGGGCACGCTGGGCGTCATCGTCGAGGTCTCGCTGAAGGTGCTGCCGATGCCTGCCTCCGAGGCGACGCTACGCTTCGAGATGACGCAGGAGGATGCCATCGGGACCATGAACCGCTGGGCGGGGCGGCCGCTGCCCATCAGCGCGACCTGCTGGCATGCGGGCCAATTGATGGTGCGCCTGTCTGGCGCCGCTGCTGGGGTCGCCGCGGCGCAGCGCGATCTCGGCGGCGAGACCGTCGAGGAAGGTGCGCGGTTCTGGTGTGAGCTTCGCGAGCAGCGACACCGCTTCTTCGAAGGACCCGCGCCGTTGTGGCGGCTGGCGCTGCCGCCCGCCACGGCTCCCGTGCCGCTCGCCGGAGAGCCGCTGATCGAATGGGGCGGCGGCGAGCGCTGGTTGAGGAGCGAGGCGCCGGCGGAGGTGCTGCGCGAGGCGGCACGCGCAGCCGGCGGGCACGCGTGCCTGTTCCGCGCCCCCTTCGAGACCGCCGAGCCGTTCCAGCCGCTCGCCCAGGCACTCGCCAGGATCCACCGCAGCCTCAAGGCTGCGTTCGATCCGAACGGAGTATTCAACCGGGGCAGGATGTATCCGGAATGGTGAGTTCCAGGTTCCCTGCGCGCGCGTCCCTTTTCGCACCTGAAACCTGAAATCGATGCAGACGAATCTCGCCGATTTCATCCGCGACACGCCCGAAGGCAGGGAGGCGGACGGGATCCTGCGCAAGTGCGTGCATTGCGGTTTTTGCACCGCGACCTGCCCGACCTATCAACTGCTGGGCGACGAACTGGACGGGCCGCGCGGGCGCATCTACCTCATCAAGGAGATGCTGGAAGGCGTGGCGGTGAGCGGCCGCACCCGGCTGCACCTGGATCGCTGCCTCACCTGCCGTTCGTGCGAGACGACCTGCCCCTCGGGCGTGCAGTACGCGCGCCTCGTCGACATCGGCCGCGCGGTGGTGGATCGGCTGAGGCCTCGTCCCGCCGCAGATCGCCTCCGGCGCGCCCTGCTCAAGGAGTCGCTCCCGCGGCCGGCGCTCTTCGGAGCCGCGCTCGCGCTCGGGCAGGCGTTCAGGCCGATCCTGCCCGGCGCGCTCGCCGCTCAGGTGCCGCGCACGAGCGGGCGCGGCACCTGGCCGCAGCCTCGCCATGCACGCCGCATGATCGTGCCCGCGGGTTGCGTGCAGCCGGCGCTCGCCCCCGACATCAATGCCGCCGCGGCCCGCGTGCTCGACCGCCTGGGGATTTCGCTGATCGAGGTGCCGCGGGCGGGTTGCTGCGGCGCACTGCGTTTCCACCTCGGCGACCAGGAGGGCGGGCGCCGCGACGCGCGAACGATGATCGACGCCTGGTGGCCGTACCTCTCGCAGGGGGTCGAGGCGATCGTGATGACGGCATCCGGCTGCGGGGCCTTCGTGCGCGAATACGATCATCTGCTCGAACGGGATTCCCGCTACGCGGAGAAGGCGAAGCGCATCGCTTCGCTGGTGCGGGACGTGTCCGAAGTCGTCGCCGCAGGGGAGGCGAGGCTCGCCGAGTGCGCACAGCGGTCGAAGCCGGCGCCGCTGCGGCTCGCGTTCCACTCGCCCTGCTCGCTCCAGCACGGCCAGAAGCTGCGCGGGGTGGTCGAGCCGCTGCTCGTCGCGACCGGATGCGAGCTGACCCCGGTCGCGGATGCCCACCTGTGCTGCGGCTCCGCAGGCACCTACTCGATCCTCCAGCCGGAGATCGCGGGCAGGTTGCGCGAGGCCAAGCTCGCAGCGCTCGGTGCCGGCGCTCCCGAGGCGATCGCCACCGCCAACATCGGCTGCCTCGCCCACCTGCAGGCGGGCACGGCGACGAGGGTGCGGCACTGGATCGAGGTGATCGACGAGCGGCTCGACTGAGGCCGCAGGGCGTGCCGCGGCGGGCGGCGCGGGATCGGGAAGGAGGAGGAGACCATGGTTCTGGACGGTGAAGCCAAGGACTACGAAGCGCTGTGCGCGAGCTTCCGCTGGGAGACGCCGCGGCGCTACAACATCGGCTGGGAGTGCTGCGGGCGCTGGGCGCAGGACCGCGCCCGCTTCGCGCTGTACTTCGAGGACGAGGCGGGGACGCGGCAGGCATGGACGTTCTGGGACCTCCAGCGCGAGGCCAACCGGCTGTCCAACGCGCTCGCCGCACTCGGGGTGCGGCGCGGCGACCGGGTCGGCATCCTGCTCTCGCAGCGCCCGGAGACCGGCGTGGCGCACATCGCCTGCTACCAGATGGGTGCCATCGCGCTGCCGCTCTCGCACCTGTTCGGACCCGACGCGCTCGAATACCGCCTCGGCAACAGCGAAGCCGATGTGGCGATCGTCGATGAGAGCACGCTGCCCAAGCTCTGGCAGGTGCGCGAACGGCTGCCCGCGCTCAGGCATGTGATCGGGGTCGCGGGGGCGCGCGAGACCGGTGTCCATGACTGGCAGCGGCTGCTCGAATATGCATCGAGCGCCTACACGCCGCTCGCCACTTCCGCCGACGACCCGGCACTCATCATCTATACCAGCGGCACGACCGGAAACCCGAAGGGCGCGCTGATGGCGCAGCGCACGCTGCTGGGCAACCTGCCCGGCTTCGTGTGTTCGCACAACTTCTATCCGCAGCCGCGCGACCTGTTCTGGTCGCCTGCCGACTGGGCGTGGACCGGTGGGCTGTTCGACGCGCTGCTGCCGGCATGGGCGTTCGGGCAGCCGATCCTGGGCTATCTCGGCCGCTTCGATCCCGAGAAGGCGTTCTGGCTGATCGAGCGCTACGGCGTGCGCAACAGCTTCCTGTTCCCGACCGCGCTCAAGATGATGATGAAGGCGGTGCCGGAGCCGAGGCAGCGCTACGGCATCGAGCTGCGCACGATCATGAGCGCCGGCGAGGCGGTCGGCGAGACCGTGTTCGAGTGGGCGCGCGCGCAGCTCGGCGTCACCATCAACGAGATGTTCGGCCAGACCGAGATCAACTACATCGTCGGCAACTGCTCGCCGGTGTATGCGCCCAGGCCGGGCTCGATGGGGCGCGCCTATCCCGGCCACCGGGTTGCGGTGCTCGGCGAGGACGGGCGGCCCGCGCCCCCCGGCACGGCAGGCGAGGTCGCGGTGCAGCGGCGCGACGACCCGGTGTTCCTGCTCGAGTACTGGAAGAACCCGAAGGCCACGGCCGACAAGTACATCGGCGCGGGGCCGGATGCCTGGGCCCGCACCGGTGACCAGGCCATGACGGACGAGGACGGCTACTTCTGGTACCAGGGGCGCAGCGACGATGTCATCAAGAGCGCCGGCTACCGCATCGGTCCGGCCGAGGTCGAGAACTGCCTGCTGCGGCATCCGTCGGTCGCCAACGCCGCGGTGATCGGGGTGCCGGACGCCACCCGCGGCACGCTGGTCAAGGCCTTCATCGTGCTCCAGCCCGATGTGCGGCCGTCCGCCGCGCTGGAGGCGGAACTGACCGCGCACGTGAAGGCCCGGCTCGCGCCCTACGAGACACCGCGCGCGTTCGAGTTCATCGATGCGCTGCCCATGACCACCACCGGCAAGGTGCAGCGCCGCGTGCTGCGCGAACGGCAGCAGGGCGGAGGCTGAATGCGGCTAGGCGCGAGCGTTCTCGACCAGCAGACTGGCACTCGCCTCCGCGATCGAGGCGCCGTCCTGGTTGCAACAGGTGCCCTCGAAATAAACGATCCCGCCGCCATGCCGCGGCTTGGGCTCCTTGCGGGCGAGCCTCCAGGTGGCGGTGAGCGTGTCCCCGGCCCGCGCCGGCGCGGTGAAGCGGCAGCGATGCTCGAGGTAGGCGACCGCCGTGCCGTGGAAGGCCATGCCGAGGGCGGCGGCCATGAAGGAACTGGTCTGGTAGCCGTGGGCGATCCGGCCCTTGAAGCGCGAAGCCGCCGCGAACCGGGCATTCACATGCAGCGGGTTGATGTCCCCGTACAGCCCCGCGCCGAGCACGAGATGGGTCTCGGTGAGGGTCATCGAGTACTCCAGCGCTTCGCCCGGTTCGATCTCGTCGAACCCGATGCCGACCCTGAATGTCACATTCGTTCTCCCGCGCCGTGGATCGATGCGCGCGATGATAACAGGGCGTTCGTGCACAAATTCCGTAAGCCACGGGCATTCGCGGCCGTAATCTCGTACAGTTTCCTGACCGAGCGGAGGGGGTGATGTCGATTCGGGTCGATGCCTGCGTGGCGCAGCATATCGGGGACCGCGCCGAACAGCAGGATCGTGCCGCTCTGTTTCGCCATCCGCGCCGCGACGACGTGCTGATGGCCGTGGTGGCCGACGGCATGGGCGGACACAGCGGCGGGGCGATCGCCGCCGAGCAGGTGCTGCACAAGGCGCGGCAGAGTTTCGAGACCTTCGCCCCCGGCGCGGAATCCCCTGGCGAGCTGCTGCAGGCCATCGTTCGCGAGGCGCATCTCATCATCAAGCTCGCCCGTTTCACCAGCGTGCAGGATCCCCACAGCACGGCGGCGGTGCTCCTGCTCCAGCCGGGACGGGCCGACTGGGCCTATTGTGGAGACTCGCGCATCTACCACTACCGCGGCACGAGCCTCCTCGCCAGGAGCGAGGACCACTCCCTGGTCGCGCAACTGCTCCGCCAGGGGCGGATCACCGTCGAGCAGGCGCGCAGCCATCCGCAACGCAGCCTCCTGCTGAGCTGCCTGGGGGACGAACGCGAGCCCACGGTCGATTCGGGCAGCGCCGAGCCGGTTTTGGCACAGGACACGTTCGTGCTGTGTTCCGACGGCCTCTGGAGCCATTTCAGCGACGGCGAGATCGGCGAGGTCGTCACTGCGCGAGCGTCCCGGCTCGCCGCCGAGGAGCTCGTGCTCGGCGCGCGCCAGCGTGCCCGCGGCACCGGCGACAACGTTTCGCTGATCGTGCTCAAACTGTCCCGCCAGGTGGAAAAGGCCGCTGCGAAGCCCAAGGCGGCCGGCGCGCCGCTGCGCATCTCGGTAGTTCGCTGAGCGGCGCTGCGTCCCCGGTGCCGCTGCGGGTCGCGGTCTCGGACCGCACCCTTCGCACGCAATTGCCTGCGGTCGCCGGCGAAACCGCAGTTCCATTGATGCCGGTATAGGAAACGGCGATGGATTTCAGTATCATTGCCGCCCGTGGCGCCGCGTCGCAGCATGCGCGCCCGACTGGCCGTTCCGAACAATGAAAACGGGAGTGTATCCATGCCCCTCACGATCGGCGTGACGAGGGAGAGCGTCGAGGGCGAGCATCGCGTCGCCCTGGTTCCGGAAGTCTCCAAGAAGTTCAAGTCGCTGGGCGTCGGGATCGCGTTGGAAGCGGGAGCGGGAAGCCTCGCCCATTTTCGCGACGAGGACTATGGCGATGCGACGATCATGGCGAGCCGCGCCGAAGTGCTGGCGGCCGCCGGGGTGGTGCTCAAGGTGCAGCCGCCGAGCGCGGAGGAAATCGCGGCGATGCGGCCGGGCACGGTGCTGATCGGATTTCTCCAGCCGTATTCCGATCCGCCCCGACTCCGGCTGCTGGCCGAAAGGAACATCACCAGCTTCGCGGTGGAACTGATTCCGCGCATCTCGCGGGCGCAGTCGATGGATGCGCTCAGCTCGCAGGCGGCGGTGTCCGGATACTTGTGCGTGCTGCTGGCGGCGGCGGCCGCGCCCAAGTTCTTCCCGATGATGACCTATGCCGCGGGAACGCTGCGGCCGGCCCAGGTGCTGGTGATCGGTGCCGGCGTGGCGGGGCTGCAGGCGATCGCCACCGCGCGGCGCCTGGGTGCCATCGTGGCTGCCTATGACGTGCGCCCCGAGACGAAGGAGCAGATCGAGTCGCTCGGCGCCAAGTTCGTCGACACCGGTGTTTCGGCGGCCGGCAGCGGGGGCTACGCGCGCGAGCTCACCGAAGAGGAAAAGAAGCAGCAGGCGGAAAAGCTGGGACGCGCGGTGGCGCAGGCCGACGCGCTGATCACGACCGCGGCGGTGCCGGGGCGGCGCGCGCCGCTCATCATCAGCGCCGAGATGGTCGCCCGGATGAAGAGCGGCGCCGTGGTGGTGGACATGGCGGCCGAGACCGGCGGCAACGTGGCCGGCACGCGTGCCGGCGAGACCGTCCGGGCGGGTGGGGCGAGCATCATCGGGCCGGTCAACCTGCCCTCGCGCATGCCGGTGCATGCCTCGGAGATGTACTCGAAGAACCTGTTCAACTTCGTCGCGCCGCTGGTGAAGGACGGCGAGCTCGCGCTCGATTGGAACGACGAGGTCGTCTCCGGTGCCTGCCTGACCCACGAGGGCCAGGTGCGGCATGCGGGCGTGCGCAAGGCGCTGGGACTCTAGCGCCGATGGTCGCGGGAGCCGCCCCCGCGGGGCATGAGAGCGCGCAGGACATGGACACCCGCCCCCTCCCGTCCTCCCTCTCGTGGGGCAGGCGACCGTTCGCTGCGCGCGAAATGCGACCGGGCATCGAATCGTGTTCTTTCACGTCAAGGGGAAATTGAATGGAAGGTTTCGCTGCACTGTACATCTTCATGCTCGCGGCATTCACGGGCTATGAGGTCATCTCGCGGGTGCCGGTGATCCTGCATACCCCCCTCATGAGTGGATCGAACTTCGTCCATGGGGTCGTCCTGGTGGGCGCGATGGTGGCCCTCGGGGAGGCCGATCCGCACGATCCGCTCCAGCTTGCGATCGGCTTCGGTGCCGTGCTACTGGGCGCGGCCAACGCCGCCGGCGGCTACGTCGTGACCGAGCGCATGCTCGGCATGTTCAAGGCCGGCGGCCAGAAAGGCGGGGCGAAATGAGCGCCAGGATCCTCATCAGCGCCTCGTATTTCGTCGTCGCCATCCTGTTCATCCTCGGGCTCAAGAGCATGAGCTCGCCGGTGAGCGCACGCAAGGGGATCGTGTGGGCGGGCGCGGGCATGCTGATCGCCACGCTGGTGACCTTCCTCTCGCCGGGGATGCAAAACTTCGCGCTGATGGTGATCGCGCTCGCGATCGGCGGGGGCATCGCCTGGTGGGGCGGCAAGGTCGTCAAGATGACGGACATGCCGCAGATGGTGGCGATCTACAACGGCATGGGGGGCGGCGCCGCGGCGCTGATCGCGGCCATGGAGTTCGCGCGCGGCGAAATGCACGGATCGGTAGTCGCCGCGCTTGCGACCCTCGGCGCGTTGATCGGCGCGGTGTCCTTTTCCGGTTCGGTCATCGCCTTCACCAAGCTGCAAGGGCTGATGAAGAGGGCCCACCGCCTTCCCGGCCAGAACCTGTGGAACATCGGCGTGGCGGCCTTCACCGTCCTGGTCGGGGCCGGGATGGTGGCCTCGGGCGAACCCGCGCCGTTGCAGATCCTCGTGTTCTTCGCGCTCGCGCTCGCGCTCGGGGTGATCATCACGCTTCCGATCGGCGGCGCCGACATGCCGGTGGTGATCTCGCTGTACAACGCCCTCACCGGGCTCGCGGTGGGTTTCGAGGGTTACGTGCTGGGCAACCCGGCACTGATCATCGCCGGGATCGTCGTGGGCGCGGCCGGCTCGCTGCTCACCCAGTTGATGGCCAAGGCGATGAACCGCCCGCTCACCAACATCATCTTCAGCCCGATCACCGGCGAGGCACAGGCGGGAGGCAGCCAGATCGCCGGCTCGATGAAGGAAGTCACCGGTCTGGATGCGGCCGCGATGATGCGCTACGCGCAGAAGGTCATCGTCGTTCCGGGTTACGGCATGGCGGTCGCCCAGGCCCAGCACAAGGTGTGGGAGATGGCCGAGCTGCTCGAGGCCGAGGGGGTGGAAGTCAAGTTCGCGATCCACCCCGTCGCCGGCCGCATGCCGGGCCACATGAACGTGCTGCTCGCCGAGGCCGGCGTGCCCTACGACAAGATCTTCGACATGGAGGAGATCAACGCCGAGTTCGAGCAGGCCGATGTCGCCCTGGTGATCGGCGCCAATGACGTCGTCAATCCGGCGGCGCGCACCGCCAAGTCGAGCCCGATCTACGGCATGCCCATCCTCAACGCCGACCGCGCGCGCAACGTCATCTGCGTCAAGCGCGGCAAGGGTGCGGGCTATTCGGGGATCGAGAACGCGCTGTTCTACGGCGAGAACACGCGCATGCTCTACGGCAGCGCACAGAAGGCGATCGCCGAGGTGATCGCCCACATCAAGGAGCTGTCGGCCTGACCGGGCCTGGCGGGCGGCTTCGAGCCGCCACGCCGTCTCAGGAAGGTTTCTTCCCGAGACCGCCGAGCAGCGCCGCAACCGGGCGTTGTCCCCGCCGGGGGGGCAGCGGGGCGCTTTCCACCGTGGCCGCCTCCGCGAGCGCGAGCGGCGAAGGCTCGTAGGGCTTCGACCAATCGAAACCGTCGGCCGCGGGCCTGGGCTGTGGCAGACCCGGGGGCCCAGTGCGCGGTGGTACTGCGCGCGGCGGCATCCGGGAGCCGCGCCGGGAGGGTCCCCAGGCGTCGCGTTCCCCGCGCGCATGACGGGCTCTCCCGGCCGGCTCTGCGCTCGCGGGCTCCTCGTCGAATCCGCGCACCGTCACCGCTTCGATGCGGATCTTGAGCAGGCGCTCGATCTCCGCGAACCGCCCGCGATCCTCGGGGCACACGAGCGAGATCGCCTCGCCCGGCTTGCCGGCGCGCCCGGTGCGCCCGATGCGGTGGATGTAGTCCTCCGGCACATGGGGCATGTCGAAGTTGATGACGTTGGGGAGGTCCTCGATGTCCAGGCCGCGCGCCGCCACATCGGTGGCCACGAGCACCTGCACCGTGCCGTTCTTGAACGCCTCCAGCACTTCGAGCCGCTGCTGCTGGCTCTTGTCGCCGTGGATCGCTCCTGCCGCGATGCCCTCGCGCACGAGGTAGTGGGCGAGCCGGCTGCAGCCGAACTTGGTGCCCACGAAAACCAGCGCCTGTTTCAGGTCGAGCGATCGGATCAGGTGGGCGAGCAGACGGCGCTTGAGCGCGGCGGCCACCGGATAGACATGGTGGGTGATGGTTTCCGCCGCTGTATTGCGCCGTGCCACCTCGATGAGCAGCGGATCGCGCAGCATGGTGTCGGCGAGCTTCCTGATCTCGTTCGAGAAGGTGGCCGAGAACAGCAGGCTCTGGCGGTTCTCCGGCAGGGCCGCGAGGATGCGGCGCACGTCGGGGATGAAACCCATGTCGAGCATGCGATCGGCCTCGTCGAGCACCAGCGCCTCGACCTGGTTGAGCATGATGCTGCGGCCCTGGAGATGGTCGAGGAGCCGCCCCGGCGTGGCCACGACGATCTCTGCGCCGCGGCGCAGTTCCTCGATCTGCGGCTTGATGTCCATGCCGCCGAACACGCACGCGCTGCGCAGCGGGAGGTACCTGGCGTACATCTTCACGTTCTCGTGGTTCTGGATCGCCAGTTCGCGGGTCGGGCACACGATCAGCACGCGAACCGGATGGCGCGCCGGCGAGGAGCTGGTGTTGGCGTGGCGCGCGATGCGCTGGAGCAGCGGCAGGGTGAATCCGGCGGTCTTGCCGGTGCCGGTCTGGGCGCCGCCCATCACGTCGCGTCCGGCCAGCACCGGCGGAATCGCCTGGCTCTGGATCGGCGTCGGCTCGGTGTAACCGGCGTCGGCCACCGCCTTGAGCAGTTCGGGCATCAGCCCGAGTTCGTCGAACGTCATCGAAACTCCTGGATTGGCCCGCCGGGCCGGGTGCTGCGGTCAACGCTTGACGCCCAGCGACGCCGGGGTGCGGGCAGCAGGCCGCCAGCGGGCGGTCGTGCGCGTGGGAAGAATTCCCGTCGCGATGAAATCTGTCCGGCATTATACACCGGCACCACGCGGCGCCGGGCCGGTTCAAGCCGCAGCCCCGGCGGACGTTAATTCAAGCACACGCCCGAGGCCGGCACGGGGATCCGCGAGCACTCCCGCACGCCGGCCCCGACTCCGGCAGAACGTCCGGCCGTCGCGACAGGAATCCGGGACTGCGAGATGGCACGCCGCAAGCACGAGGAGGCCGCCGAGAACCACGACCGGTGGCTGGTGTCGTATGCCGATTTCATTACCCTGCTGTTCGCGTTCTTCGTCGTCATGTACGCGGTGTCCTCGGTGAGCGAGGGCAAGTACCGGGTGCTCTCGGATTCGCTGGTCGCGGCCTTCCGCAACGTCACCACCAATTCCAGGGGCATCGAGATGGCGGTGCGCCCGCAGCCGCCGGCGCTCGCGACCGTGCTTCCCAAGCCGCGGCGGGCGGCGCGCGAGGACAAGGCCGAGGTGCAGCGGCGCGAGGTGAAGGAGAAGATGCGCAGCATGGCCACGGAGATCGCGCGCATCCTCCAACCGCTGGTGAAGGAGGGCCATGTGCGGGTCACCGAGACTGCGCTCGGCGTCACCGTCGAGATCAATGCCAGCGTGTTGTTCGCGGTCGGAGATGCGCGGCTGGCGCCGAGCGCGGCGAATGCCCTGCGCTCGCTGGCCGGCGTGCTCTCCGCCACCGAATTTCCGGTCACGGTCGAGGGTCACACCGACGACAGCCCGATCAGCACGCCGCAGTTTCCGTCCAACTGGGAGCTGTCCGTGGTGCGCGCCTCGAGCGTGGTACGCCTGTTCGTCGAGGCCGGAGTGCCGGCCCGGCGGCTGACCGCGACCGGCTACGGCGAGCAGCGCCCGGTCGGCGACAACCAGACCCCCGAAGGCCGCGCGCGCAACCGCAGGGTCGCGATCCTGATCGAGGCCCCGACCGTCACCGGAATTCCCTCGGACGTCCCGCTCGCGAATCCGGTCGCCGGCTCGCCGATGCCCGGGCGCGGGTGAGCCGCGCGTTCGCTATGCGAGATCGATCTGTCTGCCGGAAGGCCGCGGCTGGGCCTGGCCGTCCGGGCCGTAGAGCGCCGCCTGGTCGGCCAGCGAGAGCAGCAGGGCGAGCGCCTGCCGGTTGTGCAGGAGCCGCATGCGGATGAGTTCGCCGTTGCGGCGGTTGATGTCGTGCGCCCGTGCCGCCGCATCGCGCAACCGCTGCCAGCGCGCGCGTGCGGGCGCTTTCTCGGGCAGGCGTGCGAGCCATGCCTCGAACGCCTCGGGACGGCCTCCGAAACCGGCACCGATCAGGGTCTCGGCTCGCCGCCGGCCGATCGCGGCGAGCCGCGAAAAAGCCGCGGCCTTCTCTTCCGCCAGCACGACCAGGCGATCGACCTCGCCGGCGCCCAGGGCGCCCTGTTCGCGTTCGAGCAGGCGCAGAAAACCGTCGAGCTCGTGGTTCTCCTCGTCGAGGAGGGCCGCGAGCCGTTCATCGGCAAAGCTGGGATTCGTCACGCGGCGCCGGATTGGGCGGCGAGCATCTGCCGCACGCTTTCGATGAGGCCGTCGGCAACCTTCTCGGCGTCGACCCGGAACCGGCCCTCGGCGATCGCCTGCCTGATCTCGGCGACGCGTGCGGGGTCGGCCAACGGAACGTTGGCCAGCATGGATTCGATCTCGTGCATCCGGCCCGCAGCCGAGGAGATGTCGACCGTGGCGGCGGCTGGCGCTGCCGGGCCGGCAGGACCCTTGGCCGGGTGCGCACGTGCATTGGGCAGCGAGCCGATCGACTTGTGCGAAGCATTGTCGATTTTCATCGTACTGACCTTTCTGTGAGCATTCTCAGCCCAGCTTACGGCGCACTCGGCGAAAGCTTTAGCGGGGCGCGGCCGGGGCTGCGTGCATTATGCCTGCTTCGGCTCAGAACCGTATCTCGACCGCGCCGTCCGCGCGGGCCAGGCCGCTGAGCGTCCTGCCCCCGGCGGTCCGCACCTGCGTGACCTGTCCGGCGGCGGCCGGGTTGAGGGCGCGCCCTTCGGTCGAGACGTCGAAGCCCGGCCCGCGGGCGAACACCTTGACCGTCTGACCCTGCAGGATGGCGTTGGGGGCACGCAACTGATCGGCGCGCAGCGGCCGCCCGGCCGCGAATCCGCCCTGCGCCTGGCGGCCGATGGCCTGGGAAGGATCGGTGAGCGCGTTCGCGGGCATCTCCGCGAGGTCGCCGCGACGGGTGCCGAGATCGTCCGGCCCGATCAGCGTTCCGGCGGCGAGCGGGCGCGCCGCGACCAGGTAATCGGCCTCGACGCGCACCTGAACCGGCACGAAGATGCTCCAGCCCGGCTGCGCCCGACAGCGCACACCCACTGCCGTGCGGCCCCACGCGCGCGCGCCCGCGGGCAGGAACGCTTCCAGCGCCGCCGGGCAGGGCGGGAGGCTGTTCTGCGCGTCGATGTCGCGCACCGTGAAGCTCGCCTCGCCGGGCAGTGCCTGGGTCTCACCACGCAGGAAGCGTTCGACCGCCAGCCGCACGGGCTGGGGATCCTGACGGGCGAGGGTGGGGCTCGCGGCGCCGGCCGCGACGACGAGCAGAGCGAGTGTGATGGGTTTCATGGCGGATGCCCGGGTCATGTGACGCGCCCGATTGAAGCACGGCCCCGCCGGCCGGCTTTGCGCGAACAGGATGCGAAACCGGCCTCAATTTCGGCCACCGCTGCGCGCGCGCTCCAACGAGAATCCGCGCCGGCGCTCCGCCAGCGGCGCCGGAGATGGGGCAGGAAAACCCCGCTAATTCCGCATTCGGATGGATCGCCCACCACGTAGGATGGCCCGCGTCTTCATCGCGTCCCGTCGCCGGGACCAGGGAGCAGAAATGGTCGATGCGGTTCGTGATCCCCTGCAGTTCCATGCGCAGGCGCTGGCGTTGCGGGCGCAGCGCCAGCAACTGCTCGCCTCGAACATCGCCAACGCCGACACGCCGCACTACAAGGCACGCGACTTCGACTTCCGCCAGGCGCTCGCGAACGCGCAGGGCACGGGCAGCGCGCCGCCCGCCCTCGCCCGCAGCGCGCCCGCCCACCTTCCCGGCAAGGGCCCGGAAGCGCCGGTCGCGGCGATGCTCTACCGCACGGAGCGTCAGGGCAGCGTGGATGGCAACACGGTGGATCTCGACGTCGAGCGCGCCGCGTTCGCCGAGAACGCAATCCATTATGAAGCCAACATCGGTTTCATCAACGCCTACCTGCGCATGCTGCAGACCGCCATCCAGGGTCAGTGAAGGAGTGCCTCATGAGTGTCCTGAACATCATGCAGATCGCCGGCTCCGCGCTCACCGCGCAGTCGGCGCGCCTCAATGCGGTGGCGAGCAACCTCGCCAACGCGGACAGCGTCGCCGGGCCGGACGGCCGCCCCTACCGCGCGAGGCAGGTGGTGTTCGAGGCCGCGCCCTCGGACACCCCGGGTGCCGTCGGAGTGCGGGTGTCGGGGGTGGTGGAAGACACCTCGCCGCCGCGGCTCGCCTACGATCCCAAGAATCCGGCCGCCGACGACAAGGGTTACGTCGCGATGCCGAACGTGAATGTCGTCGAGGAAATGGTGAACATGATCTCGGCATCGCGTTCCTACCAGGCCAACGCAGAACTGATGAACACCGCGAAGCAGCTCGCGCTGCGCACGCTCGCGATCGGACAGTGAGGGAGAACGATCGATGACGGCCCCGGTACAAGCCGCAACCGCGCAGGAATCGGTGCTCGCCGGATTGAACGCGGCGCGTAGAAGCGCGGGTGCATCGAAGGAGGATTCGCAGAATCGCTTCCTGACGCTGCTGGTGACCCAGCTTCGCAACCAGGACCCGCTCAATCCGATGGACAACGCGCAGGTGACCTCGCAGCTCGCGCAGATCAGCACCGTGGACGGCATCGAGCGCCTGAACCGGACGCTGGAGGCGCTGGTCACGAACTCGAGCGACGGCCAGGCGCTGCAGGCGGCCGCATTGGTCGGCCGCCAGGTCGCCGTTCCGGGGCAGGTGCTGCGGGTCTTCGAGGGCACGGGTCTGGCGGGGATCGAACTCGCGGCTCCCGCCGAGCGGGTGCGGGTGACGATCAAGGACGCCAACGGCCTGCCCATGCGCAGCCTCGACCTGGGAGCCGCCGCGGCCGGCACTCGGCTCTTCCAGTGGGACGGCAAGACCGACGCCGGTGCGGCGGTCGTCGACGGCGCCTACACCTTCGAGGTAAGCGCAACGGCGGCCGAACAGCAGGTTTCCGCGACCGCGCTGGAGGTGGGCCCGGTCACCGGCGTCGTGCGCGATGCGTCCGGCATCGGGCTGGAAGTGGGCACGCTGGGGATGTTCAAGGTGGCGGACGTCAGACAAATCTACTAAGGCGGAGACGAAGACATGAGTTTTCAGCAGGGATTGAGCGGATTGAACGGCGCCCAGCGGGCGCTGGACGTGATCGGCAACAACGTCGCGAACACCTCGACCGTGGGTTTCAAGCAGGCGCGGGCGCAGTTCGCCGACGTCTTTGCGGCGACGCTGGAAGGCGCGGCCGGAAGCCAGGTCGGCATCGGCACGACGGTCGATTCGGTCGCCCAGCAATTCACCCAGGGCAACATCACGATCAGCGACAACCCGCTGGACGTGGCGATCAACGGCCAGGGCTTCTACCGCATGAGCCGCGACGGCGCGATCAGCTACACGCGCAACGGCCAGTTCGGCACCGACAAGGACGGCTTTCTCGTGAACGCCGGGAACTACCGGCTCACCGGCTATCTGGCGGATGCGACCGGAACCATCCTGCCCTCGCTGCCGGCCGAGATCCGGATCGACACTTCCGATCTGGTTCCGCAGGCGACGGCGAGCGCCACGGTCGGCCTGAATCTCGATTCGCGCGAGGCCGTGGCGACCGGCGCCGCGGCCTGGACCGGGGCGTTCCTCGCCTCGGGCGCGCTGCCGACCCCCGACATGTATAACAGTTCGACCGCGCTCACCGCCTTCGATACGCTCGGCAATGCACATGTGCTCACGCTCTATTTCGTGAAGCAGGCCGCGGCCGGTGCCTGGGACGCCTATTCCCAGATGGACACCCCGAGCGCAGCCAATCCGGTGCAGCTCGCCGGCGCCTCGCCCGCGCTCGCATTCGACACGAGCGGTCAGCTCGCCAGCGCGATGCCGCTGTCCCTGTCGTTCCCGGTCACGAGCGGCGCCGCGAGCCCGCTCGCGTTCGGTCTCGACTTCACCGGCAGCACCCAGTTCGGCACCGCCTTCGGCGTCAATCGGCTGGCGCAGGACGGCTACACCGCCGGGCGCCTGGCCGGAGTGACGGTCGGCGCCGACGGCGTGGTGCAGGGACGCTACACGAACGGGCAGGCGCGCGACATGGCCCAGGTCGTGCTCTCCGATTTCGCGAATCCGAACGGCCTGGTCTCGCTGGGCGGCAACCAGTGGGCCGAGACCTCGGAGTCGGGCGTACCGCTCACCGGCGCACCCGGCAGCGGCAGCCTGGGCGTGCTGCAATCGGCCGCACTCGAGGAGTCCAACGTCGACCTCACCGAGGAGCTGGTGAACATGATCACGCAGCAGCGCAGCTATCAGGCCAACGCGCAGTCGATCCGCACCCAGGATCAGCTCATGCAGACGCTGGTGAACCTGAGGTGAGCGCTTCGCTGATCCGATGACGCAGCCACGCGGGGTACCTCCATGGACCGGCTGATCTATGTCGCGATGAGCGGGGCGAAGAGCACCCTCGGCCGCCAGGACGCCTCCGCGCTCAATCTCGCGAACGCGGCCTCGACCGGCTACCGGGCGGAGGAACACCGCCTGCGCGCGGTCGAGGTCCGCTCGCCCGCGCTTCCCACCCGCGCCTTCGTCATCGAGGCGAGCGTGGGCGCCAATTTCACGCCTGGCGTGCTGCAGCCGACCGGGCGCACGCTCGATGTCGCGCTCCAGGGTGCGGGCTGGATCGCGCTCGCCCCGCCCGACGGCGGCGAAGCCTACACCCGCAACGGCAGCCTCCAGCTCGATTCCACCGGCATCCTCCAGACGAAGGCCGGGATCCCGGTGCTGGGCGACGGCGGCCCGATCACGATCCCGCCCGGCGCGCAGATCACCATCGCCGGCGACGGCACCGTGTCGAGCGTGCCCGCGGGCAGCTCCGCCGCTTCGGTGGTCGTGCTCGGCCGCATCAAGCTCGTCAATCCGCCGGAGAAGGATCTGGCGCGCGGGGACGACGGCCTGTTCCGGGTGCGCGGCGGTGGCTCCGCCGAGACCGATCCCAAGGCCGTACTGGTTCCCGGACATCTCGAGGCGGCCAACGTGAACGCGGTCGAGGAGATGGTGAACATGATCTCGGCCGCGCGGCAGTTCGAGATTCAGGTGCAGATGCTGCGCAATGCGGAGGAGAACGACCGCACCGCGACGCAACTGCTCTCCAACCGGTGAGGGCGCGCGCGCCGCGGCTGTCCGGTTCGACGACGAGGAGTTCCGAATGATACGTTCGCTGTGGATCGCAAAGACCGGCCTGGAAGCGCAGCAGGTCCAGCTCGATGTCATCACCAACAACCTGGCCAACGTCAGCACCAACGGCTTCAAGCGGGTTCGCGCCGTGTTCGAGGATCTGCTCTACCAGACGCTGCGCCAGCCGGGTGCGCAGTCCTCGCAGCAGACCCAGATCCCCTCCGGCCTCCAGGTCGGGCTGGGCGCGCGTCCGATCTCCTCGGAACGCATCCACATCCAGGGCAGTCTCCAGCAGACCGGAAACAACCTCGACCTCGCGATCCAGGGGCAGGGATTCTTCCAGGTGCTGCTTCCCGACGGCAGCACCGCCTATACGCGCGACGGCGCCTTCCAGCGCGATGCGCAGGGGCAGATCGTGACTTCGAGCGGCTATGCGCTCCAGCCCGCGATCACGATTCCGGCCAACACGACCTCGATCACGGTCGGCCGCGACGGCATCGTGAGCATCACCCAGGGCGGGTCGACCGCCCCCACCCAGATCGGAAACATCCAGCTCGCCAGCTTCATCAACCCGGGCGGACTCATGAGCACCGGCGAAAACCTCTACGTCGAGACGGCGGCGAGCGGCACGGCCTCGCTCGGCTCCCCCGGCTCCAGCGGTTCCGGCCTGCTCAACCAGGGCTACGTCGAGACTTCCAACGTGAGCGTGGTCGAGGAGCTGGTCAACATGATCCAGACCCAGCGCGCCTATGAGATCAACTCGAAGGCGATCCAGACTTCCGACCAGATGCTCGCCCGGCTCGCCCAGTTGTGAGCGCCGTGAGACCGATGCGCAGGCTCCTCCCGCTGCTGGCATTTGCGCTTGCCGGCTGCGTGTCGACCACGCCGCCCACCGGCGTACACCAGCCGATGAGCGCGCGGCCGGCGCCGCACGCGCAGCCGGCGATCGCGAACGGCGCGATCTACCAGGTGGCGAATGCGCGGCCGCTGTTCGAGGACCGGCGTGCGCGCTTCGTCGGCGACACGCTCACCATCCAGCTCGCCGAAAAGACCCAGGCATCCAAGAAGTCCTCCACCGCGGCCGATCGCAGCCAGAAGGTCGATGTCTCGGTGCCGACGATCATCGGGGTTCCCGGCAAGAGCGCGCAGGGACTGACCGTGAGCGCGACCGGCTCCTCGAACTTCTCGGGCAAGGGGGACACGGATGCGATGAACGACTTCACCGGCACCATCACCGTCACCGTCATCGAGGCGCTTCCGAACGGCAACCTGCTGGTGTCGGGAGAAAAACAGATCGCGATCAACCAGGGGCAGGAGTTCGTGCGCTTCTCGGGGGTGGTCAATCCGATCCACATCACCGGTGCCAACACCGTGCAGTCCACCCAGGTGGCGGATGCGCGCATCGAGTACAAGGCGAGCGGTTTCCTGAACGAGGCCCAGGTGATGGGATGGCTGGCGCGGTTCTTCCTGACGTTCCTGCCTTTCTAACGGTTTCACGTTTCAAGTTCCAGGTTTCAAGTTCCAGGTTCCAGGTTTCGGGTTGCAGGTTCGGGTTTCGAGTCGGGGGCGGGATCATGAACGGGTTCGGAAAACTGGCGGTCGTGTTCCTGGTGGCGGTTGCGGCATCGGCTCCGCTGCGGGCCGAGCGCATCAAGGATCTCGCCTCGGTCCAGGGCGTGCGCGAGAACCAGCTCGCCGGCTACGGGCTGGTGGTGGGGCTGGACGGCACCGGAGACCAGACCACGCAGACGCCCTTCACCGTCCAGGCGATCATCAGCATGCTGGGCAACCTGGGCGTCCAGGTGCCTCCGGGAACCTCGCTCCAGCTCAAGAATGTCGCCGCGGTCATGGTCACCGCCGCGCTGCCGCCGTTCGCGCGCGCGGGCAGCCGCATCGACGTCACCGTGTCCTCGATCGGAAACGCCAAGTCGCTTCGCGGCGGCACGCTCCTGATGACCCCGCTCAAGGGCGCGGACGGCCAGGTCTATGCGGTCGCGCAGGGCAACCTCGCCGTCGGCGGCGTCGGTGCGCAGGGCGGCGGCTCGAGCGTGCAGGTCAATCATCTCGCGGTCGGCCGGATCGCGGCCGGTGCGACGGTGGAGCGCGAGGTGCCGATGCCGGTCGGCACCGGCGAGGCGGTGTACCTCGAACTTCACGCGGGCGACTTCGGAACCGCCAATCGCGTGGTCGAGGCGATCAACCGCAGCCTCGGCCCGGCGACCGCGCAGGCGCTCGATGCGCGGCGCATCCAGGTGCGTGCGCCGCTCGCGCGGCAGGACCGGGTGGCCTTCCTCGGGCGCGTCGAGAACCTCGATGTCACGCCGATGCAGAGCGCGGCGAAGGTCATCGTCAACAGCCGCAGCGGCTCGGTGGTGATGAACCAGGCGGTGACGATCGAGACCGTGGCGGTCGCCCACGGCAACCTCTCGGTGACCGTATCGACCGAGCCGGTGATCAGCCAGCCGAGGCCGAATTCGGCGGGCCAGACGGTGCAGACCGAGCGCGCGCAGATCGACATCCGCCAGGAGGGCGGCGCGCTGGTGCAGCTCAGCCGCGGCGCCTCGCTCGCCGAGGTGGTGAAGGCGCTCAACGCGATCGGGGCCAACCCGCAGGATCTGATCGCCATCCTCCAGGCGATGAAGGCGGCCGGCGCGCTGCGCGCCGAACTCGAGATCATCTGACGGACCCCCCGCATGATCGCCAACGGCATCGGAACCGAACTCGCCTTCGACGCCAATGCGCTCGCCGCGCTCAAGCGGCAGGCGAAGGCCGATCCCAGGGCCGGGCTGCGACAGGCGAGCCAGCAGTTCGAGGCGCTGTTCATGCAGATGATGCTGAAGGCGATGCGCGATGCGGTGCCGCGCAGCGGCCTGCTCGCCGACGACAGCGGCAGAATGTACGAAAGCATGCTCGACCAGCAGCTCGCGCAGGTGCTGGCTTCCCGTTCGGGCACCGGACTTGCCACGGCGATCGAGCGCCAGCTCGGCGCGCAGCTCGCCGCTGGTGAAGCCGCGCCCGTGGCGAAGGATCCTGCTTCTCCCGGCACCACGGCACCGGCGGCAGGCGCGACACGCAGCGAGGCGATTCCGGCCGCGGCCCCGGTGCAGCCGGCGGGCGCTTCGCCACAGGCGGGCGCATCGCAGGCCACGGGTGCGTCGCCGCAGGCGCGTGAGTTCGTCGATCGGCTCTGGCCGCATGCGGAGCAGGCGAGCCGCGCGACCGGCATTCCGGCGCGTTTCCTGATCGCGCAGGCCGCACTCGAGACCGGCTGGGGCCGCTCCGAGATCCGCCTTCCCGAAGGGCGCAACAGCCACAATCTGTTCAACATCAAGGCCGGGCGCAACTGGCCGGGGCCGACCGTGGACGCGATGACCACCGAATTTTCCGGCGGCGCGGCGCACCGGCAGGTGGAGCGCTTCCGCGCCTATGGCTCCTACGGCGAGGCCTTCGCCGACTATGCCCGCCTCATCCGCTCGCGCTACGCGACCGCACTGGGCGCCGGCGAGCCGGCCGCCTTCGCCGGCGCCCTCCAGGCGGGAGGCTATGCGAGCGACCCGGCCTACGCCGCGAAGCTCACGCGCATCATCGAAGGCGCGACGCTGCGCGCGAGTCTCGCTGGGTGAGCAGGACCGCTCAAGCCGCCGCCTGATCTGCCGAAGACATCCGAATGGGAACGTCCATCCTCAACATCGGTGCGAGCGGGCTCGCGGCCGCGCAGGCCGGGCTGCTCGTCACCGGGCACAACATCGCGAACGCTGCCACGCCCGGCTATTCGCGCCAGGGGCTGGAGCAGAGCACCAACACTCCGCAGTTCCTCGGCGGGAGCTATTTCGGCCAGGGGACGAACGTCTCCGCGGTCAAGCGCATCTACAGCCAGTTCCTCGCTGCGGAGGTGGCCTCCGCGCAGACCCGGGCGGCGGAACTCGACACCCATTCGAGCGAACTCGCGCAGATCAACAACGTGCTCGCGGACCCCAACGCGGGGCTGTCCCCGGCGCTCCAGGAGCTGTTCGACGCCGTGCAGGATCTCGCCGCCGATCCGGCCTCGATCCCGGCGCGCCAGTCGGTGCTCGCCGCGGGCAGCGGGCTGGCGAACCGCTTCCACAGCCTCGACGAACGGCTCGACCAGCTTCGCACCGGCGTCAACTCCCAGATCGTCAGCGTGGTGGATTCCATCAATGCCGCCGCCCGACAGATCGCGGCACTCAACGAGCGCATCGTGCGCGCGCAGGCGGTGAGCGGCGGGCGGCCCGCGAACGACCTGCTCGACCAGCGCGATGCGCTCCTCGCGGAGCTCAACGGCCAGCTCCGGGTGACCACCAGCGCGGAGGGCGACGGCAGCCTCAACGTCTTCGTCGGCAACGGCCAGCCGCTGGTGGTGGGCGTGCAGGCTTCGCAATTGCAGGCGATCCAGGACCCGCTCGATCCCGGCCGGCTCGACGTCGCATTCGCGCTGCCGACCGGCGGGAGTGTGCCGCTGCAGGAATCTGCTCTGAGCGGCGGCACGCTCGGCGGCCTGCTCCGGTTCCGGACCGAGAGCCTCGATTCCGCACAGAACGCGCTCGGGCGCATCGCGCTCGGGCTCGCCCAGACCTTCAACGCGCAGCACCGGCTGGGTCAGGACCTGAACGGCGCACTCGGCGGCGATTTCTTCGTCATGCCCGCTGCCCGGGTGTACTCGGGGACCTCGAACTCGGGAACCGCGGTGCTCGCCACGGTCATCGACGATGCCACCCAGCTTGCCGCCGCCGACTACCGGGTCACCGCGCTCGGTGCCGGCAGCTTCTCGGTGACGCGGCTCAGCGACGGCGTCACCGTCTCCTCGGGTGCGCTGCCCGCATCGGTCGACGGCCTCACCATCAGCCTCGCCTCGGGCTCCGCGAACGCGGGCGACAGCTTTCTCGTGCAGCCCACCCGCAGCGGCGCGCACGACATCGCGGTGGCGTTTTCCGACGTGCGCGCCATCGCCGCGGCCGGGCCGCTGCGCACGCAGGCGGCGCTCGCCAACACCGGTTCGGGAGCGATCAGTGCGGGCAGCATCGCCTCCACGAGCGGGCTCGCCGCGGCCGCCCCGCACATCGCACCGCCGCTCACCCTCGCCTTCGATGCCGCGGCCGGTCAGTTCAACCTTTCGGGTGCGCTGACGGGCACGCTCGCCTACGACCCCACAGCCGATGCGGCGGGCAAGTCCTTCACCCTCGCCGCGCTCGGCGGCTTCACGTTCACGATCTCGGGCATCCCCGCGCAGGGCGACGTGTTCACCGTTTCGAGCAACGACAACGGCAGCGGGGACAACCGCAACCTGCTCGCGCTCGGCGCGCTGCAGAGCGCCCGCACGCTGGCTGCGGGCAGCGCGAGCTACCAGTCGGCCTATTCGCAGCTCGTGTCCGAGGCCGGCAACAAGGGACGCGAGCTGGACGCGACGGCTGCCGCCCAGCACAGCCTCGAGAAGACCGCGCAGGACGCCTTCGATTCCGTGTCGGGCGTCAACCTCGACGAGGAAGCCGCGAACCTGATGCGCTACCAGCAGGCCTACCAGGCGGCGGGAAAGCTGATCGAGGTCTCCGGCAGGCTGTTCGAGGAACTGCTGGCGATCGCCCGCTAGCCGCCATGAACCCGCCTTGCGCCAGGGAGCTGCCATGCGCGTGACCACCCGCATGATCTTCGCGACCGCGGTCGGAACGATGCAGCGCCAGAGCGCATCCCTCCTGCATACCCAGCAGCAGCTCGCGACCGGAAGGCGCATGCTCAGCGCGGCCGACGATCCGGTGGCCGCGGCGCGCGCGCTCGACGTGACCCAGGCACGCGGGATCAATGCGCAGCATCTGGCCAGCCAGGACGCGGCGCGCAGCGCGCTCGCGGCTGCCGAGGGCGCGCTCACCGGCGCCCAGGACGTCATCGTGTCGATGGAGACACGGCTGGTCCAGGCCGGCAATGCGACGCTCTCGCGCTCCGACCTCGCGTCGATCGCGCAGGAGATGCGCTCGGGATTCGAGCAGTTGCTCGGCATCGCGAATTCCACCGATGCGAGCGGCGCCTACCAGTTCTCGGGCTACCAGGCCGGCACCCGCCCGTTCTCGGGAACGGTGGAGGCGGGCGTGCAGTATCACGGCGACGACGGCATCCGCGCGCTCCAGGTGTCGGGCTCGCGCGAGCTGCCGGTCGGCCTGTCGGGTGCCGATGCGTTCGCGCGCATCCGCAACGGCAACGGCGCCTTCGCGACCTCCGCCGCGTCCGCCAACACCGGCACCGGAACGATCGACGGCGGCAGCCTGCTGGCGGGCTATGACGGGCATCGCTACACGCTGAGCTTCGCCGCCGGCGCGGGCGGGCTCGAATACTCGGTCGCCGACTTCGATCCGGTCTCGGGCACCACCACGCCGAGCGGGCCGTTCGCCTACCAGGCCGGAGCACCGATCGCGCTCGGCGCCGGTGCCATCGAGGTGACCGTCTCCGGGACACCCGCGGCGGGCGACACGTTCACGGTCGCGCCCAGCACCCAGGTCAGCATCTTCGACACGCTGGGAAGCGCGATCCTGGCGCTCGAGTCGGCGACCACCGATGCGGCCGGTCGCGCGCGGCTCACCAATTCCCTCCAGGAAGTCCGGGGTGCACTCTCGCAGAGCCTCGACAAGGTGCTCGCGGCGCGCGCGTTGGTCGGATCCCGGCTCGGCGAACTCGACGCACTCTCGGCGAGCGGCGAGGATCTGAGGCTGCAGTACGAGGCGGCGCTCTCGAAGCTCCAGGACGTCGATTATGCCGAGGCCATCAGCCGCCTGACCCAGGAGCAGACGAGCCTGGAGGCGTCGCAGAAATCCTTCCTTCAGGTGAGCCAGCTCTCGCTGTTCAAATTCCTGTGAGCCCCTCCGTCCAGCGCCTGTGCGGCATCGCGCTCGCCCTCGCCGTGGCCGGCTGCTCGGCCCTCTCCGGAACCTATCCGCGCAACGCATCGCTGCTGCCCGCGGCGTCGCTGCGAGTGACCGAAAGCACGGTGGTCTCGCTCGAGAGCCTCGCCGGCTATGCCGGTGCCGCGGCGGCTGCCTGGGTGGTGCTCGATCCGCTCGCACCCAACTGGCACATCGAGGAAGCGCAGCTCGCACCCGACCGCTACCTGCTCTCGCTCGCCATGAAACGGATCGCCGCCGGCGGCGAGGGCGAGGCGCGGGTCGTGTTCCACCGCCGCGCCACCCGGCTCGCGGCGGCTGCGGGCTACGAAGGCTACGAAGTGCTGTCGTATTCCGAAGGCATCGACTCCCTGCTGCCGGCCCGGCGTGTGGGCGAGGGCGTCATCCGGCTGGTGCACGCGGGGGCGCAGTAAGCCCCCGGGGCGCGTTCGAGTGCATCGGGGATCGCGCCCGCTGCGCGCGTCGCACCACGGCCGGCCCGGGACCGCCAAGCATTGACCCCTCAAGTTACTCAGGAATATCCCGATAAGAGTTTATCGACACGCGGTAGCCCGATCTGGCGGGACCCAGCGATGAGCGGACACGCAGAGCCGGAAACCCGGGATCCGGGCGACACCGGGCGGCCCGGCAGCGCTCCGGAATCCTTCCCGTGGCTGTGGATGATCGGGGCGGGACTGGCGAGCTTTGCGCTCGGCCGCCTCTCGACCCTGCTGGCGGTTCCGCCCGGCTATGGCGTGCCGCTATGGCTGCCGGCCGGAGTGGCCCTGGCTGCGCTCCTCGCGGCGGGCACCCGCATCTGGCCGGGCCTGTGGCTGGCGGCATTCGCCACCGACCTGCTTCGATACGGCGGGGATGCGAGCGGCGCGGGACTCGACCGCACGGCCCTGCTCGCGGCGGCCCTCACCGCCAGCGCGGCACTCGCGCAGGCGCTCCTCGCGACCCGCCTGGCGCGCGCGAGCATCGAGTCCCCGGCGCGGTTCGGGGAGCCCGCCGCTGCGGCGCGTTTCCTGCTGTCGGTGGGGCCGCTCGCCTGCCTGATCTCCGCGACGGTGGGCACGGCTGCACTGCACGAATTGCGCGGGTTGCCGGCGTCGGCGATGGCGGGCAACTGGGTCACCTGGTATGCGGGCGACACCTTCGGCGCGCTGTTGGCTGCGCCGTTCATCTCCCTGGTCCTGCCGGGTACGCACGAGGGCCGGCGGCGAAGGATCTGTTCCGCCGTCTTCGTGATCGCGGGCCTCGCGGGGGCGCTCATGTTGGCATATCTCTCCTACAGCCAGAACGAGGCGCAGCGCAGCCGCGAGCGCTTCGAGGAGCAAGCCGGCCAGCTCGCAAAGCTGATCGCCACGCCTCTGGCGGCCACCAGGGACCGCCTGAACGCCGTCGGTGCCCTGATCAATTCCAGCGTCACGGTCACGCCCGGCGAATTCGCCACCTTCAACGAAAGCATCCGGGGATCGGACGGGGTCACCGCGAGCGTATGGGCGCCGCGCGAGGCCGCGGGGCCGGTCGACGCGCTGCCGCCGCGGCTGGTCGATGCGCGGGAGGGCGAAGGCATCGGCCCCGGCGTCGATCTCGCCACCCGCATCCCGCGCGCCGCGCTGCTGCGCGCGGCGGAACACGGCCGGCCGGTGTTGGCGGCGGACTCGCAAACGTCGAGCGCCGGCCGATGGTGGATGCTGGTCCCGGTCTATGCCATCGGCGTCGCGACCGGGAACCTCGACGAGACCGTGGCCGAGCCGGTGCATGCCGACGCCCTGCGCGGCTTCGCCGCTGCCCGCATCGACGTGCCGCGGCTCTTCGGCGAATTCTCCGCCGGGGCGCGACGTGCCGGCATCGCGTACCACGTCCGCGGCCTCGCGCCCTGGCACCCCGAGGTGCCGCTGGCCGCGCAAGACGTTCCGGCCGGGCGGGCGGCCGACTGGTCGCGGCACGTCGGCGCGGACCTGGCCGGTGAAGGATTCCGGCTGGAGATGTGGAACCTCGATCCATGGCAGCTCGGGCGTACGCCGGCTTCGATGCTGTTTCTCGCCGCCGGCATCGGCGTCATGATTCTCGCCGGGATGTTCGTGCTCGGGAGCATGGGTCACGAACTACGGCTGGTGAACGAAGTCGGCGAGCGCAGGAAAGCGGAAGAAGGGCTGCGCAGGTTTTCCCAGGTCGTCGAGCAGAGTCCCCTCGGCATCGTCATCACCGATCTCGGACTGAACATCGAGTATGCCAATGCCGCCTTCCTCGACGGCAAGGGGTACGGGCTCGGCGAAGTCGCCGGAAGGCACCTGTGCATGTTCCAGTGCGCCGGGATGCCGCAGGCGGTCCATGAGGACATGCTGGCGCATCTGCGGCGCAGTGAAGACTGGCGGGGAGAACTCACCGCGAGGCGCAAGGACGGATCGGAATACGTCGAGCTGACGATGATGTCGGCGATGCGCCAGGCCGACGGCCGCATCGCCAGCTATCTGGCGATCACCAAGGACATCAGCGAGCGCAAGCGGGCCGAAGCGCGCATCCGCAAGCTCAGCCGGATCTACGCCCTGATGAGCGAGATCAACGAGTCCGTCGTCCGCCTTCAGGAACCGCGGGCCATATGCGAGGCGGCCTGCCGGATCGCGGTGGAACGGGGCGGATTTCGCATGGCCTGGGTCGGCCTGCTCGACGAGGCGACGAGGACCGTGCGCATCGTCGCCCATGCGGGCGGGTGTGACGGCTATCCGGAACGGCTGCGCATCGTCCTCGACGACACTGCGCGCGGGCGCGGACCGACTGCGAGCGCGATTGCGGCAGGCAAGGCCATGGTCGCGAATGACATCGCGCACGACCCGCGCATGGCGCTCTGGCGCGAGGATGCGCTGCGGCTGGGATACCGTTCCTCCGCGGCCTTCCCGCTGTGCGCCGGCGGCAGGGTCCGCGGCGCGTTCAATCTGTACGCGCCCGAGCCGGGGGCCTTCGATTCCGAGGAGATCCGGCTGTTCGGGCACCTGGCGGAGAACCTCGCCTTCGCGCTGGAGTACACCGAGCAGGTCGCGCAGCGCGCCGCCGCCCAGGCCACGAGCCAGGCCAAGTCCGAATTCCTCGCCGCGATGAGCCACGAGATCCGCACCCCCATGAACGGGGTGATCGGCATGCTGGACGTGCTGGCGCAGACCAGCCTCAAGGGTTATCAGGTGGAGATGGTCGAACTCATGCGCGAGTCCGCCCATGCGCTGCTCGGCATCATCGAGGACATCCTCGATTTCTCCAGGATCGAGGCCGGAAAGCTCGAGCTCGAGCGCGAACCCCTGTCGGTCGAGGACGTCGCGGACAAGGTCTGCACCCTGCTCGACCACAGTGCCGCGAAGAAGCATGTGGAGCTGGATCTGTTCGTCGATCCGGAGATTCCCCGCAGGCTCGAGGGCGACGCACTGCGCCTGCGCCAGATCCTGACCAATCTGATCAGCAACGCCATCAAGTTCTCGAGCGGGCGCGAGCAGCACGGCCGCGTGCGGCTGCGCGCGCGCTTCGAGGGACGGCGGGAGGGGCGCGATTGGGTAGTCTTCTCGGTGCGTGACAACGGCATTGGCATGGATGCGGCCACCCGGGAAAGGCTGTTCGCGCCGTTCGAACAGGCCGATGTCTCCACGACGCGGCGCTTTGGCGGGACCGGGCTGGGGCTCGCCATCAGCCGCAGGCTCGCGAACAAGATGGGTGGCGAGATCGCCGTGGAGAGCGAGGCGGGCGCGGGCAGCACCTTCAGCGCGCGCCTGCCGTTCGGCCCCCTGCCGCAGCCGGCGGCGGCGCCCTCGCCGGTGGCCGGGCTGGCTTGCCTGCTGATCGGGCCCGAAGCGGGGCCGAGCCGCGACCTCGCGACCTACCTGGCGCATGCCGGGGCGAGGGTCGAATGCGTGGAGAACATCGACGCGGCGAAGGGGTGCACGGCATCCACGCCGGGCGCGCCCTGGGTCTGGTTGGTCGACACCGGAGAAGGCCCCGCACCGATCGAGCCGCTTCGTGCCGCCGCGCGGCCGCATCCGGACGTGCGCCTGCTGGTCCTCGGGCGTGGCAGGCGGCGCCGCGCGCGGCGCATCGCGCCCGATCTCGTGCAGGTGGACGGCAATCTGCTCACCCGGCGTCGCCTGGTGCTGGCGGTGGCGATCGCCGCCGGGCGCGCAGAGGAGGAGCGGGAGAGTGAGCCGACCGGACTCGACCGCGAGGCGCACGAAGCACCTTCCCGCGAGGACGCGGTGCGCCAGCAACGGCTGATCCTGGTCGCCGAAGACAACGAGACCAACCGCCAGGTGATTCGCCGCCAGCTCGCGCTGATGGGGTTCGCGACGGAACTGGCGGGCGACGGCCGCGAGGCGTTCGAGCGATGGAAGACGCGCGAGCACGCGCTGCTGCTCACCGACGTGCACATGCCGTACATGGACGGCTACGAGCTCGCCGCCGCCATCCGCGCCGAAGAGGCGCAGGCCGGCCTCGCACGCACGCCTATCGTCGCGCTGACCGCCAATGCCCTGAAGGGCGAGGCCGAACATTGCAAGGCGGCGGGGATGGACGACTACCTGTCCAAACCGGTGCGGCTGGACGACCTCCGGGCGATGATGCAAAAATGGCTGCCGCCGGCAACGCTGCCGGTGGACGGAGCACCGGCTCCCGCGGCCGGCAGCACGGTCGATGCGGGCGTGCTGGAAGCGCTGATCGGCACCGGCGATGCGGCCGTCATCGGAGAGCTGTTGCAGGATTTCCGCAGCAACGCGGCAGCGACTTCCGCCGAACTGCTCGCGGCCGCAGAATCCGGGCGGCTCCACGACGCGGGCGCGCAGGCTCACAAGCTGAAGTCCTCGGCGCGCTGCGTCGGCGCGCTCGAGCTGGGCGATCTGTGCGAGCGCATCGAGCAGGCCGCAAAGGCATGCGACGCCCTCGCGACGGGCAGCCTGCTGGCCCCGTTCAGGTCCGCACTCGCGGCGGTCGAAGACGACCTCGCTGCCCGGTCGAACGGGGCGATGGAACAACCGAAGGAACGGAAATGAGCGATGAGCCCGCGATCATGGTGCTCGACGACGAGCCCTTCATGCTCGGGGTGCTCGGCCGCTTGCTGGCCGGGCTGGGCTATTCCCGCGTCTTACGTTTCGACAACGGCGCGGCGGCGCTGGCCGCGTTCGACGCGCCGAGCGGGGTGCCGGACGTGATCCTGCTCGACATCAACATGCCGTCGATGGATGGGATCGAGTTCGTGCGCCGCCTGGCACAGCGCAATTATCCGGGCAGCCTGATCTTCGTCTCCGGCGAGGACGACCGCATGCTGCAGGCCACCGAGAAACTCGCACGGACGCACCGGCTTTCCGTGATGGGCTGCCTGCACAAGCCGCCGAGCCCGGCTGGGCTCTCGGCGTTGCTGGAAAAACGCGCGCCGCCGCAGGCAGCGAAACCGCGCGCGCCGAACAGGACCTATGAGGCGCATGCGGTCCGTTCCGCCATCGCGAGCGGAGAACTCGTCAACTACTACCAGCCCAAGGTCGCGGTGGCGACCGGCGAGGTCGTCGGCGCCGAGACCCTCGTGCGCTGGCGGCATCCCGAGGACGGCCTGGTGTTCCCCGACAGCTTCATCCCGGTGGCGGAGGCGCACGGCCTGATCGGGGAGCTCACGCGGGCGGTGCTCGAGGGCGCGCTTGCCCAGGCCAGGGCCTGGAGGGAAGCGGGCCTCGACCTGCGCGTCGCGGTCAATGTGTCGATGGACGATCTCGCCGAGCTGGAGTTCGCCGATTTCGTCATCGCCGCGGCCGCGGCCGCCGGTCTGCCTGCCAGCAGCGTGGTGCTGGAGGTGACCGAGACCCGCCTGATGCAGAATCTGACCACGGCGCTCGACGTGCTCACCCGCCTGCGCCTGAAGCGCTTCCGGCTTTCGATCGACGATTTCGGCACCGGCCATTCGTCTCTCGCCCAGTTGCGCGACATCCCCTTCGACGAACTCAAGATCGATCGCGGCTTCACCCACAACGCCGGGCGCGACGAGCGGCTGCGGACGATCTTCGAGGGCAGCCTCGAACTGGCCAGGCATCTCGACATGGAGGTCGTGGCCGAAGGTGTCGAAGACGCCGGCGACTGGGCCTTCCTGCGCTCCAGCGGATGCCATCTGGCGCAGGGCTATTTCATCGCGCGGCCCATGCCCGCCGAAGCGCTGCCCGGCTGGATCGGGCAGTGGCGGCAGCGGATCGATGCGGCGGGTGCGCGACGAGGAGGGGCGGCCGCGTGAACCGGCGCCTTCCCGCCGACACGGGCATCCTCGTCGCCTCGGACAAGACCGAGGATGCGGCACTGGTGAAGAAGCTCCTCGATACCGAGTTCGGCAAGGTCTGCACCTCGACCGATCCGGACCAGACCGCCGCGGACTTCGACCGCAATCGGCCCGACGTGCTCGTGCTGGCGTTCGACAGCATCGAGAAATCGGAACGCCACAACCTCGGGCTCTATCGCCACAGCGCCACCATTCACGTACAGCCTCACCGCACCATCGTGTTGTGCGGCAAGGAAGAGGTGCAGCGCGCCTTCCGGCTGTGCCGGGAGGGCATCTTCGATGACTACGTCCTGTTCTGGCCGATGACCCATGATGCACCGCGCCTGCCGATGTCCGTGCACCTGGCGCTGCGCGAACTGGCCGGGCTCGCGGCCCGCGCCCCGTCGGCCGAGGAATTCGCGGCGCAGGCGCGCCGCCTGGCGACACTCGAAGAGCTGCTCTCGCAGCAGATGGCGCGGGGCGAGGAGCACATCGAATCGGTCGGGCGCGCCGTCGCCGGCGCGAACGAGGACGCCGGCGCGGCCTTCGACGCGTTTTCGCAGCGGCTCGAAGGAGACGAGCTGCCGGAGAGGGTCGGGAGCGTCGAGGGCCTGCGGCGGGAGATCGGGCGTCTCAAGTCCGAGGCGATCGACGCGCCCCTTCACTCCCTGTCCGAGTCGGTGCAGCCGCTGGCACGGTGGGCGGGCGAATTCCGCGAGGCCACCGCTCCGCACATGGAGTCGGTGCGCGCCCTCAACGCTCTGGCCGGCGAGATCAAGCCGACAGTCCTGGTGGTCGATGACGACGCGTTCCAGCGAAAGATCATCGGCTCAATACTGGAAGGGAAGAACCGTCGCCTGCTGTTCGCGGCCAGCGGCATCGAAGCCCTGAGCATCGTGCGCGAGACCCGGCCCGACCTCATCCTGATGGACGTCATGCTGCCCGGCATCGATGGCGTCGAAGTGCTGCGCACGATCAAGGCCGTCCCCCGCCTTGCGGGAATCCCGGTCGTGATGACCACGGGCAGGAGCGAAAAGGACATCGTGATGAAAAGCCTGAAGGCCGGTGCGAGCGGCTTCCTCGTCAAGCCGCTCGCGCGCGATGCGCTGCTCGCCAGGGTGAGGGAGGCCCTGCCCGGTAGCTGAGGGGTTGCGCATGGATGGGAAACGGGTCTTGAACCATCAGGGCACGAAGACAGCAACGCTGTTGTGTGGGGTTACGCTGCGCTAGCCCGACGACGATCTGCGCTCATCCAACCGACGCGCTGATGGTCGATGCACGCGGCCCGAATGATTCGCCACGCGGGGCACCGGGCTCACGAGAGGATTCCCAGCAGGGTCTCGCCGTAATTCTCCAGCTTGCGCGCGCCGATGCCGGAGATCGCGCGCAGTTGCGCGGCGTTGCGGGGCCGCGTGCGCACGATCTCCAGCAGGGTCGAATCGTGGAGGATGACGAAGGCCGGCACACCGTGCGCGCGGGCGGTCTCGGCGCGCCAGGCGCGCAGGCGCTCCCACAGCGCGCGTTCGCCGGCTTCGAGTGCCGCATCGACCGTCCGGCTGCGGGGCGCGGCGGCCTTGCGCTTTTCCGCGGCACGCCGCAGGGCGATCTTCTGCTCGCCCCTGAGCACCGGCCGGCTCGCCGCGGTGAGGCGCAACGCGCCATGCGCGGGATCGGCCGCGAGCAGGCCGAGCGCGATCATCTGGCGGAACACCGCGCGCCATTCATTCTCGGAAAGACCGCTGCCGATGCCGAAGGTTGACAGCGCGCGGTGCCCCCATTGGCGCACGCGGTCGTTCTCCTTGCCGAGCAGCACGTCGATCACGTGGCCCGCGCCGAAGCGCTGTCCGGTGCGATACACGCAGGACAGCGCCTTCCTCACCGCCTCGGTGCCGTCCCAGGTCTGGGGCGGATCGAGGCAGGTGTCGCAGTTGCCGCAGGGGGAGGATTCCTCGCCGAAGTAGCCGAGCAGGCGCTGGCGGCGGCAGGCGGTGGTCTCGCACAGGCCGAGCAGGGCATCGAGCCGGGCGGCGCAGGCGCGCTTGAAGCGCTCGTCGGCATCGGATTCCTCGATCATGCGCCGCTGCTGCACGACATCGCCCAGGCCGTAGGCCATCCAGGCATCGGCCGGCAGGCCGTCGCGCCCGGCGCGCCCGGTCTCCTGGTAGTAGCCCTCGATGCTCTTCGGCAGGTCGAGATGCGCGACGAAGCGCACGTCGGGCTTGTCAATGCCCATGCCGAAGGCGATCGTCGCCACCATCACCACGCCGTCCTCGCGCAGGAAGCTCTCCTGGTTGCGCGAGCGGCTGCGCGCGTCCATGCCGGCGTGATAGGGCAGCGCGCGGATGCCCTGCGCGGCGAGGAAGGCCGCGGTCTCCTCCACCTTGCGCCGCGACAGGCAGTAGACGATGCCGGCATCGTCCGCGTGCTCGCCGCGCAGGAAGGCGAGCAGTTGCGCGCGCGCGTCGGTCTTCTCGACGATGCGGTAGCGGATGTTGGGCCGGTCGAAACTGGCGACGAAGATGCGCGCGCCCTCGAGCCGTAGGTTGGCGACGATCTCCCCGCGCGTGGCCGGGTCGGCGGTAGCCGTGAGCGCGATGCGCGGCACCCGCGGGAAGCGCTCCGGGAGGACGGACAGTTGCAGATATTCGGGGCGGAAGTCGTGGCCCCATTGCGAGACGCAGTGCGCCTCGTCGATGGCGAACAGGGCGAGCCGGCCGGCCTGCGCCTCCCGTTCGAGCAGCTCCAGGAATCGCGGCGTCATCAGTCGCTCGGGGGCGACGTAGAGCAGATCGTAGTCTCCGCGCACGAAGCCGCGCTCGACGCGATCCGCCTCGTCGAAGGGCAGCGCGGAGTTGAGGAAGGCTGCGCGCACGCCGGCCTCGACGAGCGCCGACACCTGGTCGTGCATCAGCGCGATGAGCGGCGAGACGACGATCGCGGTACCCGGCCGCAGCAGCGCCGGGATCTGGTAGCAGAGCGACTTGCCGCCGCCCGTGGGCATCAGCACCAGCGCGTCGCCGCCGCGCGCGACGTGCCCGATGATCTCGGCCTGGCGTCCGCGGAAGGCCGGGTACCCGAAGGTGTCGTTCAGGATGGACAGGGCGGTGGTCATCGTTTCGGAGAGCGAACCGGGAATGCTGGCGGCATCGCCGGTCGCTGCGCCACTCACTGCGGCGCGAAAGCCTCGATGGCCCACTGCACCCGCTCTTCCGGCGTGGCTCCGATCCGGGCCATGCAGGCATCGACGCGGCGCAGGCGGGCCGCCAGGCCGGTGCCGTTGGCGAGCTGGATGGCGAGCCCGGGCCGCGCGTTGAGCTCCAGCATGAGCGGGCCGTGCTCGCGGTCGATGACGATGTCCGCGCCGATATAGCCCATGCCCGTCATGTCACAGGCCAGTGCCGCCATGCGCAGCACTTCCCGCCAGTGCGGCACCCGGATGCCGGCCACCGGTTCGCCGGTGTCGGGGTGATGGGTGACGATGGAGTTGCGGTGGACGGCGGTAAGGGTGGTGCCGCTGTGGATGGCGATGCCCGCGCCCAGCGCCCCCTGGTGCAGGTTCGCCTTGCCGTCCGAGGCGCGGGTCGGCAGCCGCACCATGGCGAGCACCGGGACTGCGCGATACACCACGACCCGCAGATCGGGCACGCCGCGATAGCTGACCGCCGCGAACAGCGAATCGGGGTGGACGAGCGCTTCGACGATGGCCCGGTCCTCGCGTCCTTCGAGCGAGTGGATGCCCGAAAGGATGTCGGAGACGTGGTAGCGCAGCGCCTCGACCGACAGCGCATCTCCGCTCGATTTCACGAAACCGTCCGCGGATCGCCCGGTGACAAGCACGATGCCGCTCCCGCCGCTGCCCCGGGCCGCCTTGACGACGAACTCGCCGAGGCCGCGCAAAGCCGCGTCGAGCCGCGCGAGGTCGCCGTAGTGGCCGACGATGTGGTGGGTGGCCGGCGTGGGGATGCCATGGCGACCCGCCGTCGACCAGCGGGAATGCGCTGCGCGGATTGTGCCGCGCGATGTAGTCGGCATTGCGGGCGTTGATCCCGAGCACGCCACGCTGCGCGAGTTCCCGCGCCGCACGCAGCATCATGGCGTCTTGCGCAACGCGCGGAAGCGGATCAGTTCCGAGAGCCGGTAGCCGGTGTAGCGGCCGATCAGCACCTGGAGCGCGGCCACCGCCAGCAGCAGTTCCGGATACACGAAGAAGGCGAGCTGGAGCGCGTCCCAGTTGATGATCTGGTAGGTGATCGTGGCCACGGCCGCACTGCCCGCCGCCGTGCGCAGCGCCTCCCCGGTGCCGGCCTCCTCCAGGATGACGAAAAGGCGCTCGATGGTCATGGTCAGGATCACGAACGGAATCAGGCCGACCGCCATCAGTTCCCGCTGATCGCGGTAGCTGCCGGCGATGGCGATGAGCGTGAACAGGCCGACGACCAGCGTCAGCATCACCGACAGCCGCGGCACCAGCAGCAGGCGCAGCCGATCCACCCAGCGCCGCACGAGATAGCCGATCACGGTGACGCCGGCGAAGATGCCGAGGCCGTAGGTCAGCCCGGTGCTGCGGAAGGCGAGCGCCATCAGCACCGGCATGAAGATGCCGAAAGTGGGGAAGCCGATCACGTTGCGCAGCACGCAGATCATCAGCGCTCCGATCGGAACCAGCAACAGGATGCGGAAGGTCTCCTGGAACTTCTCCGGCAGATGGAACAACGAGTAGCGGTCGAGAAATCGCTCCGAGGTTCGCACGCGCTCGTAGAGCACGCGCCACTTGCCGATCGTCTCCGGGGCGCGATCCCACGAGGCATCCGTCACGCGGCCGTTGACGACGTGGATCACCGGCAGACCGTCGGCGGTGACCGGCAGCAGGCGGGCCGCATCCGGCCGCGCGGCCGCGCGCGGCTTCGCGCCTGCGGCCTGCACCAGCACGGCGCGATAGGAGATGAATTCGTCCTCGTGGGTTGCGGTTCCCGACCACACCCCGCTGCGCCGCCAGCCTTCGCGCACGAGCTCGAACGTGAGCAGCCCCGACTCGATGCGCTCCTCGGTCACCGTGTAGTCGCCGCGCTCCTCGGGCAGCGCGACCTCGATGCGGATGTCCTTGCCCGGCTCGCCCTTGACCAGCGCCTGGATCGTCAGATTCCAGGCCAGCGCGGTCGAGCCAGGGAGGGCAGGGTAGTCGAGGAACAAGACGCGATAGCCGAGCAGGCTCGCGCAGATCAGCAGCAGGAGAACCGCGAGGAGAACCGCCGGTCGCTTCACGGACGTT
Organism: Betaproteobacteria bacterium CG2_30_68_42; assembly: GCA_001872285.1. Taxonomy (GTDB): domain Bacteria; phylum Pseudomonadota; class Gammaproteobacteria; order Burkholderiales; family Rhodocyclaceae; genus CG2-30-68-42. Next base: position 78,808 of record MNXU01000074.1, read on the forward strand.
GCGCGGGGCAGTGCGGGGGCGCGGTGTGCTGCCGTTGCACATCCACCAGGAAGTTTCCTTCCAGCGTGTTGCGGCCGATGAGCAGCGGAAACTTCAGCCCCGCCCGGTCGTCGAGGTTGACCCGGGTGTGCAGCCGCTTCGATCCCACGCAAAGGTCCATCTCGACCACCGGCCGCCTCTCGGTTCCGAGGTTGCTGTGCACGTTCACCCAGCTCACCACACGCATGCGCAGGAGCATTGTGCCGTATTCCTCCGGCAGGCGGAACTGCGCCACGCGATCCTTCACCGAAAGCTCTCGCGCAGCCAGCGAAGACTTGGCCGCGCCGGTATCGACACGCGCCGGCAGCGTCACCCCCGCGGCCGGCAGCGCGACATCCTCCACCGCTCCGATCACCACGAGATCCGCAGCGCCCGCCGCCATGCCGGAGCCGGCGAGCGCGATGACGAGCAGCGCGGCGACGGCGCGGCCCCCGGCGTCGCCCTCGCGTCCGGCCGGTGTGTGCGGCTGTGTCGCCATGGGATGCCGTATCATAGCCCGGCGAATGCGATTTCGGAAACCGTCGATGAGCTTTCCCGATGCCAGGGATTTCTGGAACCAGCGCTTTGCGCGCGAGGACTACCTGTTCGGCACCGCGCCGAACTGCTTCCTCGCCTCGCAGCGTTACCGGCTCGTGCCCGGCATGCATGCACTTTCGGTCGCCGACGGTGAGGGTCGCAATTCGGTGTGGCTCGCGGAGCAGGGTCTGGAGGTCACGGCGGTCGAGTTCTCTCCGGCCGCGGTGGAGAAGGCGAAGAGACTCGCCGAGGAGCGCGCGGTGGCCCCGCGGTTTCACGTCGCAGACGTGTTCGCGTGGGAGTGGCCGCGCGGGGGCTTCGACATCGTGGCCGCGATTTTCATCCAGTTCGTTGCGCCCGGCGAACGCGAGGCGCTGTTCGCCAAGATGATGCAGGCCCTGAAACCGGGCGGTCATCTCCTCCTGCAGGGCTACACGCCGAAACAGCTCGAGTACCGCACGGGCGGCCCGCCCCATGTGGAGAACCTGTACACGGAGGCGCTGCTGCGGCAGGCATTCGCGGACTTCGAGATCGTGGAGCTGCGCGAACACGAGGACGAACTGGCCGAGGGTGACGGACACTGCGGCCGCTCGGCGCTGATCGACCTGGTGGCACGCCGGCCACTTGCCGGGGACACGGAACGATGAATCAGGAACCCGGCATCACGCTGACCCACCAGGGCGGCTATCGATTCCTGATCGACTTCGCCCCGGCGGCTGCCAGCCTGCTCGCCGACGAAGCGGCGCCGCTCGGCGAGGGCGTCGGCCCCACGCCCGGCCAGTTGTTCGCCGCCGCCGTGGCGAACTGCCTCGGCGCCAGCCTGCTCTTCGCGTTGAAGAAGTTCAAACAGGATCCCTCCGGCCTGCGCGCCGCCGCCACGATACGCACCGGGCGAAACGCGGAAAACCGGCTGCGCGTGGAGGAGATCCGGGTCGACATCGCGCTCGGCAGACCGGGCGGCGAGATCGAGCACCTCGCGCGCATCCTCGACCAGTTCGAAAATTTCTGCACGGTATCGCAGAGCGTGCGCGCGGGCATCCCGATCGCGGTCACCGTCACCGATGTCGGCGGCATCACCTTGAAAGGCGACGGGCGGGCAGCGCGATGACGGTGGCATGGCCCGCCGGAACGCGGTTCATCTTCAAACGGAGGACGACATGACTCGCAGACTCGGGATGTGCGTCGCATTGGCCGGTACATTCGCGGCAGGGCTGCACCCGGCGCAGGCCGCGGCAGCCGAGGCGACCTTCGGCGTGCGCCATCTGACGCCGGAGACGGCGCTGAAGGCTGCACAGGCGGCCTTGAAGCACTGCCGCGACGGCGGCTATCAGGTCGCGGTGGCGGTGGTGGATCGCGGCGGCGTGGCGCAGGTGATGCTGCGCGACCGCTTTGCCGGCGCCCATACGCCGAAGACGGCGACCGGCAAGGCATGGACGGCGGTGAGCTTTCGCACCGGCACGCTGGACCTGGCGCGCGAGACGCAGCCGGGAAAGCCGGCGAGCGGCATTCGCGATCTGCGCGGGGTGGTGATGGTGGGCGGCGGGCTGATGATCGAGGGCGGCGGTGCGCTCGTGGGCGGCATCGGTGTGTCCGGCGCGCCGGGTGGCGAGATCGACGAGGCTTGCGCGAAGGCAGGGATCGACGCGATCCGCGACGCCCTGGAATTCTGAGGCGCGTCGCGCCGAGGGCCTCATGCGCTCGAATTCCTTGCATGAGTCCCGAACGGCACCGCACCCGGGGGCTGGCGCGAGCCGGCCGGGCGGCGCTCGGCGCTCTTCGCCGCCGCACCGGCGTCCCGATCAGGCACCGCCTGCGCTGCGGGAGCTCGTCCCTTCTCCGGCAGGATGCGCGCCGGTGATGAAGACCGTGCCGGTGAAGGCCGCGACCAGGGTGCCGTCGGCGCGCTCGACGTCGACGCGATAGACCGCCAGCTTGCGGGAGCGCGAGATCTCGCGCGCGCGGGCGAGGAGGCGCTCGCCCTCGTGCACCGCGCTGTGGTAGGTGACGTGGGCGTCGATGCCCGCCGCGAGCCGCCCGCGGCTGTTCGACGCCAGCCCGAAAGCGGTGTCCGCGAGCGCGAAAATGACGCCGCCATGGCAGGTGCCGTTGAAGTTGAGGTGCTGCGCGCGAATCGCGAGCGCGACTTCGGCGGCCCCCGGCCGGGCGCCGGCGAACTCGCCGCCGAGCGAGGTCACGAAGGGGTCGCGTGCCGCGAGGCGCGCGCAGAGCGCCGCGGTATCCGCGGTATCCGCCTCGGCTTCGCGCGCCTGTAACCGGCGGCCGCAGCCGATTGCGCGCCGGTGCTCCTCGATCGCCTCCAGCAGTGCCTCCAGGCCGGTGCCCGCAGCCGCATCGACCTCGAGCACGCGCGGCTGCCAGGTGCCCGCGCCCGGATGCGCGCCCCCGTGGCGGCGCAGGGCGAGCATGTCGCGCAGCTCCGCCGCGGTGCGCCCTGCGAGCGGATGGTCGGCCTTGCTCACCACCAGCAGGTCGGCCAGTTCGAGGATTCCGGCCTTGAGTGCCTGGACCTCGTCGCCGAGCCCCGGCGGACACAGCACGACACGGGTGTCGGCGAGCCGCGCGAGATCGACCTCGGACTGCCCGGCGCCGACGGTTTCCACGATGACGGTGTCGAAACCCGCGGCATCGAGGAGGTCGACGACGGCGCCGGTCGAGGCCGACAGGCCGCCGAGCTGGCCGCGGGCGGAAAGCGAACGGATGAAACAGTTCTCGTGGCCGGCGTGGCTGCCCATGCGGATGCGATCGCCGAGCAGCGCGCCGCCGCTCACCGGGCTGGAGGGATCGACCGCCGCGACGGCCACCTTCAGGCCGCGCCCGAGGAAGGCGCCGAGGAGCGCGCCGATGAGGGTGGACTTTCCCGCGCCCGGTGCCCCGGTGATGCCGAGGACATGCGCGCGCCCGCAGCGGCCGCGAAGTGCGGCCCGCAGCGCGGCCGCGCCGCGTGCGTCGTTCTCCAGCATCGAGATCGCGCGCGCGAGCGCCGTGCGCTCTCCGGCCAGGATCGCGGCGAGACGGTCGGGGTGCGGCATCGCTCAGATCATGGCCAGCGGCTGGCCAGTGCCCAGCTCGCGTCGCAGCCGCGCGCAGATCTCGCCGTGGGTGCAGCCGCTGCGTGCCGCCGCGACGACCTGCTCGAAGGTGTTGGCGGTGTCGTCGTGCGCGGCGCGCGTGAGATCGTCGAGGGCGCGCGAAACCGCGGCGGCCGGGCGCCCCGCCTTCCATCTCCGGAAGGATTCGAGGTGGCTGCGCATGCGCGCCGGGTCGGGGCGCGGCTGCGCGAGGTGCGTCTGCCCCTCGTCCGGCTCGCGCCAGGCATTCACGCCCACGCACACCTGTTCGCCGGATTCGATGTGCTCCTGGAAGCGGCGCGCGGACTCGCCGATCATGCGCTGGACGAGTCCGGCTTCGACCGCGCGGTACATGCCTCCGGCATCCTCCACGATCGCCAGGGTGCGCTCGATCTCGGCCTCCATCCGGTCGGTGAGCTGCTCGACGTACCAGGAGCCCCCGAGCGGGTCGATGACGTCGGTGAGCCGTGCCTCCTCGCGCAGGATGTTCTGGGTCGCGACCGCGATGCGCGCTCCCGCCGGGCCGGGCGTCGAGAGCGCTTCGTCCCAGGCGTCGGTGTGCAGCGACTGGAGGCCGCCGAAGATGCCGGCCATCGCCTGCACCGCGACACGGGCGATGTTGTTGAGCGGCTGCGCTCGGGTGAGATCGACACCGGAGGTCTGGGCATGGAACTTGAAGCGCCACGCGCGCGCATCGCGCGCGCCGAGCGTGTCGCGGGCGATCCGGGTCCACAGCCGCCGCCCCGCCCGGAACTTGGCGATCTCCTCGAAGAAGCTGATCGAGACGTCGAAGAAGAAGGTGAAGCGCGGCAGGAACTCGTCGGGCCGCATCCCGCGCGCGATGCAGTCGCGCGCGTACTGGATCGCGCTCGACAGCGTGAAGGCCATCGCCTGCGCGGGGGTCGCGCCGGCCTGCTGCATGTGCTGGCCGACCACGGACAGGGTGTTCCAGCGCGGCATCCGGCCCATGCAGAAGGCGATCTCGTCGAGCAGCACGCGGCGCGAGCCAGGCAGCGAGAGCCGGAAGAACATGTGGTTGGCGACGCAGTGCGAGAGGTAGTCGCTCTGGTTCGAGGTCCCGGCGAGGCAGGCCGGATCGAGCCCGCGGCGCTCCGCGGCCACGATCAGGAAGGCGAGCAGCGTGAAGGGCAGGGGATCGTTGAGCGCGACCGAGGTGCGCGCGAGGTCCAGTCCGTCCAGGCAGGTCTCGAGATGCTCGACCGTATCGACCACCGTGCCGCAGGTGCCGAGCAGCTCCGCGGGCACCTCGTTCATGTCGAAACCGCGGAATACCGAGTTGCAGGGAATGAGCGAGACGGCGGTAGTGCCGCCCTCGATCAGCCTGCGCAGCCGCGCGTTGTAGTCCGCCGGGGTGCCGAGCCCGACGAGCTGGCGCTGGCTCCAGCTGCGACCGCGGTGCATGGTCGCGTAGATGCCGCGCGTGTAGGGCGGCTGGCCGGGGTATCCGATCCGATCGAGAAAACTCGGCGGCGCATCGGCGGGAACGTAGAGCGGTTCGATCGCGATCCCGGAGCGGTTGACGGCGTCGGGCTGCGCACCCACGCTCGCCGCATATTCGGCGCGCCAGCGCTCGGCCGCCTCGCGCAGGCGGGATGCGTCCTCGGCGGACTGCCGTGCCGCCGGATCCGCGCCGGGAGCGGGCGACGCGGTGTGAACCTCCTGCGAGAGCCGGGTCATGGAAGGACCTCCGTCATCGGGCATCTGGGAAGCGAGTGGCGCGCACGCGAGCGGCGGCGGAGCGCACGAAGTCCGCGATTCGCGCGAGCGGGGCGCCGGGATGGAAGACCTGCGCGACCCCGGCTTCGATCAGCGCGGGCACCTCCTCGTCGGGAACGATGCCGCCGACGATGACCGCCACGTCGCCGGCGCCGGCCGCACGCAGCGCCTCGATCAGCGCCGGGACGATCAGGTGGTCGGTCGCGAGCGAGGAGATGCCGATGACATCGATGTCCTCCTCGATCGCCAGCTTGACCACGGCGGGGATGTCCTGCCAGGGCGGCGTGTAGACGACCTCCATCCCGGCGTCGCGCAGGCAGGCGGCCACCACGCGGGCGCCGCGGTCATGGCCGTCGAGTCCGATCTTGGTGACGAGCACCCGTGGCCGCAGTTCCATCAACGCTCACTCGCCCGAGGCGCGGGACGCAGCCGCTCGCCCAGAAGCCGCACGAACTGTCGCGCGATGCGGCGCGGGCTGTTGCGCCCCGGCCGGTACCAGGTCTGCGCCCAGTTCAGTGCGCCGAGCAGCATCAGGCGCAGTGCGCGCCGGTCGGTTCGCGCAGGCAGGGGCAGCGCGCGCACCAGGCCGGCGAACAGCGCATCGTAGGAATCGCGCAGCGCGGTGAGCCGCGCCGCGGCCCTGGGCGCATCGGCGGGCCTCACCCGGATGACGACCTGCGCGTAGTCGCCCTCCCCGAGCAGCGCTTCGAGGTGGGCGGCGCAGGCCGCTTCCAGCCGCCGCCAGGGATCCCTCTCCCGGTCCGCCGCTGCGAGGACCGCGTCGCTGATGCGCTTCACGCCCTGCGCATAGACCGCGACCAGCAGCGCCTCCTTGTTCGGAAAGTGGTAGTAGAGCGAGCCCGGCAGCATGCGCACTGCGCCGGCCAGCTCGCGCACCGAGCAGGCCCGCAAGCCCTTTTCGCCGAACTGGCGGGCCGCCGCGTCGAGCAGTTGCTGTGCACGGTTGTGACTGCGGCGAACGGCCATCGTCTCGAGAAAAACAAACAGTTGTTTGGCAGATTATCCAATCGCATGTGCGGCGTCAAGCGCGGGTGGAAAGAGCTGTCGCGGGTGAGAAGAGCGCAGGGAATTGTGCGCTGCACCTTCGCGGCGCCCGGTGCTTGATACAATGAAGCCGGAGTTGCGCTTGATCAAGGCGTCGCGTAGTGTTACCGGGCGATCAGCGGCTTGCGGCCGCTGCATCGGCGGGTGAACGCGCAGGAGGAAAGGGATGGTGGAGAAGACGACGAGGGGCGGGCGCCGGACACCGCTACCGCGCAGCGACGAGGCGCCGGCGGTTGCGGGCACCGCAACCGATGCGCGCGCCGCCGGCAAGGCGGGCGCAGGAACGGAGGGACCCGATCTCCAGGAGGTTCGCCAGGGCCTGCATGCGGGCGATCCGCGGGCGAAGAAGCGCTCGGTCGTGCTGTCGCGCTCGGCGATGCTGCGGCGCGCGGGCGCGGCGCCGGCGCCGGCCTCCTCGCAACTGGAGGCGGACATCGTGGCGAAGCTGCGGGAGATCGAGGAATTCCGCAAGTTCGGCAAGCTCACGCTCGAGAGCATCGCCGCCGAGTCCGAGCTGCGGCGCCTGCGCGCCGGCGGGCGGCTTTGGACCACGGGCGAATCCGCGCGTCAGGTGGCGATCGTGCTCTCCGGCATCGTGAAGCTCGCGCGCAAGAACCTCGACGGCGACAGCTTTACCTACGGGATGTTCGGACCCGGAGATCCGGTCGGCGTGCCGGCCCTGATGGCCAATAGGCGCTATCCCACCGATGCGGTGGCGATGAGCAACGGGGTCGAGGTGATCCTGATCAACGTCGCGCGGCTGAACGAACTCGCGCGCACCGATCCGGCGGTGGGCGTCGCCCTGATGCGCCTGCTGCTCAAGTTCATCGAGGTGATGCGCTCGAAGATCGAGATCACGAGCGCCGGCTTCGTGCCCTGCCGGCTGCAGGTGCTGATGCTCTATCTGGCGGATCACTTCGGGCACTGGGATGCCGAGGGCCATGCCACCGTTCCGCTCGCGCTTACCCGCGAGCAGATCGCCGAGATCATCGGGGTACGGCTGGAGACGGTGGTGCGCGAACTCAAGCGCTGGGAACGCGAGGGCTGGATCGACATCTCCTCCAGGGGCTATGTCATCAAGCACCTGAACCTGGTCGGCGGCTGCGACGCGGGCTCGAACCCGGTCGAGCCGCTGCTCCCGGGGCGCTGATCCGGACGGACGCGGCGCCGGGCGGCTGCGCGCGGCGCCGGCCCGTGCCTCCGGCGCCGCGCCTTTCTCGCGCCGCTACGCGGCGAAGTTGCGCGCGACGAAGTCCCAGTTCACGAGGTTCCAGAACGCCTCGACGTACTTGGGCCGCGCGTTGCGGTAGTCGATGTAGTAGGCGTGTTCCCATACGTCGCAGGTGAGCAGCGCCGTTTTGCCCGAGGTCATCGGGCATTGCGCGTTGCTCGTGCTCAGCAGATCCAGCGAGCCGTCCGCGTTCTTCACCAGCCAGCCCCAGCCCGAGCCGAAGGTTCCGACCGCGGTCGCGCTGAACTGTTTCCTGAACTCGTCGAAGGTGACGAAGCGGTGCTTGATCGCCTCGGCGAGCGCACCCTTCGGTTCGCCTCCGCCCGTGGGCGACAGGCATTGCCAGTAGAAGCTGTGGTTCCAGACCTGGGCGGCGTTGTTGAACAGTCCGCCGGATGCCTTGCGGACGATGTCCTCGAGGCTCGCGTTCTCGAACTCGGTGCCCTTGATCAGGTTGTTGAGGTTGGTGACGTATGCCTGGTGATGCTTGCCGTAGTGATACTCCAGTGTCTCCTTCGAGATGTGGGGCTGGAGTGCATCCATGGCGTAGGGAAGCTGCGGAAGCTTGTGTTCCATGTGTTGGTCTCCTTGACGGTTAAAGCTTGAGTATTTTACTCGGATAACCTCCGGCCTGCAACGTTGGTATGCCGGTCATCGCGTCCGGATCACCCGCGCCTCGGCGCCGCCGGACGCGAAGCGGATGTCGATGGCTTCCCCCGCGCCGAGGGCGGCGCCCTCGGTCACGATCGTGCCGTCCGCCCTGCGCACGATCGCGTAGCCGCGGGAGAGCGCGGCCCGGGGGTCGAGCTGGAGAAGCCGGGCGCCGATTTCCCGCATGCGCGCGCGGCGCCCGTCGAACTGCGCCCCGCGCGCGGCGGCGAGCCGATGCTCGATCATGCCGAGACGCTGCCGCGCACCCGCGAAATCCGGACGGACGAGTCTCAGTCGCATGCGTTCGATCGCGTGGCGCCGTTCCAGAACGGAGGAACGCCAGACCCCCTCGATTCGCCGGGCGAGGTGATCGACGCCGAGCCGCAGGCGGCGCAGCCGCTCGCCAGGGGCCAGCAGCCGGCTCGCGGCGAGATCGGTGCGCTGCATCGCACGCTCCAGGATGCGGTGCGCGGCGCGATGCAGATGCGCGCCGAGCGCAGGCAGCCGCTCGCGCGCTTCGACGTAACCCGCGCTCACGAGTTCGGCCGCCGCGGTCGGCGTCGCGGCACGCTCATCGGCCACGAGATCGGCGATGGTCGTGTCGGTCTCGTGGCCGATGCCGGTCACCACCGGGAGCGCGCAGGCGGCGATCGCGCGCGCCACCGCCTCTTCGTTGAAGGCACGGAGGTCCTCGATGCTGCCGCCGCCGCGGGCGAGGATCGCCACATCGCAGTCGCGGCGCGCGCCGGCCGCGGCGAGCGCTTCCACGATCCGGCGCGGGGCGTCTTCGCCCTGGACCGGCGCCGGGACGACGAGGACGGGGACGTGCGGACTGCGCCGCGAGAGCGTCGTCAGCACGTCGTGCATCGCCGCCGCCTGCAGCGAGGTGACCAGCGCGATGCGGCGCGGAAGGCGTGGAGCCGCACGCTTGCGGGCAGGCGCGAACAGCCCCTCGGCATCGAGCCGCGCCTTCAGCCGTTCGTAGGCCTCGTAGAGCGCGCCCACGCCGGCGCGGCGCACCGATTCGATGTCGAGCTGGAACTCGCCCCGCGGCTCGTAGAGCGTGGCCAGCGCGCGCACTTCCAGGCGCATGCCGTTGGCAACGCGGAACGGAACGAGCTGCGCGCGGTTGCGGAACATGACGCAGCGCGCCTGGGCCGCTTCATCCTTGAGCGAGAAATACAGGTGGCCCGACGCGGCGTAGCTCAGGTTCGAGACCTCGCCCGAAACCCACAGCAGCGGCAGCGCACCCTCGATCGCCTGGCGTGCGAGCCGGTTGAGGGCCGATACGGAAAGCACCGGCGCGAGCGCGGGAAGCTCGCTCTGTAGGGACGTGCTGCTCATTCGGATGGGGTCGCCGTGGCGCGGCAATGATACGCCGGCACGCGGCGGGTCCCGGGCGCTGCATTTTTGATCGCAGTGACGAAAGGCCTTGCGGCAAGCGGCTTGTGCGAATCGGGGCCGCTCCGATCCACAGGCTTATCCACAGGTTTTGTGGATAAGCCGGATGCGGCGGCGGCCGTGCTTGCCGAATCTGGATGCGCACGATAGAGTGCGCCGTTGATTTCCAATCCCGGAGCGTGAATGTTTTCCATCCTTCAGGCGGCCGGCTGGCCGATCTGGCCGCTGCTCGCCGCCTCGATCATCGCGGTCGCACTCATCATCGAACGATCCTACGCGCTGCGCGCCGCGCGGGTCGCGCCGATCGGACTGATCGACAGCGTCATCGGCGATCTGCGCCAGGGCGGCATCAATGCCCCGGCGCTGGCACGGCTCGCCGGTCATTCTCCGCTGGGACAGGTGCTGGCGGCGGGGCTGCGCGACGCGCAGGCGAGCTCGCGCGAGGCGATGAACGAGGCGATCGAGGAAGCCGGACGCACGGTCTCGCACCAGCTCGGGCACTACCTCACCACGCTGGGCACGATCGCCTCGATCAGTCCGCTGATGGGGCTGTTCGGTACCGTGATCGGGATGATCGAGATCTTCGGGTCGCAGTCGCCCGCGGGCGCCAATCCGCAGCAGCTCGCGCACGGCATCTCGGTGGCGCTGTACAACACCGCGTTCGGCCTGCTGATCGCGATTCCGAGCATGATCTTCTACCGGCACTTCCGCGCCCTGGTCGACAGCTTCATCATCGACATGGAGCAGCAGGCGGTGAGGCTGGTCGAGGTGGTGCACGGCGCGCGAAAGTCCTGAGCGCCGCGCGAGGCAGCGATGAATTTCAGCCGCGGCGAAGTCAGGGAGGATCCCGAGATCAACCTCATCCCGATGATCGACGTGCTGCTGGTGATCCTGATCTTCCTGATGATTACCACCACGTACTCGCGCTTTGCCGGGATCGAGATCGATCTTCCCACGGCCGATGCGCAGCCGAGGCCGGAGCGGCCCGCGGAAGTCAATGTCGCGGTGAGCGCCGCGGGCGCGGTGATGGTCGACAAGAAGGCCCTCGCGGTGCGCGACGTCGAGACCATCGAGGCGGCGCTGCGCACTGCTGCGGCGGGCATGAAGGAGCCGGTCGTCGTCATCAACGCCGACGCGAAGGCGCAGCATCAGAGCGTGATCGACGTGATGCAGGCGGCGCAACGGGCGGGACTGCCGCGGATCTCCTTCACCACGCAGGCGCCGCCGCGCTGAGCGGCGGCGGCGCGCGCTCACCGCCGGAACCTTCATGTCGCCGGAATCCGTGCTGAGGCGCGCATGGGCCTCGCGCGGCCCGGCTGCGTGGGCGCTCGCCCCGCTCGCCGCCGTTTTCGCGGCCGCGGTCGCGCTGCGCCGTGTGCTCTATCGGACGGGCATCCTGGCCGCGCAGCGCCTTCCGGTTCCGGTCGTCGTCGTGGGCAACATCGCGGTGGGCGGCACCGGCAAGACACCGCTCGTGATCTGGCTCGTGCAGGCGCTCGCGCGGCGCGGCATGCGCCCCGGCGTGGTGAGCCGCGGTTACAAGGCCGGGTGCGGCGGCGTGCGCGAGGCCGGGACGAGGGCGGACGCCGCGACCGTCGGCGACGAGCCGCTTCTCATCGCGAGGCGCACGCTCGCGCCGGTCTGGATCGGCGCGGATCGGGTGGCCGCCGCCCGCGCGCTGCTCGCGCGCCATCCGGACTGCGACGTGCTCGTCGCCGACGACGGGCTCCAGCACTACCGCCTCGCACGCGATGTGGAGATCGCGGTGCTGGACGAGCGCGGCGCGGGCAATGGCTGGCCGCTTCCGGCAGGGCCGCTGCGCGAGCCGTGCGCGCGGCTCGCGACCGTGGATGCCGTCGTCAATCATGGTGCGGCCGGCCCGCCGCGTGCGCATCCGGGCCCGGCGCGCTTTTCGATGTCGCTCGCGGGCAGCCGCTTCCACCGGCTCGACGATCCCGGCGCGACCCGCGACGCAGCGGAGCTTCGCGCATTGCGCCTGCATGCGGTGGCCGGGATCGGTGCTCCGCAGCGCTTTTTCGCCCGGCTCGCCGAGCTCGGCCTGTCCTTCGTCCCGCACCCGTTCCCGGACCATCACCGCTACCGCGCGCAGGATCTCGCCTTCCCGGACTGCGACGCAATCCTGATGACCGAGAAGGATGCGGTAAAATGCGCGGGCCTCACGAGCACCGCGTGCTGGGTGCTGCCGGTGGAGGCGGTCGTGGTCCCCGATCTGGCCGATTTCGTATTGGAGAAAATCCATGGACGCGAGGCTGCTTGATATCCTCGTCTGCCCGCTGTGCAAGGGGCCGCTCGAATACCGCAAGGCGCAGGCGGAACTCGTGTGCAATGCGTGCCGGCTCGCCTATCCGATCAAGGACGACATTCCCGTCATGCTCGAGGAGGATGCCCGCCAGCTCGGCGACGAAGAAGCCGGGACGTGAGACCGAGCGCGCAGAGGCGGGGATGCGACCGCCCGCGAGCGCCGCCCGGCCGCCGAGGGCCTGCGCATCGATCGACGCGGTGCGACCGCAGCTCGGGCGAAGAACCGAAGGACCGCGAACGCCCCGCCGCTGTCCTCTGTCCTCTGTCGTCTGGACGGGTGGCGTGAGCTTCAGTGTCGTCATCCCGGCCCGCCACGCATCCACGCGCCTGCCGGGGAAGGCGCTGGCGGACATCGCCGGCAAGCCGATGGTCGTGCGGGTCGCCGAGCGCGCCCGCAGTAGCGGGGCGACGGCGGTGTGCGTGGCGACCGATCACGAGTCGATCGCGCAGGCCGTGCGCGCGCACGGTTTCGATGCGGTGATGACCCGCGCGGATCATGCGAGCGGCACCGACCGGGTCGCCGAAGCGGCCGCCCTCCTCGGTCTGGCCGCCGATGCCGTGGTCGTCAATGTCCAGGGCGACGAACCGCTCATCGACCCCGGCCTGATCGCACTCGTGGCGGATGCGTTGCGCGAAGACGCGCAGGCCGCAGTGGCGACCGCGGCCTGTCCGATTCTCCGGGCCGAGGACTTCTTCGATCCCAATGTCGTAAAGGTCGTGTGCGATGCGCGCGAGCGCGCGCTGTACTTCAGCCGTGCGCCGATCCCTTACGCGCGCGATGCGTTCGCCGGGCGGGCGGCGAGCGCGCGCGCGCTGCCGCCGAATCTGCCGGCCCTGCGACATATCGGGCTGTATGCGTATCGGGTTGCGTTTCTGGAGCGCTTCGGCGCGCTGGAGCGAGCGCCGATCGAGGCGTTCGAAGCGCTCGAGCAGCTTCGCTGCCTGTGGCACGGAGCGCCGCTCAAGGTGGTGCGCGCCCGGCACGCACCGGAGCCCGGCGTCGACACCCCGGAGGATCTCGAGCGGGTGCGGCGCAAGTTTGGTGAATGACAAGATAGGAAGGTTTTTCCCAACTTTTTTTCGGGCGGCGCAAAATGCGCCCCGGTCACAACCGTCGAGGGAGAGAGAAGATGAAACTGATCCTGCTCGGTCCGCCGGGCGCCGGCAAGGGCACGCAGGCCGCCGTCATCTGCGAGAGTTTCGGGATTCCGCAGATTTCCACCGGGGACATGCTGCGCGCCGCGGTCAAGGCCGGCACGCCGCTCGGGCTCGCGGCGAAGAAGGTGATGGACGCGGGGCAGCTCGTGTCCGATGACATCATCATTGGGCTGGTCAAGGAGCGCCTCGCGCGCCCGGACTGTGCGAACGGATATCTGCTGGACGGCTTCCCGCGCACGATTCCGCAGGCCGAGGCGCTGAAGGCGAATCGGGTGGCGATCGAGTTCGTGATCGAGATCGACGTGGACGACGCCGAGATCATCCGCCGCATGAGCGGACGGCGCGTGCATCCGGCTTCGGGCCGTACCTATCACGTGGTGTTCAATCCGCCGAAGGTCGCCGGCAAGGACGATGTCACCGGCGAGGCGCTGATCCAGCGCGACGACGACCGCGAGGAGACCGTGCGCAAGCGCCTCGAAGTGTATCGTTCGCAGACCCGGCCGCTGGTAGACTATTACGGCAGGTGGGCGGCGACCGGGGAGGCCGGCGCGCCGCGCTACCGGAGAATCGAGGGCGTCGGCGCGGTGGAGGAAATCCGCCGCCGCTGCTTGGACGCGCTCAGGTAACCGCGGGGCCGGGCAGCCTGGCCCTCGCAACTCGAAAGGGGAGGCTCATGGCGAAGAAGGTGAATGCGTTCTACGCGCAATCGGGCGGCGTGACCGCGGTCATCAACGCTTCCGCGTGCGGGGTGATCGAGACCGCGCGCAGGCACAAGGACCGGATCGGCAAGGTCTTCGCCGGGCGCAACGGCATCATCGGGGCGCTGACCGAGGACCTGATCGACACCGGGCGCGAGTCGGAGCAGGCGATCGCCGCGCTGCGCTACACGCCCTCGGGCGCGTTCGGCTCCTGCCGCTTCAAGCTCAAGGGACTGGAAGAGAGCCGCGCGCAGTACGAGCGCCTGATCGAGGTGTTCAAGGCCCACGACATCGGCTATTTCTTCTACAACGGCGGCGGGGATTCGGCCGACACCTGCCTGAAGATCTCGCAGCTCGGCGAGGCGACCGGCTATCCGATCCAGGCGATCCATGTCCCGAAGACGGTCGACAACGACCTTCCGGTCACCGACAACTGCCCGGGATTCGGTTCGGTCGCGAAGTACATCGCGGTATCGACGCTGGAAGCGACCTTCGACGTGGCCTCGATGTCGAAGACCTCGACCAAGGTGTTCGTGCTCGAGGTGATGGGGCGCCATGCCGGATGGATCGCGGCGGCCGGCGCGATGGCCTCGACGAAAGCGCGCGAGCTGCCCATCCTCGTGCTGTTTCCGGAGATCCCCTTCGACCGCAGCAAGTTCCTCGCACGCGTCGATGCGCTGGTGAAGAGCCACGGCTACTGCACGGTCGTGGTCTCGGAGGGTGTGAAGGGCGCCGACGGCAAGTTCCTGTCCGACCAGGGGCTGCGCGATGCGTTCGGCCACGCGCAGCTCGGCGGTGTCGCGCCGGTGATCGCCAGCATCGTCAAGGACGGCCTCGATCTCAAGTACCACTGGGGGGTTGCGGATTATCTCCAGCGCGCGGCGCGCCACATCGCCTCGAAGACCGACGTCGCCCAGGCCTATGCCGTCGGCAAGGCGGCCGTCGAGCTGGCGCTCAAGGGCCGCAACTCGGTCATGCCCGCAATCCGCCGGGTTTCCGATCGACCCTACAAATGGAAGATCGAGGTCGCGGAACTCAAGGACGTCGCGAACAAGGAGAAATTCATGCCGCGCGATTTCATCGGCGAAGACGGGTTCGGCATCACCGAGCGCTGCCGCCGCTATCTCGCGCCGCTGATCACCGGCGAGGACTATCCGCCCTACGAGAACGGGTTGCCGGCGTACGTGCGGCTGCGCAACGTCGCCGTGCCCAGAAAGCTGGCCGGCGAATTCAGGCTCTGATTCTTTCGGGAAAGACTTTCTTCAAGCGGAGGGGATGGACAAAATGGCGACAACGGGACTGTGGTTCGCACTCATCTGCGCCGTGGTGGCGGTGCTCTACGGCGCATTTTCCAGCAAGTGGATCCTGGGCCTGCCGGCCGGCAACGAGCAGATGCAGAAGATCGCCGCCGCGGTGCAGGAGGGCGCGAGCGCCTACCTCAATCGCCAGTACATGACGATCGGCGGCGCCGGCGCGGTGCTGTTCCTGGTGATCGGCCTGGTGCCCGCGCTGGGCTGGCCGACCGCGTTCGGATTCCTGATCGGCGCGGTGCTCTCCGGGCTCGCCGGCTACATCGGAATGAACGTCTCGGTGCGCGCCAACGTGCGCACCGCGGAAGCGGCGCGCGGCGGCTTGAACGCGGCGCTCAACGTCGCCTTCCGGGGCGGCGCGATCACGGGACTGCTGGTGGTCGGTCTCGGCCTGCTCGGGGTCGCCGGCTACTTCGCGATCCTCAAGGGCAGCGCGGCGCTCGGCGCGGACATCCACCAGATCATCCAGCCGCTGGTGGGGCTTGCCTTCGGCGGATCGCTGATCTCGATCTTCGCGCGGCTGGGCGGAGGCATCTTCACCAAGGGCGCCGACGTCGGCGCGGATCTGGTGGGCAAGGTCGAGGCCGGCATCCCCGAGGACGATCCGCGCAATCCGGCGGTGATCGCCGACAACGTCGGCGACAATGTCGGGGACTGCGCCGGCATGGCCGCCGACCTGTTCGAGACCTATGCCGTCACCATCGTGGCCACGATGCTGCTCGGCGCGCTGCTGTTCAAGGGCGCGGCGGCCGAGACCGCGGTGGTCTATCCGCTCGTGCTCGGCGGCGTGTCCATCATCGCTTCCATCATCGGCAGCTTCTTCGTCAAGGCGCGCGAAGGCGGCAAGATCATGAACGCCCTGTACCGCGGTCTCGCGGTGGCGGGCGTGCTCGCGCTGATCGCCTTCTACCCGGTCACGACCTGGATGCTGGGCACGAGCGTGAGCATCGACGGGGTGGAGGTGTTGAGCCGGAACCTGTACTACACCTCGCTCATCGGGCTCGTGCTGACCGCGGCGCTGGTGATGATCACCGAGTACTACACGGCGACCGAGTTCGCCCCGGTGCGCCACATCGCGCAGGCCTCCACCACCGGCCACGGCACCAACATCATCGCCGGGCTGGGGGTGTCGATGAAGGCGACCGCGGCGCCGGTGCTCGCGGTGTGCGTGGCGATCTGGGGCGCACATGAGCTCGCCGGCCTCTACGGGATCGCCATCGCGGCGACCTCCATGCTGTCCATGACCGGGATCATCGTCGCGCTCGATGCCTACGGCCCGATCACCGACAATGCCGGCGGCATCGCAGAGATGGCGAACCTGCCCAAGGAGATCCGCAACATCACCGATCCGCTCGACGCCGTGGGCAATACGACCAAGGCGGTCACCAAGGGCTACGCGATCGGCTCGGCTGGGCTCGCGGCGCTGGTGCTGTTCGCCGACTACACCCATGCCCTGACCGCGAAGGGTCTGAACCTGAGCTTCGACCTGTCGGACCACATGGTGATCATCGGGCTGTTCATCGGCGGCATGGTGCCCTATCTGTTCGGGGCGATGGGCATGGAGGCGGTGGGACGCGCGGCGGGCTCGGTGGTGATCGAGGTGCGCCGCCAGTTCAAGGAGATCAAGGGCATCATGGAAGGCACCGGCAAGCCGGAATACGGCACCTGCGTGGACATGCTGACCAAGGCCGCCATCAAGGAGATGATGATCCCGTCGCTGCTGCCGGTGGCGGTGCCGGTCATCGTCGGCCTCGTGCTCGGCCCGAAGGCGCTCGGCGGGGTGCTGATCGGAACCATCGTCACCGGCCTGTTCGTCGCCATCTCGATGACCACCGGCGGCGGCGCCTGGGACAACGCCAAGAAGTACATCGAGGAAGGCAACTTCGGCGGCAAGGGCTCGGAGACGCACAAGGCGGCGGTCACCGGCGACACCGTGGGCGACCCCTACAAGGACACGGCGGGTCCGGCAGTGAACCCGCTGATCAAGATCATCAACATCGTCGCGCTGCTGATCGTCCCGCTGATCGGCTGAGGAACCGCGGCACCGGTGACAAGGGCGGCCTGCGGGCCGCCCTTGTCATGCGAGGGGATCGGGAGAATTGCGGCGGGTCGCTCGCCGCGCGCGGATCAGCGCTGGCCGAGCAGGCGGCGGGCGCCGTTGAAGCGCTTCACCCAGTAATGCTCGCGCATGTCGTCGATACGCACCGGCTTGCCGGCCGAGGGTGCATGCAGGAAGCGGAAATCGCCCAGATACACGCCCACGTGCGAGAACGCGTCGCGCAGCGTATTGAAGAACACCAGATCGCCGGGCCGCAGCTTCGCGGGATCGACCGGTTCGCCCACGCGGCTGATGTCCCTCGATCGCCTCGGCAGCTCGAAGCCCAGGGTGTCCTGGAAGACGTAACGCACCAACCCGCTGCAGTCCAGTCCGCTCTCGGGCGAGTTGCCGCCGCGCCGGTAGCGCACGCCGATGAGCGACAGCGCGCGCTCGGCCGCATCCTGAGACGCACTCACGTAACGATCCAGCAGACCGGAATCGGTGGCCGGCGTCTCCTGCACCTGCGCGCAGGCGGCGCCGGCGCTGGCCAGCGCGGCGACCAGGCAGGAAAGGGCAAGAGCACGCCTGTGCATCGTCTGCCTCCCTGTCAGGATTCTCGTGAGACGGCGTAGCGGCGGGTGTCCCGTCCGGGGTTGTCGTTGCTCTTATCCCGCACACACGCCCTGCGCGCGCCGCGTTGCCGATCGTGGTGCGGGCGCAGCGGGCGGCATGTTAGCGGCTCAAGTGGCGCTTGTAAAGCGCGAATCCGATCGCGGGCGCGCCGCGCCCCGCGCACAGCGGTCCGGCAGGTTGCCGCGCAGCCTTTCGGTATAATCGCGCCAGCTCGGCCGTGCCGATGGGGTCGCGGCGAGCGCCTCCCGGGGAGGGTGTGTGGATCCGTTCAAGGCATACCTGATCGAGCAGCATGAGGCGGGGGTGGGCGGTCGTTTCGTCGAGTTCGCCCCGGAGAATCTCGATCCGGGCGAGGTCACGATCCGCGTCGCGTATTCGAGCATCAACTACAAGGACGCGCTGGCGGCCACCGGCGCCGGGCGCATCATCCGGCGCCTCCCGTGCATCGGCGGGATCGACCTGGCGGGCACGGTCCTCGAGAGCAGCGATGCGCGCTTCGCTGCGGGCGAGGCGGTGCTCGCCACCAGCTACGACATCGGCGTCGCCCATCATGGCGGTTTCGCGCAATTCGCGCGCATCCCGGCAGGCTGGGTGGTACCGCTGCCGCACGGGCTGAGCCTGTTCGAGGCGATGGCGCTCGGCACGGCGGGCTTCACCGCCGCGCTCGGCATCCAGCGCCTCGAGGACAATGGCATGGGACCGGACGGCGGCCCGGTCGCAGTGACCGGGGCCACCGGAGGCGTGGGCAGCCTGGTGGTGGACATGCTCGCGAAGCGTGGTTACGAAGTGGTCGCGATCACCGGCAAGGACGGCGAGCACGAATACCTGCGCCACCTGGGTGCCGCCGAGGTGCGCTCGCGCCACACGCTGGATCTGGGCACGCGGCCGCTGGAAAAGGCGACCTGGGCCGGCGCCTACGACTGCGTCGGCGGGCCGATGGCTGCGTGGCTCACCCGCAGCATGAAGCAGGGGGCGAGCATCGCCTGCGCCGGAAATGCCGGAGGCATCGAGCTGCACACCACCGTGCTGCCGTTCATCCTGCGCGGCAACAACCTGCTCGGCGTGGACTCCGGCTACTGGCCCATGGCCGGCCGGACCCGGATCTGGGAACGGCTGGCTGGCGAGATGCGTCCCCCCCATCTGGCCGAAATCGCCACATCGATCGCTTTCGACGCATTGCCCGGGGCGTTCGAGGACTTCCTGCACGCGCGCGTCCGCGGGCGCGTCGTGGTCGAGGTGGCGGGCGATGCCTGAACCGACTTCCATGAGCGAAGGCGCGGCGAAACCGAGGGTGCTGGTGATCGATGATTCGCGCATGGTGCGCGCATCGATCACGCGCCATATCCGGGAGAGCTACGAATTCCGCGAGGAAGCCGACGGAGACGCGGGCTGGCAGACGCTGCTGCTCGACCCTTCCGTCGACGTGGTGATCTCCGACCTGTCGATGCCGCGGCTCGACGGCTACGGGCTGCTGGAACGCATCCGCTCGTCCAAGATCGCCCGCATCCGCGAGATCCCGGTGATCATGATCTCGGGCGACGAGGACGAGCAGGCGCGGGAACGCGCGCGCCGGCTTGGTGCCTCCGACTTCGTCACCAAGGGCGTCGGCACCACGGAGCTGCTCACCCGGCTGGAGTCCGCGATCAAGGCGGCCCGGCTGCGCCGGGAGCTCGACGACAGCCGCGAGGCCTTCACGCGTGCGAAGCCGGTCGATCCACGCCTGGGCGTGGTGAGCAGGGAGTTCCTGCATTCGCACGGCAATCAGCTTCTTGCGCTGGCCCGGCGACAGCTCGCCGAGGTAAGTGTCATGGTGATCGAGATCGATCGCTTCGCCGAGCTCGCGAGCCGCTACGGCGCGCAGGTCTCGGCGCTGGTGACGCGCAAGCTCGCGAAGATTCTTGCCGTCCGCGTGCGCAAGGACGACAGCGTGGCGCAGATCGAGGGGAACCGTTTCTGCGTCGTCTCGCCCAGCGTGAACGTGGAAACCTATGGAGCGTTCGCGCAGCGCCTGCGCGCCGCCATCGAGGCGATCGCGCTCAGCTATCGCGGCGAGATCATCCGCATCAGCCTGACCATCGGGCTGGCGAACAGCAAGAACGACGGTGCCGCGAGCATCGAGGATCTGATCCGTGCCGCGGCCGGGCGGGTGGTGCAGGGCGCGGTGAGCGGCGGCAACCGCGTCGTCGATGCCCATGGCGAGCTCGGCGCGGCGCCGGAGCCCGCCATGAGCGTGGATCGCGCGCTGGCGCTGGTGGGCGAGGACGCATTCGAACTCGTCCGGGAACATCTTCCCGGCATCGTACAGCGGCTGTTGCCCCTGCTGCACCTCATCGAACGCGAGTACCGGGTCGGCATGGCAATCGGCGAACTGGAACGGCGCGCCGGCCGCATCGATTCGGGCGCAGGCGAAATTCAGGCGGCACCCACCGAATAGGGAGAGGAGAAGCACGATGACGAGCTACAAGGAGTTCTACCGGCGTTCGATCGAGACGCCCGACGCGTTCTGGGGGGAGCAGGCGGGCCTCATCGACTGGCACAAGGCACCGCGCCAGGTGCTCGACTACAGCCGGCCGCCGTTCGTCAAGTGGTTCGTCGGCGGCGAGACCAATCTCTGCCACAACGCAATCGACCGGCACATCGCGGCGCGCGGCGACCAGAAAGCGCTCGTCTATATCTCCACCGAAACTGGCGAGATCCGCAGCTACACCTTCAGGCAGCTGCGCCAGGAGGTGATGCGCATGGCCGCGATCATGCAGGAGCTGGGCGTGGCGCGTGGCGACCGGGTGTTGATCTACATGCCGATGATCCCGGAGGCATGCTTCGCGATGCTGGCATCCGCGCGCATCGGTGCCATCCACTCGGTGGTGTTCGGCGGATTCGCCGCAGGCTCGCTCGCGACCCGCATCGACGACGCGCGCCCGAAGATCATGATCAGCGCGGATGCGGGCATGCGCGCCGGGAAGGCCGTGCCCTACAAGCATCTCGTCGACGAGGCCTGCCGGCTGGCCCAGTTCCCGCCGCAGAAGGTGGTGATCGTGGATCGCGGCATCGACAAGGGCTTCCCCCGCGTCGAGGGCCGCGACCTGGATTACGCGGGCCTGCGCGCGCGGCACCTGGACGCGGAAGTCCCGGTGACGTGGCTGGAGTCGAACGAGCCCTCCTACATCCTCTACACCTCGGGCACCACGGGCAAGCCCAAGGGCGTGCAGCGCGATACCGGCGGGTACGCCGTCGCGCTCGCGGCCTCGATGAAGCACATCTACTGCGGAGAGGCCGGAGAGACGATGTTCTCGACCTCCGACATCGGCTGGGTGGTCGGCCACTCCTACATCATCTACGGGCCGCTGATTGCCGGCATGACGACCGTCATGTACGAGGGAACGCCGATCCGCCCTGACGCCGGGATCTGGTGGAAGATCGTCCAGGAGCAGAACGTCACGGTCATGTTTTCCGCGCCCACCGCGGTGCGCGTGCTGAAGAAGCAGGATCCGGCCTACCTGCGCAAGTACGACCTCGGCAGTCTCAAGCACCTGTTCCTCGCTGGCGAGCCGCTCGATCAGCCGACCCACGAATGGATCACCGACGCGCTCAAGCTTCCGGTGATCGACCACTACTGGCAGACCGAGACCGGCTGGCCGATGCTCTCGTGCGCGCCGGGCGTGGAGAAGACGCCGATCAAGTATGGTTCACCGGCCTTCGCCGTGTTCGGCTACAACCTGAAGATCTTCCGCGAGGACGGCACCGAGGCCGCGCCCAACGAGAAGGGGATCGTGGGCGTGTTGCCGCCGCTGCCGCCCGGCTGCCTGAGCACGGTCTGGGGTCAGGACGAGCGGTTCGTGGAGACCTACTTCACCATGTTCCGCGAACCGATGGTCTATGCGTCCTTCGACTGGGGCATCCGCGACGAGGACGGTTACCACTTCATCCTGGGGCGCACCGACGATGTCATCAACGTCGCCGGCCACCGGCTCGGCACCCGCGAGATCGAGGAAGCGATCCAGGCCCACAGCGGCATCGCAGAAGTCGCCGTGGTCGGGGTGGCCGATCAGCTCAAGGGCCAGATCCCCGTCGCCTTCGCGGTCGTGCGCGATGCTGGCGCGGCTGCGAGCCCCGAGGGCCGCCAGGCGCTGGAGAAGGAAGTCATGGCGAAGGTCGACGCGCTGCTCGGCGCGATCGCCAGGCCGGCGCGGGTGCATTTCGTGACCGGCCTGCCCAAGACCCGTTCCGGCAAGCTGCTGCGCCGCTCGATCCAGGCGCTGGCCGAGGGCCGCGATCCGGGGGACCTGACCACCATCGAGGACCCGACCGCCCTCCAGCAGATCCGGGACGCGCTCGCCGGAAAATAGGACTGTCCGGGTGGGCGCCGCGCGCGAGCGCGGCGCCGGGCGCGGAGGGAACCTCGGAACGCACGCCGCAGGATCCGCCGGCGAAGACGCGCGCTGGCGCGGTTTTTCGTGCCGGGCGGCGCGCTCAGGCGCCGCGCTGGGCGTACTTCTGCCGGAAGCGTTCGACCCGGCCCGCGGTGTCCATGATCTTCTGCTTGCCGGTGTAGAACGGATGGCAGGCCGAGCATACTTCGATGTGCAGCGCCGGCTTGCCGATCGTGGAGCGGGTCTTGAACGTGTTTCCGCAACTGCACGTGACGTCGATCTCCGCGTACTTCGGGTGAACCTTTTCCTTCATGACGGATCCTTTCGCGGGCCGGCGTGGGTGCGGCCCCTTACGGACGGATTATAGCGCGGGAGACCGCTGCGTGCCCGGCACGCTTCAGCCGCGGCGCATCGCGTCGAAGAATTCGGCGTTGCTCTTGGTCGCCTTGATCTTGTCGAGGAGAAATTCCATCGCGTCGAGATCGTCCATGTTGTAGAGCAGCTTGCGCAGGATCCAGACCTTCTGAAGGACATCCGGCTTGAGCAGCAATTCCTCGCGGCGCGTACCCGAGCGATTGACGTTGATGGCGGGATAGACGCGCTTCTCGGCCATGCGGCGATCCAGATGGATCTCCATGTTGCCGGTGCCCTTGAATTCCTCGTAGATCACGTCGTCCATGCGGCTGCCGGTCTCGACCAGCGCAGTGGCGATGATGGTGAGCGAGCCGCCTTCCTCGATGTTGCGGGCCGCGCCGAAGAAGCGCTTCGGCCGTTGCAGGGCATTGGCATCGACCCCGCCGGTGAGCACCTTGCCCGAGGCCGGTACGACCGTGTTGTAGGCGCGCGCCAGCCGCGTGATCGAATCGAGCAGGATGACGACGTCGTTCTTGTGCTCGATCAGCCGCTTCGCCTTCTCGATCACCATTTCGGCGACCTGCACGTGGCGGGTGGCCGGTTCGTCGAAGGTCGAGGCCACGACTTCGCCCTTCACCGAGCGCGTCATCTCGGTGACCTCCTCGGGGCGCTCGTCGATGAGCAGGACGATCAGCACGACCTCGGGATGATTTGCGGTGATGGCATGGGCGATGTGCTGCATCATCACGGTCTTGCCGCTCTTCGGGCTGGACACGAGCAGTCCGCGCTGGCCCTTGCCGATTGGCGCGATCATGTCGATGACGCGCGCGGTGGTGTTCTCCTCGCCGCGCATGTCGCGCTCGAGCCTGAGCATCTCGGTGGGATGCAGCGGGGTCAGGTTCTCGAACAGGATCTTGTGCTTCGAGTCCTCGGGCGGGGCGTTGTTGACCTTGTCGACCTTGACCAGCGCGAAGTAGCGCTCGCCGTCCTTGGGCGTACGGATTTCCCCTTCGATGGAATCCCCGGTGCGCAGGTTGAAGCGGCGAATCTGGGACGGGCTGACGTAGATGTCGTCGGTGCCGGCCAGATAGGAGGTGTCCGGCGAGCGCAGGAAGCCGAAACCGTCGGGCAGCACTTCGAGCGTGCCGTCGCCGAAGATGCTCTCGCCCTTCTTGGCGCGGTTCTTGAGCAGCGCGAAGATCAGTTCCTGCTTCCGCAGCCGGTTGGCGCCCTCGATCTCGTTGGAAGTCGCCATTTCGAGCAATTGGCTGACGTGGAGAGTCTTGAGCTCCGATAGATGCATGGGAAAACGCGCCGGAAAAGGATCGGAACGAAAGGAAGCTGCGGGAAGCGGCGCGACGATGCGCACCCGCCGCGGCAGCGCGGCCGAAACGGGCTCGCCCTGCCGCTGCGCGGTCAATGTAGCGGGATCACAGATTGCTGTCAATGAACGCGCTGAGCTGGGATTTCGACATCGCGCCAACCTTGGTGGCCTCGATGTTTCCGCCCTTGAAGAGCATCAGCGTGGGAATGCCACGGATGCCGAAGCGCGCGGGAGTCTGCTGGTTGTCGTCGATGTTCAGCTTGGCCACCTTGAGCCGGCCGGCATATTCCCTGGCGATCTCGTCGAGGATCGGTGCGATCTGTTTGCACGGTCCGCACCACTCGGCCCAGTAATCGACCAGGACAGGGACCGGAGAGTGTTCGACTTCCGTCTCGAAATTGCCGTCGGTCACATGATGGATGTGTTCGTTCATGGGTTCCTCAAGACTGGTTTTGCTGGGATGCGGCGCTGTCGCGCCCACACGGGATGAAGTTCTGCGAAATCGAGGATGGCCGGACTGCAGGCGCCATCCTAGCACGCCGGCGCCCGAGCGGAGCGCCCGGCGCCGTTGCCGCCGTGCAGCGGCCCGGTCGATGCCGCCGGCGAGGGCCGATGGGATGGCGGGCGTCACCGCAGGTCACGCGAGAGCGCGGCGGATCGCCTTGCGGTTGGCGACGAGGTCCGCCAGGGTGTAGGCGTCGAGGGTTTCGTAGAGCGCATCGAAGGCCTCGAGCAGGATGGGAGCCAGCCTGCACGCACGGGTGATGCGGCAGGTGTTGGATGCGGGGGCGAGACATTCGACGATGGCGGCGTCGGTCTCGGCTGCGCGCACGATCCGGCCCAGACGGATTTCCCGCGGGTCGCACGCCAGGCGCACCCCGCCTCCCTTGCCGCGGATCGACTCGATCACCCCGCCGCGTGCCAGCCGGTGCACCACCTTGACCAGATGATTTTCGGAGATCCCATAAGCGCTGGCGATCTCCGGAACCGTCGCCAGATGTCCGGGCTCCAGCGCGAGGTACATCAGCACCCGCAACGTGTAATCGGTGAAAGTGGTCAGGCGCATGGCGGCGAGGAGCGGAGCGCAGGACGTTGCGTCATCGATCGGTCGATGCTAATCTTAAGGTGTATCAATCATACATCTTTATTCGCCGATGACCACAGACCAGGAACCGCTGCCGGGGCCGGAGGCGCTTCGCGAGGTGCTGCGTGCCGTGATCGATCCCGAGGCCGGAATGAACATCGTCGACCTCGGCCTCGTGTACGGCATCACGGTCGAGAACGATGTCGTCCGCGTTGCCATGACGATGACCTCACCCGCCTGTCCGATGGGGGAGATGATGATCGACGAGGTTCGAGCGGCGCTCTCCCGGGTGGTGCCCGCCGGGGTGCCCACCGAGGTGGAGCTGGTCTGGTCGCCGCCGTGGGATCCGTCCATGATGAGCGAGGCGGCGCGCCGGCACTTTCAATGGTGAAGGCGTGACGATGCGCAACCTGCCGCCCGTGTTGAGGTTGCCGATGCTCGTACTCGGGATGATCTCGCTGGTGGCGGGCGCGCTCGCCGGCCTGGCCCGGCTGGCGGTCGATGTGCCGGCGCTCGCCCAGGCACGCTCCATTGCCCACGGGGCCTTGATGATCCCGGCCTTCTTTGGCACGGTGATCGGCCTCGAACGGGCCGTGGCCCTGGGCCGGGGCTGGCCGTACCTCGGTCCCCTGTGCGCCGGAACGGGCGGCCTGGCGCTTCTGGCCGGTGCGCCGCTGTGGCTGACCGGTTCGCTCTTTCTCGCTTCGAGCGCGGTGTTCAGCGCGGCGAGCCTGAGCGTGGCGATGGGCCAGCGGGCATTGTTCGCGGCGACTCTTGCGCTGGGTGCCCTGTACTGGCTGGCCGGCAATGCGATCTGGCTGGCCGGCTCCGACATCGCCGCCGCCGTGCCCTTCTGGATGGCGTTCCTCGTGCTCACGATCGCCGGCGAGCGTCTGGAACTGACACGCTTCCTGCCGCCGCGGCCCGCCGCACGAAACCTGTTCATCGGCCTGCTGGTCGTCATCGGCGCCGGCACCGGAATGGCGGCGGCCGGCAGCAGCGAGGGTCCGCGCTGGTTCGCGCTGGGTTTGCTCGGCCTTGCGCTCTGGCTGCTGCGCTACGACATCGCCCGCAAGACCGTGCGCCAGGACGGGCTGACGCGCTTCGTCGCGGTGTGCCTGCTGTCGGGCTACGGGTGGCTCGCGGTTGGCGGTGCGCTCGGCATCGCCGGTGCCTTCGGCGCCGGACACCCGTGGCGCGATGCCGCCCTGCACGCCGTGTTCCTCGGCTTCGTCTTCTCCATGGTCATCGGGCATGCGCCGATCATCTTTCCGGCGGTCATGCGGGTCAGGATCCCGTACCACGCCTCGTTCTACGTTCCGCTCGCCGCGCTCCACCTGTCGTTGGTTGCGCGCCTCGCCGGCGATCTCGGGGGCATGTGGAGCGTGCGCCAGTGGTCCGGGATCGCGAACGCGCTGGCGCTGCTGCTGTTCGTCCTGACGCTGCTCGCCGGCGTCGTCCGCGGAGCGTCGAGCGGCACGCAGTGACGCCGATGCGCACCGCTCCATCAACCTCGAGGAGCATCAAGATGAGTCATCCGGTACATCTGCATCTTTCCCCCGACGCCATCTATCCCTTCGACGCACGCGGGATCGCCAAGCGCTTCCGCCACGCCGCCATCTTCGGTGCCCTGGATGCGCTGCATCCAGGGGAGACCATGCGTTTCTGCAACGACCATGATCCCCTTCCGCTGCTCGAGCAGTTGCGCGGCCGCTACGGCGAGGCGGTCGAAATCCGCTACCGGCAACGGGAGCCCGGTGCCATCGTCATCGATTTCGTCAAGAACTCCGCCTGACGCGATCGGAACGGTTCCGGCTTCTTCGATGCCGAGCCGCCAATCCCCCGTCGAAAGTGCGCGCCCTACTGGGCCGCACCGCGCGCGCTCATGACGTGTGCACGCATCGGCCCCGCGCGAAATGCGCTATATTGCGCCGGCAGCGCAAGTATCGGGCCGCCCGCCTGCACGCCGGGCGGAGAGCGAAACCGGTATCCAGTCTACGAGGACGAGTATGACGTACGTTGTGACCGAACCCTGCATCAAGTGCAAGTACACGGATTGTGTCGATGTCTGCCCGGTGGATTGCTTTCGCGAGGGTCCGAATTTTCTCGTCATCGACCCGGACGAATGCATCGACTGCACGTTGTGCGTGCCGGAGTGTCCGGTCGAGGCGATCCTGGCCGAGGATGACGTTCCGCAGGAGCAGAAGCAGTTCATCGCCCTGAATGCCGAGCTCGCCAAGAGCTGGGCGCCGATCGTCGAGCGCAAGGAGGCGTTGCCGGACGCCGACGAGTGGGCCAAGATCAAGGACAAGCTGGACAAGCTCGAACGCTGAAGGCGTGCGCGAGGGCGGCCGCGGACGCGCTCGTGCGAGGTGTGGCGGCGATGGAGACGGGATGGAAGCCGAGGAGGGGACATGGAAAAGATCTGGTTGAAGAGCTATCCGGAAGGCGTACCGGCGGAAATCGACGTCAATGAATTCAGCTCGCTCGGCGACCTGTTCGAGAAGAGCTGCCGGAAATTTGCCGCGAACACGGCCTACATCAATATGGACAAGGCGATCGGCTACGCCGAGCTCGATCGCCTGTCGGCCCAGTTCGGCGCATGGCTCCAGTCCGAACTGGGGCTGGCCAAGGGCACCCGGGTGGCGATCATGATGCCCAACCTCCTCCAGTACCCGATCTGCGTGTTCGGCGCGCTGCGGATGGGCTGCGTGGTCGTCAATACCAATCCGCTCTACACGCCGCGCGAGCTGCACCACCAGCTCGAGGACTCGGGTGCGGAAGTGATCGTCGTCGTCGAGAATTTCGCCCGTGTCGTTCAGGAGGCACTGCCCGGCACGGCGGTGCGGCAGGTGGTGGTCACCGGGCTGGGCGACATGCTCGGCTTCCCGAAGAGCATGATCGTCAATTTCGTCGTCAAGTACGTGAAGAAGATGGTGCCCTCGTGGAACATCGCGAACACCATCCGCTTCCCGGACGCGCTCGCGCGCGGCGCGCGCCATGCGCTCAAGCCCGTGGAAGTCGGCCACGACGATCTCGCCTTCCTCCAATATACGGGCGGCACGACCGGGGTGGCGAAGGGCGCGATGCTCACCCATGGCAACATCATCGCGAACCTGCAACAGGCGCATGCCTGGATCCGTGCCGGGCTGGTGGAGGGCAAGGAGATCATCGTCACCGCGCTGCCGCTCTACCACATCTTCGCGCTGACCGCGAACTGCCTGACCTTCTTCAAGATCGGCGCGACCAACGTCCTGATCACCAATCCGCGCGACATTCCGGGGTTCGTCAAAGAGCTGGCGAAGCGTCCCTTCACCGTCCTCACCGGCGTCAATACGCTGTTCAACGCCCTGCTCAACAACGCGGACTTCACGCGCCTGAACTTCGCCAGCCTCAAGCTCAACCTGGGCGGCGGGATGGCCGTGCAGCAGGCGGTGGCGCAACGCTGGAAGGAGGTGACCGGCAGGCCGCTGATCGAGGCCTTCGGGCTGACCGAGACCTCGCCCGCGGTGAGCATCAATCCGCTGGACCTCGGCGAGTACAACGGCTCGATCGGGCTGCCGATCCCTTCCACCGAGGTGGCGATCCGCGACGAGGAGGGCAAGGACGTAACGCTTGGCCAGCCGGGAGAGCTGTGCGTGCGCGGGCCCCAGGTGATGAAGGGCTACTACCATCGGCCCGAGGAGACCGCGAAGGTGATGTTCGACGACGGGTTCCTGCGCACCGGAGACATCGCGGCGATGGACGAGAAGGGCTATCTGCGCATCGTCGACCGCAAGAAGGACATGATCCTGGTGTCCGGTTTCAACGTCTATCCGAACGAGATCGAGGCGGTCGCCGCGCTGCATCCCGGCGTCCTGGAGGCGGCCGCGGTCGGCGTTCCCGACGCGAGATCGGGCGAGGCGGTCAAGCTCTTCGTGGTGAAGAAGGATCCGGGACTGACGGCCGAGGCGCTGATCGCGCACTGCCGGGAGAACCTCACCGGCTACAAGGTGCCGAAGCTCGTCGAATTCCGCTCGGAACTTCCCAAGACCAACGTCGGCAAGATCCTGCGCCGGGCGCTGCGCGAGGAAGAGGCGGCCAAGGCGCGGTAGAACGCTGCGGCCCGCTCCTCGCCCGGGCGGCGCGCGTGCCGGACCGCGTCGCCTCCCGGGATCCCGCTACGTGGCCGCGCGTCGCCGCGCAGCGAATCCCACCAGCCCGAGGCCCGCGAGCAGCATCGCCCAGGTGCCGGGTTCAGGCACCGGCGTGACCTCCCAGCCGATGTCCTTCATGGCGGCGAAATCGAGATCGGTGAATTCCTTGCGGGTGCCGAAATGGAGCGTCGGATCCATCGCGGTTTCCTGGGACAGGCCGCCGACGAAACTCGTCGTACCCTCCGCCCAGTGCGCCAGGTCGCCGCTCAACGCTACCGTGCCTGCTTCGGGGCCGACGAAATCGCTTCCGCTGATCCGCGCGTCGAAGGAATCCGCGGTGCCGAAGCCGAGCACATGCCCGAGTTCATGCAGCGCGACCGAGAGGAAATCGGCTTCGCCCGAATCCAGCCCTGCGGTCGTCAGACCGAAATGCCAGGCGGAGCCGCTGTTGAAACTGATCGAGCCGCCCCAGGGCGCGAAATCGACTGCGCTCGTTCCGCTGGTGACGCCCTGACCGCGCGACCCCGCGTCGCCGCAGAAGCTGCCGAAACCCGAACAGCTCCAGCTTCCCGGGCCGCCGATTCCGAGCGTGCCGCCCCCGAGAGTGGCAGCACCCACATGGAGGCGGAGCACGTCGGTGGCGATGCTCTGATCGGCAAGCGAGATGCCGGTCCCGGACGGATCCGACGGGTCGAAGAAACTCGTGTTGAAGTGATTGTCGCCGGAGGAAGTGATCGCGGTCAGACTGTCGCCGAAGCGCGATTCGAACACTGCGGCCGCGGCGTCGAGTGCGGCAGTGCTCCCCGGGTGTGAACCGAAAAAATTGCCCGTGTCGTACGTATAGTCGAACTGGATGTCGATGTTCGCCAGCGCCGCGGGTGCGGCTGCGACCAGGGCCAGGCCGGCCAGGAACTTCGTTTTCATGTCTT
The DNA here is from genome assembly GCA_001872285.1 of Betaproteobacteria bacterium CG2_30_68_42. Classification (GTDB taxonomy): domain Bacteria; phylum Pseudomonadota; class Gammaproteobacteria; order Burkholderiales; family Rhodocyclaceae; genus CG2-30-68-42. The sequence continues at coordinate 108,893 of MNXU01000074.1, forward strand.
CTCCTGAAGGTGCGGTGGGATGATGGGTGCGTCGCTCACGCACGGTGCGTGCGAGTGCTATGCAAGATTCGTGCGCGCAAGATAAGCGATTGATCGACCGGGCCTGTCTCGTTTCGAGTTACGTGACGTGTAAAATATGGCGACAGCACACCCGGGGTCGCGAGGACGGCGTGGATGAGCTCCCGCTACACGAGCGGTCCCGACTGCCTGCCGAACTGCTCGTCGCAGTAGCGGTGCACTTCGGCCTCGATGCGTGGCTTGAGCATCTTCAGCAGGAAGCCGAGCCGGGCGACGATCTCGACGTGATGCGGGCCGATTTCGAGGTGACCGCTCACGCCGGAGCGGCGGAACACGAGCCGCCCGTCTTCCCAGCCCCAGTCGAGATCGAACTCCTGTTCCAGGCTCGCGGCGATCCTTTCCGCCGCCGCGCGCGCCTTCCCGCGCGTCAGGCCATGGCTGCGGCGGATGACGATGTCGTTCATCGCGCGCCGCCCTGCGCTGCCATCGCCTCGCGGTAGATTTCGAGCATCGCCGCATCGAAGGCCACCAGCAGCACCCGCGTCAATCCGGGGTCGGCGCGCATCGCCGCGGCGCACTCGCGCACCGCGATCGCGGCGGCCTCCCGTCGCGGATAGCCATACACGCCGCAGCTCACGGCGGGGAAGGCGATCGAGGCGATGCGCTTCTCCCGCGCGAGGGCGAAGGCGTTCCGGTAGCAGGCGGCGAGCAGCGCCGCCTCGCCGTGTGTGCCTCCGTTCCAGACCGGGCCGACGACATGGATTACCCAGCGCGCAGGCAGGTCGAAACCGGGGGTCAGGCGCGCCTCGCCGGTCGGGCATCCGCCGAGCTTCGCGCAGTACGCCTCGATCCGGGCGCCGGCCGCGCGGTGGATCGCGCCGTCAACTCCGCCCCCGCCGAGCAGCGTCGAATTCGCCGCATTGACGATGGCATCGACCGCGAGGCGGGTGATGTCGGCCTCTGCCGTTTCCAGGCCCGCAGGCGGCGCATCCATGACTTCGCTCGCTGCGCCCCCCATCGGGCGCGAATCCGGAAGGCGAGGATTATACGTGCACCGCCTGCGGCGAAGGTGCGCCGTCCCGCCTATCTCACGCGGCGATAGGTGAGCCCGCAGATGACCCCGACGATGAGTGCCGCGGCAAGCGCGATGAACGCATAGTTGCCGTAGATCGAGTCCTTGTAGGCGGTTCCGCCCGCGACCCAGGCCACGATCAGGAAGAACAGCGCGATGCTGGACCAGAGCGTGAGCGAAATCCCGAGGAACAGCAGGGCATGCGCCTTGCCGGATGTTTGCACCTGCGTCATGGTCGCCTCCTCCCGATCGGGAACATCCCCGCCCGCCAATATAGCCGCAATCGGCGAGCGCTGCACGCTGCGGCGCAGTTACGAAAGGAGACGCCGCCGGCTCCGCGGCTCCGGGTCGCGGCCGACGAGGTTCAGACCTGAACCGACTCCGCCGCCTCGCGGAAATCCTCGATCCGGTCGAAGTTCATGTAGCGGTAGATGTCCGCGGCGTTCTCCCGGAGCACGCCGATGTTCGCCATGTATTCCTCGCGCGTCGGAATCCGGCCGAGCAGGGCGCAGACCGCCGCGAGTTCGGCCGAGCCCAGATACACGCGGGTGTCCAGTCCCAGGCGGTTGGGGAAGTTGCGCGTCGAGGTCGACATCGCGGTCGAGCCCTTGCGTACCTGCGCCTGATTGCCCATGCACAGCGAGCAGCCGGGCAGTTCCATGCGCGCGCCGGTTCGCCCGAGGATGCCGTAATGGCCCTCGTCCCGGAGCACCTGCTGATCCATCCGCGTGGGCGGGGCCATCCACAGGCGCACCGGCAGATCGGCCTTGCCCTCGAGCAGCCTGGAGGCGGCGCGGAAGTGCCCGATGTTGGTCATGCACGAGCCGACGAACACCTCGTCGATCGTGTCGCCGGCGACCGCCGAGAGCGGCTTGATGTCGTCCGGGTCGTTCGGGCAGGCGAGCAGGGGCTCGGTGATTTCGTTCATGTCGATCTCGATGACGGCGGCGTACTCGGCGTCCGGATCGGGCGCGAGCAGCTCCGGCTTCGCGAGCCAGTCTTCCATCGCCCGGATGCGCCGCTCGAGGCTCTTCCGGTCCTGGTAGCCGTTCGCGATCAGCCACCTGAGCAGGGTCACGTTGGAACGCAGGTACTCGACGACTGGCGCCGGGTTCAGGCGCACCGTACAGCCCGCGGCGCTGCGCTCGGCGGAGGCATCGGTGAGTTCGAAGGCCTGCTCGACCTTGAGATCCGGCAGCCCCTCGATCTCGAGGATGCGGCCCGAGAACACGTTCTTCTTCCCCTTCTTCTCGACCGTGAGCAGGCCCTGGCCGATGGCGGCGTAGGGAATGGCATTGACCAGGTCGCGCAGGGTGATGCCCGGCTGCATCGCTCCCTTGAAGCGCACCAGCACCGACTCGGGCATGTCGAGAGGCATCACGCCGGCGGCCGCCGCGAAGGCGACCAGGCCGGAGCCCGCCGGAAAGGAGATCCCGATCGGGAAGCGGGTGTGGGAATCGCCACCGGTGCCCACGGTATCGGGCAGCAGCATGCGGTTGAGCCACGAATGGATGACGCCATCGCCGGGACGCAGCGACACGCCGCCGCGGCTCGACATGAAGGGCGGCAGCTCGTGGTGCATCTTCACGTCGATCGGCTTCGGATAGGCAACCGTGTGGCAGAAGGACTGCATGACGAGATCGGCGGAAAAGCCCAGGCAGGCGAGATCCTTGAGTTCGTCGCGGGTCATCGGTCCGGTGGTGTCCTGGGAGCCCACCGAAGTCATCTTCGGTTCGCAGTAGGCGCCCGGCCGCACGCCGGGCAGGCCGCAGGCGCGCCCCACGATCTTCTGCGCGAGCGAATAGCCTCTGCCCGATTCGACGGGAGCCTTCGGCCGCCGGAACGTTTCGCTCGGCGGCAGCCCGAGCGCTTCGCGCGCGCGGGCGGTGAGAGCACGGCCGATGATGAGCGGAATGCGGCCGCCGGCGCGCACCTCGTCGAAAATGACATCGGACTTGACCCGGAACTCGGCGACGAGCTCGCCGTTCTTCAGCGCGCGGCCCTCGTAGGGACGCAGCTCGATCGCGTCGCCCGTCTCCATCTTCGAGACGTCGAGTTCGATCGGCAGGGCGCCCGCGTCCTCCATCGTGTTGTAGAAGATGGGCGCGATCTTGCCGCCCAGGCACACGCCGCCAAAGCGCTTGTTGGGCACGAAGGGGATGTCCTCGCCGGTCCACCAGAGCACCGAGTTGGTCGCCGACTTGCGCGAGGAGCCGGTTCCGACGACATCGCCCGCATAGGCCACCAGCCGGCCCCTCGCCTTGAGCGAGGCGATCTCGCGCACCGGCCCGCGCACTCCGGGCTCGTCGGGCCGGATCCCCGGGCGCGGATTCTTGAGCATGGCAAGCGCATGAAGCGGGATGTCGGGACGGCTCCAGGCATCGGGCGCGGGCGAAAGGTCGTCGGTGTTGGTCTCTCCGGGTACCTTGAGGATCGTGACTTCGAGCGATTCGGGCACCGCCGGGCGCGAGGTGAACCATTCGGCGTTCGCCCAGGAATGCAGCACTGCGCGGGCGTTGGCACTGCCCGCTTCGGCCTTGTCCTGGATGTCGTGGAAGGCATCGAACACCAGGAGCGTCTTCTTCAACCCCGCGGCGGCGATCGCGCCGACGGTGGCGTCATCCAGCAGTTCGATGAGCGGGCGGATGTTGAATCCGCCCAGCATCGTGCCCAGCAACTCGGTGGCCCGGGCGCGCGACAGCAGCGTGCAGGATTCCTCGCCGCGCGCGATGCGGGTGAGGAAGGCGGCCTTCACCCTGGCGGCATCATCGACGCCTGCGGGCACGCGGTGGGTGAGCAGTTCCAGCAGGAAGGCCTCCTCGCCCGCCGGAGGATCTCGCAGCAGGCCGACGAGCTGCTCGGTCTGGGGGGCATCGAGGGGAAGGGCGGGAATGCCCAGGGCGGCACGTTGCGCGGCGTGGGAGCGATAGCTTTCTAGCACGGCGTGATCCTCGGTGGTGGGGTGAGGGTGAGCGGCAAGCGAGGGCGCGGGTCGGAATCGTCAGCGACGGACTTCCTGCCGTCCCTCCTGCGCCGCAAGCGGATTTCCGAATTCGCCGAAGAGCCGGGTTCCTGCCGGCTCCGGAAAGTCCATCCCGCTCGCATGTGCGCGCTGCAACAGTTCCCAGTAGTAGCGGTAGGACGCCCGGTCATGGAGGCGGCCGTCGTGGCGGATGGGTCCCCAGGCCGCATCCTGGGCGGCCAGCAGGATTTCGGCGGCGGTTTCGACCTCGGCGAAGTCCGGACGCATCGCCTCGACGATGGGCTCGATCTGATCCGGGTGGATGCTCCACATGCGCAGATAGCCGAATTCGGTGCGGGCGCGCCGGGCATCCTCGAACACGATGCGATCGTCATGAAGCGCGGTGGTGACGTTGTGCGCGGGCACGACCCCGCTGGCGAGCGCGGCCGCCGCGATCTCGCACTTCGCTCGCACGACGAGCGGATGTTCGAACTGTCCGGGGCTCGTCATCGCCGAGGCGGGAATCGCCCCGTGATGGGCGGCGACGAAGTCCATCAGTCCGAAGTCCAGCGTCTCCACGCCGGGCAGCGCCGCGATCGCGTGCGCATCGCGCAGCGCGCCGTGGGTTTCGATCAGCACATGCAGCGGGATGCAGCGGCCGACTCGGCGTGCCGCGGCGTCCAGCGCCGCAAGCGCGCGCCTGACGTCGGCCACGCCGCCGGCCTTCGGCAGGGTGAGGTAGGCGAGGCGTTCGCCCGCGCCGCCGACGATGGTCTCGAGATCGCTGCGCCAGTGGGGATGGCCGAGATCGTGGATGCGCGCGCCGATCCGCACATGGCCGGAGGCGCCGCGGATCGCCGCCACCACCATCTCGGCGTGCGCGCGTTCCGCTCCCGCCGGCGCGCCGTCCTCGCAATCACAGGTGACGTCAAACACCGGACCGAGCGACTCCTGGAGTGCCAGCGCCCGGGCGATGCGCCGGTCGGTTCCTGCGAAATGCTCGCACGCGGGCAGCACCGGGAACGGCTTGCCGTCCCGGTACAGGGCGGCGGACGGGTGAAGGTCTCCCCCGGCCGCGGCACGCTCCTCGCGGCTCACTGCCCGAGCAGTGCCTTCACGCTCTCGCGCTCCTCGATGAGCTCCTTGAGCGTGGCATCCATCTTCTGGCGCGAGAACGCGTCGATCTCCAGTCCCTTCACGATCTCGTAACGGCCGGGCGTGCACACCACCGGGAAGCCGTAGAGGATGCCCTCGGGGATGCCGTACGAGCCGTCGGAAGGCACTCCCATCGTGACCCATTTGCCGTCCGTCCCCAGCGCCCAGTCGTGCATGTGGCCGATCGCCGCGTTCGCCGCGCTCGCCGCCGAGGATGCGCCGCGGGCATCGATGATGGCGGCTCCCCGCTTGCCGATCTTCGGAATGTATTCGTTGCGGTACCAGGCTTCGTCACCGACGAGCTCCGGCGCCGGGACTCCGGCCACGGTCGCGAAGCGGTAATCCGGGACCATGGTGGGGGAGTGGTTGCCCCAGACGATCATCCTCTCCACCGCCTGCACCGGTCTCGCGATCTTCGCCGCGAGCTGCGACTGGGCGCGGTTGTGGTCGAGCCGCATCATCGAGGTGAAGTGCGTGCGCGGCAGGCCGGACGCGCTGTTCATCGCGATCCATGCGTTCGTGTTGGCGGGGTTGCCGACGACGACGACGCGCACGTCGCGGGAGGCCGACTGGTCGAGCGAGCGGCCCTGAGCGATGAAGATCTTCGCGTTCTCGGCGAGCAGATCCTTGCGCTCCATGCCGGGGCCGCGCGGGCGCGCGCCCACCAGCAGCGCGTAATCCGCGTCCTTGAACGCCACGTTCGCGTCCCCTGTGCCCACCATCCCGGCGAGCAGCGGGAAGGCGCAATCCTCCAGCTCCATCATCACCCCGGCGAGCGCCTTCTGCGGCTTCTCGGCGGGCAGCTCGAGCATCTGGAGGATCACCGGCTGATCCTTGCCGAGCATTTCGCCGGCGGCGATGCGGAACACAAGTGCATAACCGATCTGGCCGGCAGCGCCGGTGACGGCGACGCGGACGGGGGGCTTGGTCATGTCAGGACACTCCTCGAAGAAAAAAAACGGTTTCGCGCGTCGGCCGCGGCAGCGTTCCAGCGATTCGTGAACCATGGGCCGTCCGAGCTGCACCGCATCTTAGGCGGTGCACCGGCGTCCTGTCAATAAATGTCAGTTGTCTTATATAAGACATCTCATATCTATGGACAGGGAGGGCGATTCTGTGCTGAAATCCGCCCATGCCGCGGGAATCGCCCACCTTCAGTCCGCTTTATCGGCAGATCAAGAGTCTGATCGGCCGCGCCCTCGAATCGGGCGAGTGGCGCCCCGGTGCTTCCATTCCGAGCGAGGTCGAACTCGCCCAGCGCTTCCGCGTGAGCCAGGGCACGGTGCGCAAGGCGATCGACGAGATGGCGGCCGAGAACCTGCTGGTGCGCCGCCAGGGCAAGGGCACCTTCGTCGCCTCGCACGACGACCCGCGCACGCACTTCCGCTTCCTGCGCCTGATGCCGAATTCCGGAGCCGTGGAAGCCCCGCTCAGCGTGCCGCTCGAGTGCCTGCGCGCGAAAGCCGGCCAGGAAGTCGCCCGCGTACTGGGCATCGAACCCGGCGCACCCGTCATCCTGATCCGCCGCGTCCTGAAGTTCGCGGATCGCCCGACGGTCATTGAAGAAATCTACTTGCGCGGCGAGGCCTTTCCCGGCCTGAACCTGGCGATCCTCAAGGAGGCGCATCGTTCGCTCTACAGCCTGTTCGAAGTCCGCTTCGGGGTGCGGATGGTGCGCGCCGAGGAGCGACTGCGGGCGGTGGCCGCCGATCGCGGAAGCGCGGAGTTGCTCGGCGTGGCGGAGGGAACTGCGCTGCTGTCGGTCGAGCGCATCGCCTTTTCGTACGGCGACAAGGCCATGGAGTGGCGGCGCGGCCTGTACGTGACGCGCGAGCACTTCTACCACAACGAGCTGAGCTGATGATTGGATAAGCGGATTTTTGGTGGCACGGCGAAATGGCTATAATCGAAAACCAGCGGCGCGCTGTTGCAGTGCCGCGAAACCGTAGGGGGGACTGCAATGCCTGAGGTCGGAATCGCAAGAACGCGCCCGAAGTATCTCAACCTGGTTCAGATCCGGCTGCCGCTGGCCGGATTCGTGTCGATCCTGCATCGCGTCAGCGGCGCGTTTCTCTTCCTGTTCCTTCCGTTGCTGCTGTGGCTGTTCGGAGCCAGCCTCGGCAGTGCCGAGTCCTTCGAGCAGTTCCGCCAGGTGGGCGGCCACCCGCTGGCGAAGCTGGTACTGCTCGGCTTGCTGTGGTCCTACCTGCACCATTTCTGCTGCGGCATCCGCTGCCTGCTGCTCGACATGCACATCGGCGTTTCGCGCGAGGCCTCGCGCCGCAGCGCGGTCGCGGTGCTCGCGGTGAGCATCCCCCTGACCCTGATCCTCGCAGGAGCGCTGCTATGGTGAAGAGAATCCTCGTCGGCGCCCATTACGGGTTCCGCGACTGGCTGGCGCAGCGCATCACCGCGGTGGTGATGGCGCTCTACACGGTGCTGTTCGCGGTGGCCGCCGCCTCGGTCGCAGGCTCGGGCTTCGAGGGCTGGCGGGCGCTGTTCGCCTCCGGCTTCATGCGTTTCGCCACGTTCGTGTTCTTCGTCGCACTCGCCTGGCACGCCTGGATCGGGGTGCGCGACATCTTCATGGACTACATCAAGCCGACCGGACTGAGGCTCGCACTCCATGTCCTCGTCATTCTCGTGCTGGTCGGCTACCTCGGCTGGGCGGCGCTCATTCTGGGGAGACTGTAAGTGAACGTCACCAAGAGAAGCTACGATGCCGTCATCGTGGGTGCCGGCGGGGCCGGCCTGCGCGCCGCGCTCCAGCTCGCCGAAGCCGGACTGAACATCGCCGTCCTGAGCAAGGTGTTCCCGACCCGCTCCCACACCGTCGCCGCGCAGGGCGGGGTGGCCGCCTCGCTGGGAAACTCGGACGAGGATCACTGGCACTGGCACATGTATGACACGGTCAAGGGCTCCGACTGGCTCGGCGACCAGGATTCGATCGAGTACATGTGCCGGATGGCGCCCGAGGTGGTCTACGAGCTCGAGCACTTCGGCATGCCCTTCACCCGCACCGAGGACGGCCGCATCTACCAGCGCCCGTTCGGCGGTCACATGTCCAACTTCGGCGAGAAGCCGGTGCGGCGCGCCTGCGCCGCGGCCGACCGCACCGGGCACGCCATGCTGCACACGCTCTACCAGCGCAACGTGCGCGCCAACACCCGGTTCTTCGTCGAATGGATGGCGCTCGACCTCGTGCGCGGTCCGGAAGGCGAGGTGCTCGGGGTCACCGCGATCGAGATGGAGACCGGCGAGGTGAGCGTGTTCCAGGCCAAGGCGACGCTGTTCGCCACGGGGGGATCGGGCCGCATGTACTATGCCTCGACCAATGCCTTCATCAACACCGGAGACGGGCTGGGCATGGCGGCCCGCGCCGGGCTTCCGATCCAGGACATGGAATTCTTCCAGTTCCATCCCACCGGAGTGTATGGCGCGGGCATCCTGATCACCGAGGGCGTGCGGGGCGAAGGCGGCATTCTGCGCAACAAGGACGGCGAGCGCTTCATGGAGCGCTATGCGCCCAACGCCAAGGATCTGGCCTCGCGCGACGTGGTCTCGCGGGCGATGGCGACCGAGATCAAGGAGGGCCGCGGCTGCGGGCCGGAAAAGGACCACCTGCTGCTCGATCTTTCCCATCTCGATCCGGACGTCATCATCCGGCGGCTGCCGGGGATCCGCGAGATCTCGATCCGTTTCGCCGGCGCGGATCCGGTCAGGGAGCCGATCCCGGTGGTGCCGACCGCGCACTACCAGATGGGCGGCATCCCGACGCTCTATTCGGGTCGCGTGGTCGCGCCGAAGAACGGCGATCCCGACGCCGTGGTCCCCGGTTTCTACGCCGCGGGCGAATGTGCGTGCGCGTCGGTGCATGGCGGCAACCGCCTCGGCTGCAACTCGCTGCTCGACCTGCTGGTGTTCGGCAGATCGGCCGGCGATTCCATGATCGAGGACATCGGCAAGATGCCCGGGGCGCTGCCGGATCTTCCCCGCGATGCGGCCGAGGGCTCGCTGGCGAGGCTCGACCGGCTGGAATCGCAGAAGGACGGCGAGAGCGTGCATGAGGTTCAGGCGGCGATGCGCCGCACGATGCAGGAGCACTGCGGCGTGTTCCGCTTCCCGGAGATGCTGGCGAAAGGCGTGGCGGAGATCGAGGCGGTGGCGGAGCGCGTCTCGCGCACCGGGATCGGGGACCATTCCAGGGTGTTCAACACCGCGCGCATCGAGGCGCTCGAGGTCGAGAACCTCATCGAGGCGGCCAAGGCGACGATGATGGGCGCCGCGAATCGCGAGGAATCGCGCGGTGCGCAGGCGCGCGCCGACTTTCCCGAACGCGACGACACGAACTGGCTCAAGCACAGCCTGTGGTATCGCGAGGGCAACCGCATCGACTACCGTCCGGTCCATCTGAAGCCGCTCACGGTCGAAACCGTGGCGCTCAAGAAGCGCGTCTACTGAGGAACGATCCATGCCCACGATGCAATTCAAGATCTACCGCTACGATCCGGATCGCGACGAGCGGCCCCGCATGCAGGACATCTCGGTCGAGATCGACGCGGCCGACCGCAAGCTGCTCGACGTGCTGGTCAAGCTCAAGGCCAAGGACGATTCGATCGGCTACCGGCGCTCCTGCCGCGAGGGGGTGTGCGGCTCGGACGCCATGAACATCAACGGCAAGAACGGGCTGGCCTGCCTCACCGAGGTCAAGGACCTCAAGCAGCCGGTGGTGCTGCGGCCGTTGCCGGGGCTGCCGGTGATCCGCGACCTGATCGTCGACATGACGCAGTTCTTCAAGCAGTACCACTCGATCAGGCCCTATCTGATCAACGACGAGCCGCCGCCCGAGCGCGAGCGCCTGCAGTCGCCCGAGGACCGCGAGGAGCTCGACGGGCTCTACGAGTGCATCCTGTGCGCGTGCTGCTCGACCTCCTGCCCGTCGTTCTGGTGGAACCCCGACAAGTACGTCGGCCCGGCCGGGCTGCTGCAGGCCTACCGCTTCCTCTGCGACACGCGGGACCAGGCGACCAGCGAGCGGCTCGACGACCTCGACGATCCGTATCGCCTGTTCCGTTGCCACAGCATCATGAACTGCGTCGACGCGTGCCCGAAGGAACTCAATCCGATGGCGGCGATCGGAAAGATCAAGGCGATGATGCTGGCGAGGACGGTGTAGCGATGACGACCGTGGCCGGAGCCGATGTCCCGCTCGGGAGGCTGCGCTGGCACTGCATGCGGCGCGGCCTGCTCGAGCTCGATCTGGTCCTGCAGCGCTTTGCACAGCGCGAGCTGGACGGGCTCGACGCCGCGGGCCGGGCCGCGCTCGATCGGCTCCTCGACTACGACGACCTCGAACTCTGGGAAATCGTGTGCGGGCGCCGGGAGTGCGAAGACGCCCGCCTGAAGGGACTGGTCGCCCTGCTCCGTGCGCAGTAGCGGGCAGCGGCTGGACGAAGCTCAACTCTCCAATTCGGGACGCCCATGAACACCCAACGCAACGCAACCCTGACCATCGACGGCAAGACGCTCGAACTCCCCGTGTATTCCGGCAGCGTCGGTCCCGATGTGATCGACATCCGCCAGCTCTACGCCAAGGCCGGGGTGTTCACCTTCGATCCGGGCTTCGTCGCCACTGCGAGCTGCAAGTCCGCGATCACCTACATCGACGGCGATGCCGGCGTGCTGCTCTACCGCGGTTATCCGATCGAGCAGCTCGCCCACGACTGCAACTTCCTGGAAGTCGCCTACCTCATCCTGAACGGAGAGCTGCCGGACGCCTCGCAGAAGGCGGGCTTCGAGGGCATCATCAAGAACCACACGATGGTGCATGAACAGCTCATCCGCTTCTTCTCGGGCTTCCGCCGCGATGCGCACCCGATGGCGGTGATGGTCGGGGTGGTGGGCGCTCTCTCGGCCTTCTATCACGAGGCCATGGTCATCTCCAACGAGACCGACCGCACGATCTCCGCGCACCGGCTGATCGCGAAGATGCCGACCATCGTCGCCATGGCCTACAAGTACGGGATCGGCCAGCCCTTCATGTACCCGCGCAACGACCTCGACTACACGGCCAATCTGATCCACATGATGTTCGCCACGCCGTGCGAGAAGTACGAGCCGAACCCGGTGCTGGTGCGGGCGCTCGACCGCATCCTGATCCTGCATGCCGACCACGAGCAGAACGCCTCGACCTCGACGGTGCGGCTGGCGGGCTCCTCGGGCGCCAACCCGTTCGCCTGCATCGCCGCGGGCATCGCCTGCCTGTGGGGACCGGCGCACGGAGGCGCGAACGAGGCCTGCCTGAACATGCTCGAGGAGATCGGCGACGTCTCGCGCGTGGGCGAGTACATCCGGCGCGCCAAGGACAAGAACGACGGCTTCAAGCTGATGGGCTTCGGGCACCGCGTCTACAAGAACTACGACCCGCGTGCGAAGCTGATGCGCGAGACCTGCCACGAGGTGCTCGAGGAGCTGGGCCTGCACGACGACCGCCTGTTCAAGCTTGCTCTCGCACTGGAGAAGATCGCGCTCGAGGACGAGTACTTCGTCCAAAAGAAGCTCTACCCGAACGTCGATTTCTACTCCGGCATCGTGCAGCGCGCGCTGGGAATCCCGACCCAGCTCTTCACCGGGATCTTCGCGCTGGCGAGGACGGTGGGCTGGATCGCGCAATGGAACGAAATGATCGCCGATCCGGACCAGCGCATCGGACGCCCGCGGCAGCTCTACACGGGCACCCCTCGCCGCGACGTCCCGCCGCTCGCCAGCCGCTGAATACGCCTTCGGCGGCTTGAAGTTTCAGATTTCAGGTTCCAAGTTCGGCGGTGCATTCCGCGTGGGTGACAGGAATCGCGTCGCAAAACCTGAAACCTGAAACCTGGAATTCAGGAGAATCGGTTGAGACACGAACGATGAACGAAATGCAGCGCATGCTCGCCAGTTCCCACCTGTTCGGCGCCAACATGCCGTTCATCGAGGAGCTCTACGAGCGCTATCTCGACAATCCGGCCGCGGTGAGCGAGCAGTGGCGCGCGTATTTCGACCGGCTCCAGAATGTGCCGGGAGCCGCCGGCCCCGATGTCGCTCATGCGCCCATCATCGCCGGCTTCGCCCAGCGCGCCCGCATGGGTGCGCCGCGCGCAATTGCCGCGCTCGCCGACAAGCGCCAGGTGGGCGTGCTCCAGCTCATCAACGCCTACCGCTTCCTGGGAAACCGCTGGGCCCAGCTCGATCCGCTCAAGCGCCAGGAGCGCCCGGCGATCGCCGAACTCGAACCGGGCTACTACGGCTTCACCGAGGCCGACTTCGGGCAGACCTTCAACACCGGATCGTTCGCGTTCGGCCCCGCGGAAGCGACGCTGCGCGAGATCCTCGATGCACTGCGCCAGACCTACTGCGGGACGATCGCCCCCGAGTACATGTACATCAGCGACGTGGCGCAGAAGCGCTGGGTGCAGGGCCGCATCGAGCCGATCCGCTCGACCCCCGTGTTTTCCGCGGGCGAGAAGCGGCGTCTGCTGGAACGCCTCACCGCAGCGGAGACGCTGGAGAAAACCCTGCACACGCGCTATGTCGGGCAGAAGCGCTTTTCGCTCGAAGGCGGAGAATCGACGATTGTGGCGCTCGACGAACTGGTCCGCACCGCGGCCGGCCTCGGCGCGCAGGAACTGGTCGTCGGCATGGCGCACCGGGGCCGCCTGAATGTCCTGGTCAATACGCTCGGAAAGTCGCCCAGGGAACTGTTCCTCGAATTCGAGGGCAGGCATGGCGAGGAACTCGTCGCGGGCGACGTCAAGTATCACCAGGGCTTTTCCTCCGACGTCGCGACACCGGCCGGCGCGGTGCACCTCACGCTCGCGTTCAACCCTTCGCACCTGGAGATCGTCAACCCGGTGGTCGAGGGTTCGGTCTATGCCCGCCAGCGCCACCGCGGCGACAAGGACGGTAACCAGGTCATCCCGGTGCTGCTGCACGGGGATGCCGCGGTCGCGGGCCAGGGCGTGGTGCAGGAGACGCTGAACTTCTCGAACACCCGCGGCTACGGCACCGGTGGCACGGTGCATGTCGTCATCAACAACCAGATCGGCTTCACCACTTCGGATCCGCGCGACTACCGCTCCTCGCTCTATGCTTCCGACATCTTCAAGATGATCGAGGCGCCGATCTTCCACGTCAATGGCGACGATCCCGAGGCGGTGGCCTTCGTGTCGCGGCTGGCGATGGAATTCCGGCAGCAGTTCAAGCGCGATGTCGTCATCGACCTGATCTGCTTCCGCCGGCTCGGCCACAACGAGCAGGACGAGCCGATGGTGACCCAGCCGCTGATGTACAAGAAGATCGCCGCGCATCCCGGCACCCGCAGCCTGTATGCCGACCGGCTCGTCGCGCAGGGCGTCGTCGCGCCCGACGAGCCCGAGCGGATGATCCGCGACTTCCGCACCGCGCTCGACGAGGGCAGGCTCGTGGAAAGTCCGGTGCTCACCGATCACACCCGCAGGTTCGCCGTGGACTGGCGGCCGTTCGTGGGCCACAGGTACACCGACGAATGCGACACCCGGGTGCCGGCAGCGCAACTGCGCAGCCTCGCCGAACGGCTCACGGCGGTGCCGGAGAACTTCACCCTGCATTCGCGGGTGCGCAAGATCATCGAGGATCGCAGGGCGATGGGCGAGGGCCGCCTGCCCGTCGACTGGGGGATGGGCGAGGCGCTCGCCTGTGCGACGCTGCTGGTGTCCGGGTTCGGGGTGCGCATTTCCGGGGAGGACAGCGGTCGCGGCACCTTCTTCCACCGCCATGCGGTACTGCACGACCAGAACCGCGAGCGCTGGGACGAAGGCACCTATGTGCCGCTCGCGCGTCTGGCGGAGGGCCAGGCGCCGTTCATCGTGATCGACTCGGTGCTGTCCGAGGAAGGCGTGCTCGGCTTCGAGTACGGCTACTCCACCGCGGAGCCGAACGAGCTGGTGGTGTGGGAGGCGCAGTTCGGCGATTTCGCCAACGGCGCCCAGGTGCTGATCGACCAGTTCATCGCCTCGGGGGAGGCCAAGTGGGGGCGGCTGTCGGGGCTGGTGATGCTGCTGCCGCACGGCTACGAGGGGCAGGGGCCGGAGCATTCCTCGGCGCGCCTGGAACGCTACCTCCAGTTGTGCGCGGAGCAGAACATGCAGGTGTGCGTGCCGAGCACGCCGGCGCAGATCTTCCACCTCCTGCGCCGGCAGATGCTGAGGAAGCTGCGCAAGCCGCTCGTCGTGATGACGCCCAAGTCGCTGCTGCGGCACAAGGCGGCGGTCTCGACGCTCGAGGACCTGTCGGGCGGGAGCTTCCGCACCGTCCTGCCCGAGGCCGAGGCACTCGATGCCAAACACGTGACCCGGGTGGTGCTGTGCGCGGGCAAGGTCTATTACGACCTGGCCGCGGCGCGGCGCGCGGGCAAGATCGCGAACATCGCCCTGCTGCGCATCGAGCAGCTCTACCCGTTCCCGGAAAAGGCGCTGGCGGCCGAGCTGAAGAAATTCCCCGCCGTGAAGCAGATCGTGTGGTGCCAGGAAGAGCCGGAGAACCAGGGCGCGTGGTTCGCGTCCAACCACCATTTCAGCAAGGTGCTGCGCGAGGGACAGACGCTCCACTTCGCTGGCCGGCCGCCGTCGGCCTCGCCCGCGGTCGGCTATCCGGCGAAACACCTCGAGCAGCAGCAGGCGCTCGTCGCCCGCGCGCTCGGGAGGCTGGGGAAATGAGCCGCGTGCGCAGGCGCAGGGGGGCGCGCGCCCCGCATCCGCCGGCCGCAAGGTCGCTGAGAGATCGACAATGCTGATCGAAGTGAAGGTTCCGCAACTTTCCGAATCGGTCGCCGAGGCGACCCTGGTGAGCTGGCACAAGTCGCCCGGCAGCCGCGTCGAGCGCGACGAAAACCTGATCGACATCGAGACCGACAAGGTCGTGCTCGAGACGCCGGCGCCGGAAGCCGGTGTGCTGGCCGAGATCGTCAAGCCAAACGGCGCGACGGTCAGCGCGGGAGAGGTGATCGCGCGCATCGATACCGCGGCCACGGCGGCCCCTTCGCCCGCGCCTGCCGCGGCGGCTCCAGCCCCGGCCGCGCCGGCTGCCGCCGTGG
>MNXU01000046.1 GCA_001872285.1 Betaproteobacteria bacterium CG2_30_68_42
TGGCGTGATGCACAAGGATGCGAAGAAGTACGCCGAAACCGGCGGCTGGGGCTTCGAGGGCTTCAAGGGCGATTCGAAGACGGAACGGGCGGTGGCGGGAAATGCCGCCAAGGCCTGCTTCGGCTGCCACGAGCCGCAGAAGGACAAGGGTTACGTCTTCAGCGCCTGGCGCAAGTGAGCGCGGGCGAGGAACCCACGCGCCCGGCTATCGGCCCCCGTAGGCCGTGACGGCGTCCGCCTTCAGCCGGTAGCCGGCCGCGCCCATTCCGGTCTCGACCCGGACGGTATCGAGGGTTCCGCTCACCCAGACCGCGTCCATCGTCTGTATGCCCCTGAGCGGCTTCGCAGGCAGGACATGGACGATCTGGTTCGCGGGCGGCGGCGGGGTGTGGATGCAGGCGCCGTAATAGGGCACGAGCAGGAACTCGCGCAGCTCGTCGCCCTTGCGTTCCAGCGGCACCACGTAACCGGGGAGGCGCACCCGCGCGCCTTTCAGGGCGGGCTCGACCGGCGCCGCGTCCCAAGCCCGCTTGAGCCGCGCGAGCAGCTCGCGCGCCTTCGGGTCGTCGTCCTGGAGCCAGCCGAGATTCGTGTTGGCGAGCTCGGCATCCGGCTGCCAGCCCTTCGGCACCAGCGCATCCCAGTCGAGCTTGCGGTAGCTCTCGGCCCGAATCGCGGCGGCGAGGCAGAGCAGCGTGACGAGGATCGCTTTTCTCACTTGGGCAGGAATCCGCGCAACGGTCAGAGTCTGGGCGTGAGCCCGTCGGCGAGCGACAGCGAGTACGCCCTCCATCCCGGCAGGACGCTCGCGACGATGCCGGTCGCGAGCACGGCGCCGAGCAGCCGCCATTCTCCACCCGCCGGCGCCTGCAACGCCAGCGCGAGTCCGTAGCGGGCCTCGATCTGCGGGCCGAGCGTGAGCGCGCCGGCTGCGAGCAGCAGGAGGCCCGCAGCCATCCCGGCGAGGGTCACCATTGTCCCTTCGGCGGCAAGCAGCGCGACGATGTGGCGCGGGCCGGCGCCGACCGAGCGCAGGATGGCGAGCTCCCGCCTGCGTGCATCGAGTCCGGCCAGCACCACCGCCGCGAGTCCGGCGAGCCCCACCGCCACCACCAGCGCAGACACCGCCAGCAGGGTACGCTCGGCCACGCCCACCACCTGCCAGAGCTCGTCGAGCGCAACGCCGGGCAGCACCGCGGTCAGGGCCTCGGCCCGGAAGTCGTTGACGAAACGCTGCACCCGGAGCGCCGCCGCGCGGTTCTTCAGTCCCACCAGCATGGCGGAGATGCGCTTCGGGGCGAGGTCGAACTTGCGGGCGAACTCGGCGGGGATCGACACGCCGGGCAGCGGCGCGCCCCCGGCCCACTCCAGATGGACGGCCTCGACCGCGGCAAGGCTCACGAAGACCGTCCGGTCCACCGGCGTTCCGGTGCGTTCCAGGATGCCGACGATGCGGAAGGGCTTGTCCGAATGCTCGGAGTGCGCGAACTCGCCGCCGCCATGCGCGAGGACGATGGAATCGTTCAGCCGATGACCGGGACGCCCCGCCACCTCGGCCCCGACGACCGCCTCGTACAGGCCGTCGAGCGTCCCCGAGAAGGCGCGCCCCGCCTTCATCCGCAACGCCGTCCCGGCGCCATGGCGGTAACGCTCGAAATACGCGGGCACGGTCCCCAGCACCGGGAACCCCCGGTGGCTGTCCCCGAAGCTCAGCGGGAGACTCCAGGCGACCGCGGGATGAGCCGCGATCGCCTCGTAGCTCCTCCAGCTCATCTCGGCCGCGGGCTCGCCCACCCGGAAGACGCTGGCGAGCAGGAGCTGCACCGGGCTCGCGCGCGCGCCGACGATGAGATCGGTGCCCGAGACCGAGCTCGCGAACGCTTCGCGCGCACCGCTGCGCGCGCGCTCCACGCCGAGCAGCAGGGTCGTCGCGAGCGCAATCGCCGCCGCAGTCAGGCCCAGGGTGAGGCGCCGGTTCCATGCGCTGCGCAGCGCGATCCGCAACAGCGCAGTCATGACCCCGCTTCCGCGAGGTTGATGTCGGCCATGGCGACGCAGCGCCCGAAATGCCGGGCGAGCCGCAGGTCGTGCGAGACGAACAGCAGGGCGGCATGCGCCCGGCCGCACTCCTCGAGCAGCAGCTCCATGAAAGCCTGCTGCCGGACCGCATCGAGCGAGGAGGTGGGCTCGTCCGCGATGACGATCTCGGGGCTGCCGATGAGCGCGCGGGCGACCGCGACCCGCTGCTGCTGGCCGACCGAGAGCTCGGCCGCGGTTCGCGTTTGGAGCGCCGGATCGAGATCGAGCGAAGCGAGCAGGCGCGCGACCTCCGCGGCGCGCGCCCTGGATCCGCCGCCCGCACGCGCCGCCCGGCGAGGGGAGAAGCGCAGCGCCAGCAGCACGTTCTCCATCACGGAGAGATACGGGATGAGGTTGAACTGCTGGAAGACGAAGCCGATGTGGTCGGCCCGCAGCCGGTCGCGGGCGGAACCCGACAGGCGGGCCAGCTCCTGGTCGAGCACGCGCAGCGAGCCGGCCTCCGGCAGCAGTACGCCGGCGATCAGGTTGAGCAGGGTGCTCTTGCCCGACCCGCTCTCGCCATGCAGGAAGACCCTCTCGCCGGATGCGAGAGCGAAGTGCGCGATCGAGAGACAGGGCGAACGCTGCGCGCGCCAGCGGAAGCGGACCGCCGACAGCTCGATCGCCTGCGCGATCCCGGCGGCCGCATCGCCCGCGGCCGCCGGAGCGCGGTTCAGCGAGGCAGCTCCTCGAACACGTTGGTCCACACGTTCAGCACCTGCGAGCCGCCGGGGAAGTTCCCGGTCTGGATCGTCTTGACGTCCGCGAGGCTGGCCATGTCGATCTTGTGCAGGTTGCCGTCGCCCGCGTTCGAGACATAGCCGTAGCGGCCGTCCGGCGTGAAGGCGACGTGCCCCATGCGGCCCTTGCCGACGGTGAGGTCCTTCACCAGACGGAAGTTGTGCGCATCGACGATGGAGATCCTGTTGTTGCCGTAGTTGGTGATGACCGCGTACTTGCCGTCCGGCGTGTTGTAGGCGTGGCCGATTCCGGTGCTGGCGGGCTCGGCGCGCGCGACGAGCTTCTTCGTCTTCGCGTCGAAAACCGCGACCTCGGTTCCACGCGACTTGTTGCCGGGGCCACGGTTCAAGAGATAGAAGTGACGGCCGTCCTGAGTGAAGTTGCCGTGGTGCCCCTCGATCACGCTCTGGTTCGTGAGCGGCATGTCGACGCGCGCGATCATCGGCATCCCGGCCTGTGTGAGGTCGAAGACGAGCGCGGCCGGACGCTCCTTCACCGCGTCCTTGCCCTCGACCACTAGCCACAGTTCCCTTCCGTCCGGGTTGGGCACGGGATAGTGGGGCTTGGAGGGCGTATGGATCTTCTTGACCGACCAGTCGCGCGTGTCGATGACGACGAGATTGTCGTCGACGCGATCCACGGTGAAGGCGAACCGTGAATCGTAGCTCCATGCATTGTGCATGGAGGTCGGACCCTTGGGCTTGCCGGCCACGTCGAGTTCGACGTTCTTCGCCACCTTGTCGCTGGCGGTGTCGATGAAGGCCACGCGCAGCTTGCCGCCGTCCAGGCCCCAGTGATTGATCATCACCCACTTGCCGTCCGGGCTCACCGCGGGATGCTTGGGTCGGTTGCGGTGCGGATCTTCGCGACCACGTCGCGCCGCGCGAGATCGATGACGCTCACGGTGGTGCCGCCCTCGGCCTCGGAACCCAGATACACCTTGCGGCCGTCCGGAGTCGTGGCGCCCAGGCTCGCACCCTTCTCGGTCTTCAGCCGGGCGACGACGCCGTCGGTGGCGGGATCGACGAGGAAGGCATTCCCGCTCGCGTGCAGATGCACGATGGTGGATGGCCACACGGTCTTGACCTGGGTCGCGCCGCCGCCCACTCCGGCACAGCCGCCCAGCCCGATGATCGCTCCCACGGCCAGCGTGGAACCGGCGATTTTCCCGGCAACCGACATCTTCATTCGCACTCCTCCTTTGGCTTCTGCGAAAAAACGCGCACGCACCTGCGGCGCACCGGTGCCGCAGAAGCAGCTTCCATGCCAGAGGCCGACGAAAAGCGGCAAGCGATTCATCCGCCTGCGGTACCGCCGCGCGCGCCGCTCGCCCGCGGCGGCCGGCACCCCGCCGCATGGGGCGAATCGCCCTGGCGTTTCGCCATGGTGGCAGCCCTACGGCGCGAGCTTGCGCAGCAGCGTCTTGTAGTCGATCCCGAGGATGCGCGCCGCCTGGGCCTTGTTGCCCGCGGTGGATGCGAGCACCGCCTGGATGTGTTCCATCTCCACCGCGGCGAGGCTCTTCGCCTCCCCGTCCCCGCGCCGCAGCGGCGCGGGCTTGTCTGAACCCGTGAGCGCGGCCGCGGAGATCTCCACGGCGCCGGGCGGGCACAGGATCACCGCCTGCTCGATCACGTTTTCCAGCTCCCTCACGTTCCCCGGCCAGTTGGCGGCGGTGAGCGCAGCCAGCGCCTCGGCCGACAGCCTGCGCGCACGGCAACCGTGCGCGCGGGCGTAGTGCTGGAGGAAATGCGCCGCGAGCTGCGGGATATCTTCGCGCCGCTCGCGCAAGGGGACGATGCGGGTGTGGAGAACCTTGATCCGGTGATACAGGTCGCGCCGGAACTCGCCCTGCTCGACCATCCGTTCCAGATCGCGGTTGGTGGCCGAGAGCAGCCGGAAATCCAGCGCCTGCTCGCCCGTCCCGCCCAGCGGCCGCAGCCTCCTGTCCTCCAGAACGCGCAGCAGCTTGGCCTGGAGACCCGGGCTCATGGCGTTGATCTCGTCGAGGAACAGGGTGCCGCCGTTCGCCTCGGCGAGCAGGCCCGCGCGATCCGCGACGGCGCCCGTGAATGCGCCCTTGCGATAGCCGAACAGCTCCGCCTCGGCCAGGCTGTCCGGCACCGCGGCCGCATTGACGGCGACATAGGGCCCCTTCCTGGCATGGATCGCCCGCGCGACGAGCTCCTTCCCGGTGCCGCTCTCGCCCTCGATCAGCACATTCGCCTTCGCCCCCCGCGCCTTCACGATCCATTCGCGCAGCCGGCGCATGGGCGCGCTCTCGCCGAGCAGCGCGCGCAGGTCCGCATCCTGGGCATCCGCTTGCCGCCGGGCCTCGGCGGCGCGTTCGCGAAGCTGCCGGTCGCGCTCGACCTTCGCCAGGATCAGATCGACCGACTCGGGGCTGAACGGTTTCGCGAGGAAGTCGAAGGCTCCGAGCTTGACCGCCTCGACCGCGTTTTCCAGCGTCGAGAACGCGCTCACGACCACCACGGGCAGATCGGGATCGAAGTCCTTCACCCGGCGGATCATCGCGAAGCCGTCCTCGCCGGGCATCATCAGATCGGTGAACACCAAGTCGGGCCGGAATGCACGCAGCATCGCGCCGGCGTCGCCGCCGATGCACAGGCGGACGTCATGACGGCCGCAGGACTCGATCACCCGCTTCAGCGTCGTCGCCACGTCGCGCTCGTCCTCGACGACGAGGATCCTGAGCGCGGCACCGCTATCCATCGACGGGGTATGCTACGCGGAACATGAGCGCAATTATCCTAAAAACCGCAGTTGGACACCTCTGAGTGTGCGGTTTGCGGGTTTTGTCTGGCAAGGCGTGACGACGCCGCGGGGCCGCCCCCCGCAAGGAGGAGCCGCCAGGCGGTCCGCAAATCGTGCAATCGGGCCTGTAGCGGGTTCACCTATCGGGTGAGGGTTGCCGAAGACACCCCGGTCAGCATGGGCGCGACGTCATGAAGCCAATGGAGCGGTCAACTGCGGTTTTTGGGATTATCACACCGCAGGGGCAGCGCGCCGCGCCTGCGGCCTCCGCCGCGGTGCCGGCGCGGCATTCCCTGGTGCTGCGGATGGTCGCCCTGGTCGCGGCATTCATCAGCCTGACCAGCGCGGCGCTGTTCTTCGGCATCGATCACTTCGTCACCCGCCATTTCGGCGAGCTGCACCGCGAGCGCGCGGAGCGCATCCGCGTGCTGGTGAGCCGCAGCATCCAGGAAGAATTCCTGCGCATGGAGGGTATCGCGAAGCTGGTCGCGGACGACGCCGACCTGCGGCACGCGACCTACTACCACCTCTACCTGGAAGGCGAGCGGGATCACCCGCGGCTCGCCGTGGAGCGCATCGCCCGGGCCTTCCGGCTCGACGTGCTGACCCTGCGGGATGCACGGGGCAGGCTGATCGCGAGCGCGCCGCGCGAGGCGCCCCGGCCGCTGCTCGATGCAGCCGCCGCACCCGGGCCGACCCGCGTCTTCTGGTCCGGCAGAAACGCGTGGATCGTGGCCGGCGCCGCGCTGATGCGCGACGAGTCGGCGATCGCGCACATCCACGTGGCGCGCTCGCTGGACGCCCTCCTGGGCGCCATCGCCGAGCGCGAGCAGACGACACTGCGCAAATCGGCGACCGGGGAACCCGGCCCCGGCGTGCTGCGCATCGCGCTGCCCGGAGGCGCATCCGCCCCCGCATTCCTGGACGTGGAGCTGCCGGACACCGCGGCGAGCGCGCTGAGCAAGGCCAAGCAACTGCTCGCCGTCATTCTCGCCATCTCCGGCACGCTGCTCGTGGCGGCGCTCGCCTGGGCGGTGCGCTGGCAGCTCGCGCCGGTGGAGGCCCTCGCGCGCGCCGCCGCCGCGGTCGGCCGCGGCGAGTTCGGGCAGAAACTGGAAGCGCGCGGCAACAACGAGGTCGCCAACCTCGTGCGCACCTTCAATGCCATGAGCGCGGACCTGGCGCAACTGCGCCGGCTGGAACAGCAACTGCGCCACCAGGAATGCCTGTCGGCCATCGGCCGCGTCGCCGCACGGGTGGCCCACGACATCAACAACCCGCTGACGGTCATCAGCAACGTGGCGCGGCTCATGCGGCGCGAGGCGGGTTCGTCCGCGCCCCTCGCCGAGGATCTCGACCTCATCGCCCACCACGCGGAACGCTGCACGCGCACCGTCCAGCAGTTGCTCGCCTTCGGCCGGCCGGTACGCATCAACGCCGTGCCGCTCGACCTGGTGGCGGCCTGCCGCGAAATCGCGGCACGCTGGGAAGCCGGACGCGGCCACGGGGTCCGCTTCGAGCCGGCGGCAACCGGCCTGCCCGTCCTGGGCGACCGCTTCCAGATCGAGCAGGTGATGGACAACCTCCTGGACAACGCGCACGAGGCCTGCCCGCTCTGCGAGATCGTCGTGACCGCGGAGCGCTCCCACGATGAAGCCTGCATCCGCATCCTCGACCAGGGGCCGGGCTTCCCGCCCGAGGTCAGGGAGCGCGTGTTCGAACCCTTCTTCACCACCAGGAGCGGCGGCACCGGCCTCGGACTGGCGAGCGCGCTGGCGATCGCGCAGGCCCATGCCGGGCGCATCGAAATCGGCGGAGAGGATCGCGGCGAAGTGACGGTCTGGCTGCCGCTCCGGCCTTGAGGTTCAGCCTCTGCCTGTCCGGTGCCAAGATCCACCTGCCTTGGGGCGCAACAAGCGAAGCGCATTGCGCCGTATGGCGGAACACATTCGGCGGATTACGCCGCGCTCATCCGCCCTGCGAACTGCCGCCTTCTGGCATTCTGGCAGCCCATCGGTTTGGCAAGGTTCAGACCGCCTGACGCATGCGCGCGCGGCGATAGCCGGCCTCGCCGGCGGACACCGGGATCATGGCGCGCGCGATCACCATTCGGCCAACGGGACCGTAGAGGAAATCGAAGAACGGCCCCATGCGTTCGTCATCCCATCGCGAGAACACCACCGACAGCGGCCCGGTCAGCGGATAGCGGCCCTGCCCGGCGGCCTCGATCGGCACGCCCTCGACCGCCAAAGCCCTGATTTCGCCGCGCCGGGCGGGCTCGCGCGCGAACACCCAGCTCACCACCCCGAGCGCACCCGGAAAGCGCGCCACGGTCTCGACGATCTTCTCGTCCGTGTCGACGAACAGCCCGCGCGGCGTCCAGTCGGGCCGCTCGCCGAGCAGCATGCGGCGCACCGGCTCCACGTACTCGGCGCAATGCCTGCGGATCACGAAGGCGATCGCGCGATCCGCGCCGCCCACCTCCGACCAGCGCAGAGAGTCGCCGCGCGCCACGGCAGCCAGCGCCTCCAGGCCGATCTCGCGCAGCGGATTCGCGGGATGGACGATGACCGCCTTGATGTCGCGGGCGACCACCGAGCGCGGCAGGTCCTGGCCGGGGGAACCGGCCACCGGGCAGCACATGCCACCGAGATCGGCCGCGCCGCGGCGCACCGCGAGGATGCCCTCGTCGCAGCCGCCCCCGCGCACGACGAGCGGCGGGCTGCCGCCGTAGCGCTTCGCCAGGGCGCGCATGGCGCCATAGGCGAGGATGTGCATGCCCTCGAACTCCAGCACGCCCGCGTTGCGCGCGGCCACGGGCATCGGGGCAGCCGCGCGCGAGCGGCAGACATCGCTCGCGGGCCGCCCGCCCCATCCTTCGGCGCCGGCGACCGGAATCGCCGCCGCCCCGGCGAACAATTTCACGAATTCCCGTCGATGCATCGATGTCCTCCCGCGGGCGCCGGCCAGGCAGCGGTCCGGCCGCGAGTGGAATGCTCAGCCATGCCCCGAATCCACGCCTCGCAGCTTACCAGACGATGCGCCCCCGGAGGCGTCACGTGCCGGGCGATTCCGGCCGGTGGTGCGCACCGGATGCGCGGCTCGTTCATGGATGATGGTCTCAGAGCCTGTGGAAAAACCGCACTCGACGCAGACGACGCAGAGAAAAACCGAGAACACAGGAAGCCTCCAAGCTCGGCGCAGCGGCCTGCGCGATGCGACCCGATTTTTCCTCTGCGTGCTCTGCGTCTCTGCGGTCTCTGCGTTGAAAGAGGTTTCAGCCGAACGGGCAGGCAGTGGGCACCGGCCGCCGTGACGCGCTGTGCGCACCTACTCAGCGTCCGGCTGCCGTGCCGGATGCGCTGCCGAGAAGGCCGGCAGATTGGCGCAGGCGGCGTGGATGCGCCGGATTGCCGGATAAGGTGCGAGGTCCACGTGGAAGCGCTGTGCGTTGTACACCTGCGGGATCAGGAAGCAGTCGGCCAGCGTCGGCGTATCGCCGTGACAGTAGCGGCCCGTCTGCGGTTCGCAAGCAAGGCGGGTTTCGAGAATCGCCAGGCCCTCGGTCACCCAGTGGCGGTACCACTCGCTCTTCATCTTTTCGCCCACCCCCAGCGTGCCAGTCAGGTACTTGAGTACGCGCAGGTTGTTGATCGGGTGAATCTCGCAGGCGACGGTGAGCGCCAGCGAGCGCACGCGGGCGCGGCCGAGCGGATGCACCGGCAGCAGCGGCACCGCCGGATGCGTTTCGTCGAGATATTCGAGAATGGCCAGCGACTGGCCAAGCGCCGCGTCGCCGTCGACCAGCGTCGGGACCATGGCGCCGGCATTGAGCGCGCGGTAGGCATCGGAAAGATGCTCGCCGCCGCCGCGCACCAGATGGACGGGAACACTCTCGTATGCTAGCCCCTTGAGGTTGAGACCGATGCGCACGCGGTAGGCGGCGGAGCTGCGAAAGTAGGTGTAGAGCCTGAGCACGGCTTCAGCCGGGATACCGCACGACGCTCTGCTCGATGGCGCCGAAGAGGGCGCGCCCTTGCACGTCGGCCATCTCGATGCGTACGCGGTCTCCGAACTTGAGGAACGAGGTTTTCGGTGCACCCGTCTCGATCGTTTCATACATGCGCAGTTCGGCGAGGCAGCAGTAGCCGACGCCGCCGTTCTCGATGCTCGATCCGTGCAGGCCGTCCTGCCTGTTTGAAACGGTGCCCGAGCCGATGATCGAGCCGGCTTCCAGTTCGCGTGTCCTTGCCGCGTGGGCGATCAGCCGGCCGAAGTCGAAGGTCATGTCCGCACCGGCATTCGGCCGTCCGAAAGGCTTTCCATTCAGGTGCACGACGAGTGGCAGATGCACCTTCGCGTCCCTCCAGGCATCGCCCAGTTCGTCGGGCGTCACCGCAACCGGCGAGAAGGCGCACGCCGGCTTCGACTGAAAGAAGCCGAAACCCTTGGCCAGCTCGTTCGGGATCAGGTTGCGCAACGACACGTCATTCACCAGCATCAGCAGACGGATCGCGCCGGCACACTGCTCCGCGGTGGCACCCATCCTCACGTCCCCGGTGACCACCGCGACCTCCGCCTCGAGGTCGATTCCCCATTCCTCCGAAAATGCATAGATCGGGTCGCGTGGTCCGACGAAGGAGTCGGAGCCGCCCTGGTACATCAGCGGGTCGGTCCATAACGACTGCGGCAGCTCGGCGCCGCGCGCGCGGCGCACGAGCTCGACGTGGTTCACGTAGGCGGAGCCGTCGGCCCACTGGTAGGCGCGCGGCAGCGGCGAATGGCAGCGCTTCGCTTCGAAGGCTTCGGCGCGGCGCGCGACGTTATCGTTGAGCGCCTCATAGACTTCCTGCAGCGGCGCCGCGACGCCGCCCCAGTCGTCGAGCGCCGCCTGCAGCGTCCGGGCGATGGCCGGAACGCGCCGGCAGCGCTGGAGATCGCGGCTGACGACGACCAGCGCGCCGTCGCGGCCGCCGGCTTTGAGCGTGGCGAGTTTCATCGGTGCCTGCCTCTTTCGGTTCGTGTGGGGGAGACCCGCAGGCCGTCCCCGATCGCCCGCGGGATCACTTGCCGCCGAGCTGCCCCGTCACGTCCTTGTAGATTTCGCTGCCGACCTCCCTGGCGAACATTTCCCAGACCGGCTTCACCCGCTCGCGCATCCGCGCGCGCTCGCCGGCGGAAATCTCATTGACCAGCATTCCCTTGGCGGCCATCGCCTCCTGCGCCGACTTCGCCTGCGCGCGTGCCACGCCGCGCTGGTACGCGCGGGTTTCGAAGGCGGCTTCCTGCAGGATCTTGCGGTCGCCTGCGGCAAGCTTGTCCCAGAACTTCTTCGAGACGAGTGGAATGAAGGCGCCATAGCTGTGCCGCGTGAGCGACAGGTATTTCTGTACCTCGTTGAGTTTGAGCGCGGCGATCACCGCCGTCGGCGTCCCCTGTCCATCCACCGTGCGCGTCTCGAGCGCCGTGTAGAGCTCCGGCACGGCCAGCGGGACCGGGTTGGCGCCCAGCGCCTTCAGCGTTTCCTGCGAAATCTTCGCCTGAATAGCGCGGAATTTCAGCCCCTGGAAATCCTCGAGCCGGGTGATCGGGTGCTTGCTGTTGGTGGCGTTGAAGAAGCCGTTCTCCCAGTAGCCCAGTCCGACCAGCCCTTTCGCCGGCAGCTTGGCGAGCAGTTGCTGCCCGACCGCGCCGTCGAGGATCTTCTCGGCTTCCATTTCGTTGCTAAACAGGAAGGGGAAGTCGAGAATCTCGAATTCCTTGACCATGCCGGTGAGCGTCGTCGTCTGCGGGACGACGAACTCGATGGTGCCGCCCTGCAATGCCGAGGTGACCTGCACGTCGTTGCCCAGCGACGCGTTGTAGAAGGGTTTGATCCTGATGCTGCCCTTGCTCTTCGCCTCCACCAGTTCGACGAACTTGGCGACGCCCTGCCCCTGGTGCGATTTCTCCGGCAGAGTGCAGGCAAACTTTGCGGTAACCTGGGCGAGGACGGAACCCGAGAACAGAGAGGCCGCGAGGACGGCCGCGAACTTGCGCGCGAGATGGGATTTCATGACGGTTGTCTCCTTCGGTTGAGTGGCGTACAGCGAGCGAACGACGACTACTTCCACCAGCCGGCCGGGATCATCACCAGCGGCGGAAAAAGGATGAGCGCGACAAGCACCACGGATTCGGCGATCAGGAAGGGAAGGACTCCCCTGACCGCCTGCTCGATGGAGATCCTGCCGATCGAACTCACCACGTTGAGCACCACGCCGACGGGCGGCGTGATCATGCCGATCGAACAGTCCATGATGAGAATGACCCCGAAATAGACCGGGTCGATGCCGGCCTGCTGCGCGATGGGTAGGAAGACCGGCGTGAAGATCAGCACGATGGGGATGAAGTCGAGCACCATGCCGGCCAGGAAAACGACCATCATCATCGCGCCGACCAGTAGCAGCGGGCTGCCGGCGGACATCGTCATCCACCCGCCGACCTGCGCCGGAATGTCGGCGATCGTGATCATGTACGAGGCGACCATGGCCAGCGCCGCGAGCAGCAGCACCACGGCGGAAGTGCGCGCGGTGGCCAGCAGGCAGCGGTGGATCGAGGTCAGGGTCAGTTCGCGATACACGACGAGGCCGACGAAGAGTGCGTAGAAGGCGGCGACCACGGCGGCCTCGGTCGGCGTGAAGATGCCGAACTTGAGACCGCCGACGATGATCACCGGCAGCAGCAGTGCCCAGAAACCCCTGCCGAGCAGGAGCGTGCGCTCGGCCAACGTCTTCTTCGGGGCGAGCGCCGTCTCCGCATTGCGCGAAGCAAGCCACCAGGCACCGATCAGGGCGGTACCCATCAGGATGCCCGGCATGATGCCCGCGAGGAACAGGCGCGTGATCGAAACGTTGGCGACGACACCGAAGAGAAGGAAGCCGATCGACGGCGGGATGATCGGGGCGATGATGCCTCCGGCCGCCATCAGGCCGCAGGAACCCGCCGGATCGTAGCCGGCCTGGCGCATCATCGGTACGAGGATCGCCGCGAGCGCCGCGGTATCCGCGACTGCCGACCCCGACAGGCTGGCCAGCAGCAGCGCCGCGACGATCGCCACGTAACCGAGGCCGCCACGCAGGTGGCCGACGAATCCACCGGCGAGATCGACGATGCGCTTCGAAAGGCCACCGGCGTTCATGAACTCGCCGGCCAGGATGAAGAATGGCACCGCCATCAGCACGAAGTTGTCCGCGCCGCCAATGGCGTTCTGCACGACGATCTGCGGGTCGAACTGATCGAGCTGCAGCATGATGCCGATGCCCGCGAAGAGCAGTGCGAAGGCGATCGGCATGCCGGCGGCGATTGCCGTGAGAAGGATGGCGAGGAAGATCAGGGCGCTCACCGCGGCCCCTCTTCGCGTTCGTCGACCGCCATGCGCTCGATCTCCTGCTCGATGCGCTCGCCGAGGTTCCGGGTCAGGATCAACTCGGCGTCGCTGTGCTCCCGGGCCAGTGCGTCCCACACGTTGAAGACGATGCTGACCGCCATGCCAAACCCGAAGACGATGGCCACGCCATACAGCCAGGCATAGGAAATCCCGAGCACCGGATAGCTGTTGTCGAGGTTGATCAGCGTCTGCTGCCAGCCGCCGATCACGAAGATGAGGCAGGCGCCGAGCATGAGCATGCCGGTCAGCGAGATCGCGGCTTTTTTCCAGACCGTCGGAAGGCTCTTGACTAGCGTGTCGAAACCGATGTGGGCGTGCTGGCGCGACGCCAGGATGGCGCCGAGAAAAATGAGCCAGACGAATAGCAGGCGCGCCAGTTCCTCCGACATCGCGATGCCGAAATCGAAGCCATAGCGCAGGACGACGTTGCCGAACACCAGGAGGGCCATGACCGCCAGGCATAGCACGATGACGGTTTCCAGCGCGCGGGTGACCCACCTGGTCAGGCCGATGAACATGTTGCCGGTCTTCACTGTCGGGGGGCGTCCTGCCGATGCGTCATGCGATCCTTTCGGCATTCCGTCTCTTGCCCGCGTCCGGGACGTTTCGACGCGCGCCCGCTTCCCGGGCGGTCAGCGGGCGAAGCTGCCATCGTGCATCCAGCGCGCATGCGCCGGGGCGACCTTCGTCTTCGCCCATTCTTCGAGCATCTCCCACTTCACACGGTCGAGTTCGTCCAGCATCGCCGGCGTGCCGGTGTTGGCGGCGAGTTCGAGACGGTGGCCGCTCGGGTCGAAGAAGTAGATCGACTTGAACAGGGTGTGGTCGGTCGGCCCGACCACCGGGATGCCGTCGGCATCGAGGCGCGCCTTGGCGGCGAGCAAGGTGTCCACCGAATCGACTTCGAGCGCCAGATGCTGCGTCCATTTCGGCGTGTTCGGATCGAACCCCATCGGGGGTTTCGTCGGCAGCTCGAAGAAGGCGAGGATGTTGCCGCCGCCGGCGTCGAGAAAGACGTGCATGTAGGGGTCGGGTTCCCTGGTCGAGGGCACCTGATTCTCGGCGATCGCCAGCACGAACTTCATGTTCAGGTACTTGCCGTACCACTCGACGGTTTCCCTGGCGTCCCGGCAGCGATAGGCCACGTGGTGAATCTTCCTGATCTGCATGCATGTCTCCTCGGGTTGAGTGGATGCCGCCCCTGTCCCGGCCGGTACGAGCGCGTTTCGTGCACCGACCCGCCGGCGCCTTCGCGACCGGGATCCCCAATTCAAGCGCAAAGCGAACTATCATACAAACGATATTTCCATATTGATTTATCGGATTAGCCAATGAATGTAAGCCTCCGCCAGCTACGCGCCTTTCTGGCCGTCGCCCGTGTGGGCAGCTTCAGCCGGGCCGCCGACAGCCTGCATCTCACGCAGTCCGCCCTGAGCGGACTGATCAAGGAGCTGGAGAGCGCCCTCGATCTCCGGGTCTTCGACCGCAGCACGCGCAGGATCCAGCTCTCCGATGTCGGGCGCGAGCTGCGCCCGATCGTCGAGAAGGTCATCCAGGACCTCGACACCGCGCTCGACGAGGTGGCCAGCCTGAAGGCGCTGAAGAAAGGCATGCTGCGCATTGCGGCACCGCAACTGATCTCCTGTACCCTGCTGCCCGAAGTCATCGCCGCCTATCGAAGCGCCCATCCGCAGATCCGGATCCGGCTCTTCGATTGCGTCGTGGAAGGCGTCCAGGCGCGCGTGTTCAGTGGCGAGGCCGACTTCGGCATCGGCCCGGAACGCGATCCGACGCTCGAGATCAGCGCGCGCACCTTGTTCGAAATGCCCTTCATGGCCGTCTTCCCCCCGGGGCACCCGCTCGAGCGGCTCGAGCGCATCCGCTGGGCCGACGCCGTGCAGTACCCGATCGTCGCCCTGCAGGGACAATTTACCGAGCGCCTCTCGGTCGACCTGCACGCCGCTCTGCCCGAGCTCACGCTCAACCCGAGCAACGAGGTGACCTTCATGACCACTGCGCTGAGCATGGTCGGCGCCGGTCTCGGAATCGCTGCCTGCCTGCCCTACGCGCGCTCACTCGCACATTCCTACCGCCTGCAGATGCGCCCTCTGCACGAGCCGGAAGTAACCCGCAAGTTCTTCGTGTTCACCCGCAACGGCCGATCGCTCTCGCCGGCGGCCGAAAGTTTCATCGACTTCCTGTTCCGCTTCGTCGAGCAGCACGAGTGGAGCGCCCCCGTGTCGGAGTGAGTCCGCGGGCTGTCGGAGACAAGGCACCCCGATCGCCACCGCTTCGGTTCTTGCCGTTGCCGCGGCGGTACCGCGCCTAGGCGGAGGCGCCATACAGCAATGCATGGCACATCGAGAAGCGCGGAACCGCGGCGACCGTGCGCTGCTCCCCACCCCGGCTGGACAACGATCCGGGGCGCCGGTAGACTGCCCGCAGGAGATGGCAGTCCTCCTCCAACCGCCCGCGAGGCTGATGATGCCTGCAATGACCCGGTCCGGGAAAGGCGGGTATTGGGGTCGTGACCTTCGGGCCTCGCGCTCTTCATTCTCCGTTCCAGGAACAACATCCAATGAAGGAACGGAATGGCCGTCTATCCGATACTGTGCGTGTTCTCGGGCGCCGGGCTGGGCGCGTGCCTGCGCTGGTCGCTCGGGATCGCGCTGAATCCGCTCTTCCCGACGCTGCCGCTCGGCACGCTGGCGGCGAACCTGCTCGGCGGTTATCTCGTCGGGGCCGCGGCCGCGTTCTTCTCGTTGAAATCGGGCTTGGCGCCCGAGTTGCGGCTGCTCGTCATCACCGGGTTCCTGGGCGGGCTGACCACCTTCTCGACCTTCTCGACCGAGGTCGTGACCCTGCTCGGCCGTGCGCAGTTCGGCTGGGCGCTCGCCACTGCCGGCGTGCATCTCGCGGGATCGCTGGCGCTGACCGCGATGGGCATGCTGACGGTGCGATGGATGCTCCTGAACCCGTGAGGCCGCGAGCATGACCGGCGAGGAGGATCGGACGATGGACGGATCGTTCCTGCGCTTCTATGTGCACGAGAAGCAACGGCACCACCATCTCCTGCTGTGGGAATGGCTGCTGGAGCAGGCCAACCGGATGGGCATCCGCGGAGGTTCGGCCTTCCGTGCCATGGCCGGCTTCGGACGCCATCACGTCCTGCACGAGGATCACTTCATCGAACTGGCCGGCGATCTGGCGGTGGAGGTGGAATTCATCGTCACCGGCGACGAGGCCGAGCGGCTGCTCGCACTGGTGCGCCAGGAGAAGCTGCGCATGTTCTACGCGCGGATCCCGGCGCGATTCGGCATCCTCGATCCGGAGCCCGCCAAGCCGCAGGGCCGATTGTGACCGGCCGCCGGGCGGCCGCGCAGCGTGCTCCCGTTCCGCCGGGGAGGGCGCGTTCGGTGCGACAATCCCGACCGTTCGTTTTCCGCCGGAGATCGCCGTGCCCAGCCTGTTGCCGAACGTAGACCCCGAGGGCCTGCTCGAATATTCGGTCGTCTATACCGACCGCGCGCTCAACCACATGTCGTCGGCATTCCAGCGAGTGATGACCGACATCTCCGGCATCCTCAGGCGCGCCTATCGCGCGCAAGCCGCAATCGTGGTGCCGGGTAGCGGCACGTTCGGCATGGAAGCAGTGGCGCGCCAGTTCGCCACCAATCGCGAGTGCCTGGTGCTCCGCAACGGCTGGTTCAGCTACCGCTGGAGCCAGATCCTGGACATGGGCTGCATCGCGGCGGGCACCAGGGTGCTCAAGGCGCGCCGCAGCAGCGAGGGCCGGCAGGCACCGTTCGCGCCCGCCCCGATCGAGGAGGTCGTGGCGGCCATCCGCGAGACCGGTCCCGATCTGGTCTTCGCCCCGCATGTCGAGACCGCCTCGGGGATGATCCTGCCCGACGATTACCTGCGCGCCGTTGCCGATGCTGCGCACGCATCCGGCGCACTGTTCGTGCTCGACTGCATCGCCTCGGGCGCGATCTGGGTCGACATGGCCGCGAACGGCGTGGACG
Source organism: Betaproteobacteria bacterium CG2_30_68_42 (assembly GCA_001872285.1). Lineage (GTDB taxonomy): Bacteria > Pseudomonadota > Gammaproteobacteria > Burkholderiales > Rhodocyclaceae > CG2-30-68-42. Next base: position 17,047 of record MNXU01000046.1, read on the forward strand.
TGCTGATCAGCGCGCCGCAGAAGGGCTGGAGCGGATCGCCCTGCTGCGCCTTCGTGATGCTGGGCGAAGCGGCCCGCGCGCGGATCGACGCGACCGCGAGCACCAGCTTCGCCTGCGACCTGCGCAAGTGGATGCAGATCATGCAGGCCTACGAGGGCGGCGGCCACGCCTATCACGCCACGCTTCCCACCGATGCGCTGGCGCGCACGCGCGATGCCATGCGCGAGACCGAGGACTGGGGCTTCGAAGCGGCGCGCGCTGCGCAGCAGGCGCTGGGGACACGCGTGCGGGCACTGCTCGCGGCCAGCGGCTTCCCGAGCGTCGCAGCCGAGGGTTTCGAGGCTCCCGCAGTCGTCGTCGCCTACACCGACGACCCCGATCTCCAGTCGGGCCGGAAATTCCTCGCGCAAGGCGTGCAGATCGCCGCGGGCGTGCCGCTCGCCTGCGACGAGCCGGCCGACTTCCGCAGCTTCCGCGTCGGCCTGTTCGGCCTCGACAAGCTGCGCGACATCGACCGCACCGTGCGCCTGCTCGAGCAGGCGCTCGGGCGCGTGCGCTGAGGATCAGCCGCCCGCCCGATCCACATTCACCTGCAGCCACCACTCCAGAGCCGCGAGGTGCCAGAGCTTCGCGCCGCGGATGCGGGTGAAGTGCGCTTCGGGCTGCGCGAGCATCCGTTCCACGTACTCGCGCCGGTACAGGCCGCGGCTGCGGCACGCCGGCGAATCGAGGATGCCGCGCATGAGATCGAGGAATTCGCCGCGCACATACTTGAGCGCAGGCACCGGGAAATAGCCCTTGGGCCGGTCGATCACCGCATCCGGCACCAGGCCGCGCGCGACGGCCTTGAGCGGATGCTTGCCGCCTTCGGCGAGCTTGAGTTCCGGCGGCATGCTCGCCGCCAGTTCCACCACCTCGTGATCGAGGAAGGGCACGCGCACCTCCAGTCCCCACGCCATCGGCAGGTTGTCCACCCGCTTCACCGGGTCATCCACGATCAGGGTGGTGACATCGAGCCGGAACACCGCGTCGAGGAAGGTCGATGCGCCCGGCCGCGAGAGTTCGCGCTCGACGAACTCGGAGGTGACGTCCGCCACATGCAGGCCCGGATCGATCATCTCCAGGTATTCGTCATGGTCGCGGTCGAAGTAATGGCGGCGGAAACGCTCGAGCGCCGATCCGCTCTCGGCCTGCATCCGCGGAACCCAGAAGTAGCCGCCGAACACCTCGTCCGCGCCCTGGCCCGCGATCGCCACCTTCACCTCGCGCGAGACGCGCTCGGCGAGCAGGTAGAAGGCGATCACGTCGTGGCTGACCATCGGCTCGCTCATGCAGGCGAGCGTCTCGGGCAGGCGCGCGAGGACCTCGGCGTTGGCGATGCGGTACTTGTGATGGCGGGTGCGGAAGTGCTGCGCGACGAGGTCGGAGTACTCGAATTCGTCGGCCTGCTCGGCGCCTTCGCCGACATCCTCGAAGCCGATCGAGTAGGTCCGCAGGTCCTCCACGCGATCGGCGAGCAGCCCCGCCAGCAGGCTCGAATCGAGCCCGCCCGAGAGCAGCACGCCGACCGGAACGTCCGCGGCGCTGCGGTGCCGCTCGACTGCGCGCCCGAGCGCGGCGCGCGTGGCGGCAATCCAATCCGACCCGGAGCGCGGTTGCGCCGGACGCGTCGCGTCGAGCCGCCAGTAGAGGCGCTGCTCGCTCCGGCCAGAGCAGTCGAACGTCATGATCGTGGCCGGCGCGAGTTTCCGGATGCCGGCGAGCAGGGTGCGCGGCGCGGGCACCACCGCATGCAGGGTGAAATGGTGATGCAGCGCGACCGGGTCGATGCGCGTGTCGATGCCCCCGCCCGCCAGCAGCGCCTGCACGGTCGAGGCGATGCGCAGCCTTGCGCCGTCCACCGCGTAGTAGAGCGGCTTGATGCCGAAGCGGTCGCGCGCGAGCACGAGTCGCCGCGCGTTTCGATCCCAGAGGGCAAAGGCGAACATGCCGTAGAAACGCTCGACGCAGCGGCTGCCCCAGGCGTGGAAGGCCTTGAGCACGACCTCGCTGTCGCCCCCGGAGAAGAAGCCGTAGCCCAGGCCCGCCAGTTCCGCGCGCAGCTCGCGGTAGTTGTAGATCGTGCCGTTGAACACCAGCGCGAGCCCAAGCCGCTCGTCCACCATGGGCTGGTGGGCGTGCGCGGACAGATCGATGACGGAAAGCCGCCGGTGGCCGAAGGCGAGCGGTCCGTCGCCGAAAAAGCCCGAATCGTCCGGGCCGCGGCGCGCGAGCTTCTCCGTCATGCGTCGCAGCGCCTCCATGTCCGGCGCCGCGCCGTCGAAGCGCAGCTCAGCGCAGATGCCGCACATCAGCCTGGTCCATGAGGGGGAAATCGAACCGCGGAAGGGTGTATCGCCCGCATGATGCCGCACCTGCGGGCGCGAACTCAAGCGGGGTTGCGCGCCGGGACCGCGGGCTCATCTGGTGAGCCCAGCCTCTGGCATACTGCGCGCAACCGACGGGCCACCCGATGCTTCAGCTCCACCTCTCCAACCGGATCGAAGATCTCGCCGAGCGCATGATCGAGCGGCTGGCCGCGCGCGACGCGCTCGAGCCCGACGCGATCGTGGTGCCCAGCGCGGCGATGCGCCGCTCACTGGAACTCGCCATCGCCCGGCGGCTCGGCATCTGCATGAACGTCGCGTTCGGTTATCCGGCGCACTGGATCTGGCGCCGGGTCGCGTCGATCACCGGAGCATCGCCCGAGCGCTCGCCCTTCGACGCCGCGGCTCTCGCGTGGCAGCTCTACGCCTGGTTCGGCGGTCCCGAGACCCTCGGGCATGCGCGGCTGCGCGCCTATCTTTCCGGGGCCGATGCCGCGATGCGCTTCGAGCTCGCCAGCCGCGCGGCCGCGGTCCTCGATCGTTACGTCACCTACCGTCAGGACTGGCTGGAGGCCTGGGCACGGGGCAACACGGCGCTCCCGGCTGCGGGCCCGGCGCAGCGCGAGGACGAGGCATGGCAGGCGCAGGCCTGGCGCGCGATCCTGACCGCGACCGGCACCACCGGTGCGCATCACCCGGCGCAGCGCATGTTCGAGTCGCTCGAAGCCTCCGGCGGCCAGGGACTGCCCGAGAGCCTGCACGTGTTCGGTGTACCCGAGCTGCCGCCCCTGTATCTGGACATCTTCCGCCGGCTCGCAAAGTGGATGCGGATCGACCTGTATCTGCTCGACGGCTGCCGCCAGCACTGGTTCGAGATCCGCGGCGCGAAACAGCTCGCCCGGCTGAGCGCGAGCGGCCGCGCCGCCGGAATGGAGAGCGGCAACGCCCTGCTCGCGGCCTGGGGCGAGCAGAGCAAGGCGTTCCTCGGCCAGGCCCTGGAGGCCGCCGACTGGGATTTCGACGACGCCTTCGTCGAGCCCGAGGGCGGGAATCTGCTCCAACGCGTGCAGCGGGCGATCCTGGACCTGGAGGAATTGCCCGCGGGCAGCCTGGAAACCGCGTGCTATGAGTCCGGCATCTCGATCCATGTCTGCCACGGGCTCGCGCGCGAACTGGAGGTGCTGCACGACCAACTGCTGGCGCGCTTCGATGCCGACCCGCGGCTCTCGCCCGGGGACGTGCTCGTGGTCACGCCCGATCTCGAGCGCGCGGCGCCGCTGATCGACGCCGTGTTCGGCTCGGCGGGCGGCGCGCGCCACATCCCCTATGCCATCACCGGGCGTGCGGCTCGCGCGCCGGGCAGCCTGACCGGCGTCTTCCTCGAACTGCTCGACCTGCGGCGCACGCGCTACGAGGCGAACCGCCTCCACGACCTGCTGCGCGTTGCGGCGGTCGCGCGCGCCTTCGGTCTGGACGAGGAAGGCATCGAGACGGCCGGGCGCTGGATGCGCGAGACCGGCATGCACTGGGGCCTCGACGCTTCGAGTCGCCGCGCGCTCGGCGTGCCGGAAGGCGCTCGCCACACCCTCGCGGCCAGCCTGGAGTCTCTGTTTCTCGGCTACACGCTGCCCGCCGGCGCGGTGAGCCCGGTGACGGACGCGTGGCTGCACCCGGAGATCGAAGGCCGCCTCGCCTTCCAGCTCGGCGGTCTGTGGCGCTTCGCCCGCGAGCTCCGCGCGCTGCGCACCTCGCTCGCAGAGAAGCATGGCGCCGCCTACTGGCAGTGGGTGCTGCTCGCCGTTCTGGACGATTTCTTCGCTCCCGAGGCCGATGAGGCCGAAGAGCTCGGACGGCTGCGTGCGGCGATCGGGGAAACGGCTTCGCTTGCGCTGCAAGGCGCGGGCGCGGACGCGCTCTTCCCGTTCGAGGTCTTCCGTCTCGCGATCGAGGAGCGCATCGGCGCGCAGGCGCCCGGCGCGGTGCCCTCCGGACGGGTCACCTTCGGCGCGATGGCGGGGCTGAGGGGGTTGCCCTGGCGGCTGATCTGCTGCATCGGGCTCGATCACGCGGCCTTTCCGGCGAGCCCGCCGGAGCTCGAATTCGACCTCATGGCCGCATTCCCGCGCACCGGCGACCGCAGACTGCGCAGCGAGCAGCGAAACGTCTTCCTCGACCTGCTGCTCGCCGCGCGCGAGGCGTTCTACGTGAGCTACAGCGGCCGCGGGATGCGCGACGACCGCGTCGCGCCGCCCTCGGTCGTGGTGGAGGAACTCGTCGATGCCCTGCTGCGTGCGGCGCGGGCACCCGAGGACGCGCGCAGGGCGCTCATCGTCGAACACCCGCTGCAGGCGTTCTCGCGGCGCTACTTCGACGGATCCGATCCGCGGCTGTTCAGCTACCGGGCCGAGCTGTGCGGAACGGCGCAGGCGCTCGCGTCGGCTCCCCGGCGCGCTCAGGCGCCGGCAGACGAGGTCGACGACGTCGAGGAAATGCCGGTCGAGTCCCCGCGCATCCCCTTCTTCCGCGGCCCGCTGAATCCACCGGCAGACTCCGGGCCGGTCGCGCTGGAGGATCTGGCCCGCTTCTTCCTACGGCCGGCAGAATTCGTGCTGTGGCGCCGGCTCGGCCTGAGCCTGCGCATCCACGGCAATGCGCTCGAGAACGAGGATCCGTTCGCGCCCGATTTCGAGGCCGGTCTGCGGCTCCGCGCATGGATGCTGAGACTCATCGAACGCGGTCTCGATCCGCCGGAGATCCTCGCGCGGATGCAGAGCCACCCCGATGCGCCCGCCGGCAGGCTGGGCGAGATCGAGCTCACCGAGCTGCTCGATCGCGCCCGCATTTTCTTCGAACGGAGGGCGCGCGCGGCGCACGGGCTCCAGGATGCGCCCTTCGAGTTTCGCATCGACACCGGCGAGGGCCTGCTATCCGGGACGCTGGGAGGCCTCGGCGCCGCGGGGATGCTGCGCGCATCGTTCGCACCGAGCGGGGCGCGCGCGCGCATCGAGTGCTGGGTCCATCACCTCGCGCTGTGCGCCGTGGCCCCGCCGGGCATCGCCCTGCGGACGCAATTCCTCGGCGAGCTCGAATGTTTCCACTTCGAGAGCGCGGCGGGCGCGCGCGAGCGGCTCGCCGCGATGCTGCGGGCATTCCGCGCGGGACAGTGCCGCCCGCTTCCCTTCTTCCCCCGGGCGGGGCTCGCGTATGTCGCGAAAAACGATGCCAGGGCCGCGCGCAAGGTCTGGATGGGCTCGAACCGCAGCCACCCGGGGGAGGCTGACGATCCCTGGATCCGGCTGGCGTTCCGCGAGGACGTGAGCGGCGCGATCGGCGCCGAATTCGAGCGCCTCACGAGGGAGATCCTCGCCCCGCTGCGCGTGGCGCTGAAGGAAGGAATCCATGCCGCCTTCGCTTGATCTCCTCGGGCTCGAGCTCGAAGGCAACCAGCTCATCGAGGCCTCGGCAGGCACCGGCAAGACCTGGACGAACTGCGCTCTGGTGCTGCGGCTGCTCGTGGAGCGGGGGCTGCGCGTGCGCGAGATCCTGGTGGTCACCTTCACCAAGGCCGCGACCGCGGAGCTCAAGGCCCGCATCCGCGCGCGCCTCGTCGACATGCGCCGCGTGATCGCTCGGATGACGAACGGCAGTTCCCCTTCCGTCCTCTGTCCGCCGTCTTCCGCGCGCTGCGTGGCGGACGCGTTCGCATCGCGCTACGCGGAAGAAATCCGGGCCGGGCGCGTGCCCGGGGTCGACGCGCAGCAGGCGCGCCACGCGGTCGACAGGGCGCTCGCAGAGTTCGACGAGGCGGCCATCTTCACCATCCACGGCTTCTGCCAGCGCGCGCTCGCCGAGGTGCCCTTCGCCGCCGGTCTGCCCTTTGCCTTCGAGGTGGCGGAAGACGATGCCGAATGGCTGGAGCGCGCCGCGGCCGACTTCTTCCGCAGCCGCATCGCCAGCGCCGAGTTCGAGCCGGCGGTCGTGCGCGCACTACGCAGCAGCGCCTCGCCCGAGGTGCTCGCCCGCGCACTGAAGGCACGTCTCGGAAGGCCGCTGGCCGAGCTGCGTTTCGCCGGAGCCCGCGATCCGGGGCGCTTCCGCGATTATGCGCGTGCCTACGAAGCGGCACGCGTCGAGAGAAATGGGGTCAGACACGATATTTTTATCGTGTCTGACCCCATTTCTGCTTGGGACAAGCTGCTCGCCTCTCCGTTCGCGAGCCTGCCGGCGCGCGACATGACGGCGCTGAGGCGTCTGGTTCGCATTCCCCGGAAGGGCGAGTCGGCCGCGGCCGCACCCCAACCCTTCCTCGATGCCGCGCGCGTGCTGCTCGATCTCGTCGATCCCGCGCGCGAGGATCTGGAGCGGCTGCGTATCGGCCTGCTGGAGGAGTTCCTGCGCGAGGCGCCCGGGCGCGTCCGTGGGCAGAAGCGCGAACAGCGGGTCATCGCCTATGACGACATGCTGTACAACCTGCACCAGGCCCTCCACGACCCGAAGCTTCCCTGGCTCGCCGGCGCCCTCGCGGCGCGCTACCCGGCGGCGCTGATCGACGAGTTCCAGGACACCGATGCGCTCCAGTATGCGATCTTCTCCACGCTCTACGCGCAGCCGGGCGCGGCGCTGTTCCTGGTGGGCGACCCCAAGCAGTCCATCTACGCGTTCCGCAATGCCGATCTCCACACCTACCTCGATGCCGCGCGCCATGCCGGAGCGGAGCGCACGCACACGCTCGGCGCCAATCAGCGCTGCGTCCCCGGCCACATCGCCGCGACCAACGCCCTGTTCGGCGCAAACCCGCGTGCCTTCGTGCTCCCCGAAGTCGGTTTTCATCCGGCCGTGCCCGGCGAGCGGTCGCATCCGGCACTGCGTGACGATGGCAACGACTCGCAGCTCACCCTCTGGATGCTTCCGGGGAACGAAGACGCGCCGCTTTCTGCCGGCGTGGCCGATAGCGCGGTCGTGCGCGCGACCGTGGGGGAGATCGCGCGGCTGATCGCAGGAGGCAACGCGCGCCGGATCACGATCGGCGACAGGCCGCTCGCGGCGCGCGACATCGCGGTGATCGTGCGCACCCACGATCAGGCGGCGCGCATGCGCGCGGCGCTGCGCGACGCGGGCATCGGCTCGGTCGAGCGCGGAGAGCACAGCGTGTTCGCCACCGACGAGGCCGAGACGATATCGCTGCTGCTCGCCTGCCTGGCCGATGCGGGCGACGCGGGCGTGCGCCGCGCGGTTCTGGCGACCCCGCTCGTCGGGCTCGATGCCGCCGCGATCGAGCGCGAGGCGGCGGATGACGCCGCGAGCGCGCGGCGCGCCGCGCAATTCGCGGCTTACCGCGATCTGTGGCGCGACCGCGGCTTCAGCGCGATGTGGCGCCGGCTGCTCGACGACGCGGGCACGGCCGCGCGGCTGCTGTCGGGCCGCGAAGGCGAGCGGGCGCTGACCAATTTGCTCCACCTCGCCGAACTCCTCCAGGAGGCCGCGCAGCGGCTCTCGGGCATCGACGAAGTGCAGCGCTGGTACGAACGCCAGCGAGCCGATTCTCCGAAGGCCGAAGCCGCGCTGCTGCGGCTGGAGTCGGACGAGGACCGGGTCGAGCTCGTGACCGTGCATGCGGCCAAGGGGCTCGAATACCCGGTGGTCTTCTGCCCCTTCCTGTGGCGCCCGGAGGCGAGCCACACGCGCGAGGGCATCGAATTCCACGAAGGCTCCCGCACGGTGGTCTCGTTTGCGGTCGAGGATAGGGAGGCGCAGGCCCGGGCCGAGCTCGAAGCCTTTGCCGAGAGCGTGCGGCTGATCTATGTCGCGGCTACCCGCGCCGTGCAGCGCAGCTATCTCGTCGCCGGAAATTATTTCTACAGACGCAGCGGCAACGCCTGCCGCAGGAGCGCGCTCAACTGGCTCGTCGCGGGCGCCGGACGCACGCCCGAAGACTGGCTGGACGCAGGCGCCGACGGGCTCGCCGCGATCGAATCGGCATGGCGAGCGCTGGCGGCCGCCGGCGCGCCGGCAATGACGTTGTCGAGTCTGCCGGACGGCCTTCCGGTTCCAGTCGCGACAGCGGTCGAAGCGTCCGAGCGTAAGGCGAGGATCGCGCGCAGACAGCTCTCGGAAAGCTGGAGGCTCGCGAGCTTCACCAGCCTGATCTCGGACGCCCGCAGCGAGCGCCAGAGCGCGGCCGATCATGACGAATCGATCGAGATAAAGATAAATGGGGTCAGACACGATAAAAATATCGTGTCTGACCCCATTTATCCCCAGGAACACGATGCGGCGCTCGGCCCCGACGATCCGCTGCGCCTTCCGCGCGGCGCCGCGGCGGGCAGTCTGCTGCACGCGGTCTTCGAGCGCGCCGATTTCACCGATCCGGCGAGCTGGGAGGACGCAATCGATGCCGCCCTCCGGCGCTTTCCCCCCGGAGCGCAGTCGGCGGAGCATTGCGCCGCCGGCGAGCCCCTGCGCGCGGTGCTCAGGCAGACACTGCGCGCGGTGACCGCCACCGATCTAGATGGCGAGGGGTTGCGGCTGGCGCAGGTCGATGGGCGCTCGCGGCTGAACGAAGTCGAGTTCGATTTCGGCACCGGCGTCCTCGACGCGGGGCTCCTCGCGCAGGCCATCCGCTTCGCGGGCTTTCCGGACACCCGCCTCGCCTTCGAACCGCTGAAGGGCTTTCTGCGCGGGGCGATCGACTGCGTGCTGCACCGGCGCGGGCGCTTCTTCCTGATCGACTGGAAGTCCAACTTCCTGGGCTGGCGCCCCGACGATTACCATCCGGGGCGGCTCGATCAGGCGATGGCCGAGGAAGGCTACGGGCTTCAGGCGGCCATCTATGCCGTCGCGCTCCACCGCTACCTGCGCCGCCGCATCCGGGCCTACGACTGCGGGCGCGATTTCGGCGGCATCCTCTACCTGTTCGTGCGCGGGATCCGCCCCGGCTGGAGCGATGCACGGGGGCGGCCGGCGGGCGTCTTCCGGCTTCGGCCCGGCGCGGACGCACTCGAGCGGCTCGACCGTGCCTTCGGCGGCGCGCCTGCCGCGGAGACCGGATCGTGACGGCGTTCGATTCCCCCCGCGCGATCGACCGGGGCGCGCGCTGGTTCGCGCAGGGGATGAGCGAGCATCTGCTCGGCATCGCGCGGCGCAACGGCGCGCCGCCCGAGAGCCTCGCGATCCTCGAACGCGCGGTGGATGCGCTCGTGGCTGCGGCGCGCGCCGGGGAGACCTGCGCGCGCTTCGAGGACCTCGCCGAAGTCTCGACCGAAGCCAGCCGCCGCGCCCTCCTCGCCACCGGGCTGGTGAGCGACGAGCCGACGGCCGGCACGCTCCCGCTGGTGCTGGATGCCGGGGGACGGCTCTACTTTGCCCGCTATTTCGACTACGAGCGCAGGCTCGCCTCGGCGCTCACGACGCTCGCCCGCTGCGCCCCGCGATCGGCGGCCGAGCAGCGCGAATCGCTGGATCGCCTGTTCGAGCGCAACGCCGCCGCGCTCGATCCCGGCGAGCCCGACTGGCAGAAGCTCGCCGCCGCGCTCGCGCTGCGCAGCCGGCTCACGATCGTGAGCGGCGGCCCCGGAACCGGGAAGACCACCACGCTCGCGGCGTTGCTCGCCTGCCTCCTCGAGCGCGACCCATCCACCCGCATCGTGCTCGCGGCGCCGACCGGCAAGGCCGCGGCGCGCATGCTCTCCGCATTGGGGCAGGCGGCCGCGGCACTGCCCGAGACCGTGCGCTCGCTCCTGCCGAGGGAGTCCTACACCGTGCATCGGCTGCTGGGCGCGCGCGCGCAATCGGCCGGTTTTCGCCATGACGCCGCACACCCGCTCGCGCTCGATGCGCTCGCGCTGGACGAGGCTTCGATGATCGACCTCGCGCTGGCCACCCGCCTGGTCGAGGCGCTGCCCGCGGATGCGCGCCTGATCCTGCTCGGGGACAAGGATCAGCTCGCCTCGGTCGAGGCCGGCTCGGTGTTCGGGGCGCTGTGCGCGAATCCCGGTCTGTCGCCGCGATGCAGGCAGGCGCTGGAAGATGCGACCGGCATCCCGGCCGCGGCGATCGCGCCCTCCGCCGGCTCCTCGCTCGCACCGCTCGCCGACACCACCATCTGGCTCGTGCGCAACTACCGTTTCGGCGCGGGAAGCGCGATCGGCCGGCTCGCCGCGGCGCTGCGCTCGGGCGATCCGGCGGCGCTCGAGGTGCTCGCCGAGAACGCCGGGGAGCTGCGCCTGCACGCTCCGCCGGCCGGTCCGCTCTCGGGAGCGCTCATCGAGGAGCTGCTCGGCGGTTATGCCGACTTCATCGCCCGCCTGCGCGGCCGGCAGACCGATCCCGCCGCAATGCTGGAAGCCTTCGAGCGTTACCGCGTGCTTGCCGCGGTGCGCAGGGGAAGCCGGGGCGTCGAGACGGTCGGCGAGGCGCTCGAGCAGCGGCTGCGCCGCGCGCTCGGCCGCGAGGCGCCCCGCGCGAACCCTTGGTTCCACGGGCGCCCGGTGCTGATCGAGCGCAACGACTACGCCCTCGGGCTCTACAACGGCGACGTCGGAATCGCGACGGAGGATGGCCGCGGCGGCTTCGAGGTCTGGTTCGCCGAGGCTTCGGGCGGGATGCGCACCGTGCCCGCCACCCGCCTTCCGACGCACGAGACGGCACTGGCGATGACCGTGCACAGGGCACAGGGCTCCGAGTTCGACCGCGTGGCGCTGATCCTGCCCGAGGCCGACAACCCGGTGCTCACCCGCGAGCTGCTCTACACCGCGGTCACCCGCGCCCGCTCGGAGGTTTCGATCTACTCGGCGCCCGAACGCTTCGCGCAGGCGCTCTCGCGCGCGGTGCGGCGCAGCGGCGGGCTCGGCGCGCGACTCGAGGACGCGGCACAGCCTCCCGGCACGCGGGAGTCTCAGGCGTAGCACGCAGCCGCCGCTTCGAGCTCGGCGCGCACGCTCTGCCGGAGCGCGGCCGGACCTAGCACCTCGACTTCGCGCCCATGCTTGAGGATGTCCATGGTCAATTCGCGCGGATCGCTGTAGGGCACTTCGAGCAGCCAGGCACCGCCGCGCAGCAGCCGCCCGCGCTGGCGCGGGTGCCATTCTTCGCTCTGAACCCAGCGGGCGCGCTCCGGGCTGAATTTCAGCTTCGCCCAGGTCACCGAACGGCCGGAGAAGATGCCGTAACCTGAACCCAGCACCTGGTCGAGCGTCTTCTCGGAGACGTTGCGTGCGGCCTTCTGGATCACCTCGGCGCGCAGGATCGCGTCCACGGCGAAGCTGCGCAGCGCGCCGCGCAGGTGGCACCAGGCGTCGAGATACCAGTTGTCGCGGTAATGGACCAGCCGCTGCGGGGAGATCTCGCGCTCGGTCACCTCGTCCTTGCTGCGCGACCGGTAACTGATCTGGACGCGGCGCCTGCGCAGCAGCGCCGAGCCGATCTTCTCGAAGTTGTCGACCGCCATCGTGCGCCTGGCCATCGCGATGATCTTCACGCGCTTGCGGATCTCCTCGGCGGTATCTGCCGCGGTTCCGAGCAGGCCGTTGAGGCGCGCGAGCAGCGGCCGGATGTGGGGCCCGAGCAGGCCGCCGGGCTCCAGGGTCGCGAGCAGGTGCTGCATGGTGAGCAGCGCGTGGATTTCCTGCGAGGAGAACCAGAGTCCGGGCAGTTCGTACTGGCCGCCGAGGCGCTCGGGCTCGCCGAAGCGATAGCCGCGCGCGTCCCGGTCCCAGACGATGGGCGCGTTGAGGCGGTTGCGCATGTACTCGAGATCGCGCTTGATGGTCGCGCGCGAGACTTCCAGCCGCTCCCGGAACATGGCGAACGGCACGCTCCCGTGCTCCTGGATCATCTGGTCGATCTTGTAGAAACGCTCGGTGCGATTCATCCAGGCCTCCGGTGGCTCGTGGCATGAGCCTCGCACTATACCGCGGCGGCGCGCGAGCCGCGCGTTTTCCGGCGCGGCCGCACTACTGCCTGATGGCTTCGACCGGAATCGTGAGTGTCACCTCGTCGCTCACCGCCGGGGCGAACTTTCCCAGGTTGAAATCGGAACGCCTGATCCGCGCGGTGGCATTGGCCCCGCACGCGTCCCTCTTCACGACCGGGTGGGGCATGCACTGGAACGAGGTCACGGTGAGGGTCAGCGGGCGGGTGATGCCCTTGATGGTCAGATCGCCTTCCACGGCGACGAGCCTGTCGCCTTCGAACTTCATCCGCGAGGACTTGAAGGTGATGGTCGGATGTTTCGCGGTGTCGAAGAAGTTCTCGCTCTGGAGGTGACCGTTGAAGAGGGCATAGCCGGTGTCCACGGAGGTGGCGTCGATCACCACCTCGACCGCCCCGGTCTTCGCGGCCCGGTCCAGCGTGATCGTTCCGGTCGTCTTGTCGAAACGGCTCAACTGGGTGGAATAGCCGAAATGGCTGTACTCGAAGCGCGGCAGCGTGTGCTTGCCGTCGATGACATAGGTCTCGGCCGCAGCGAGGGCGGCGACCGGCACGGCAGCCACAAGGGCAAGGATGGTGATTCGCTTCATGGGATGTCTCCTTCGGTGGGTGAGTGAGGCTACTTCTTCGCCGGCGCGCTGCCGGCGACAATGTGGAACCGGATCAGGACCTCGTTCGCGACTGCGCTCACGTCGGCCCACATCCCCTCGCCGATGGCGTAGTCCAGGCGCTTCAGCGTGAAGGCGCCGTCGAACGCGCCGCCCTGGGGTGTGGGCGTGAAGGTGAAGGGTGCGGCCGTATCCAGCGTCCTGCCCTTGAGGGTCAGTTTGCCACGCGCTTCGAACCGGTTGCCGCCCAGGGCCTTCACCGCGGTGGAAACGAAATGCGCCGTGGGGTGGGTTGCGGCATCGAACCAGAGCTTCCCCTTCACCTCCTGATCGGCCTCCGCCGAGCCGGTGTCGATGCCGGCAACGTCCACTTCGATCGACGCCCGGGCGGAGGGCACCCTCGCCGGATCGAAAGACATCTTCGCACTGAAGCGCCTGAACGTGCCTTCCATGGGCACGCCCATCTGCGTGTACGCAAAGCTCAGCCGGCTCTTGTCCGCCTGCACCTGGCCGATTTCCGCGGCCTGCGCGGAAACACCGGCCAGCAAAGCCAGCAGCAGTGCGAGGAGCCGGCTCATGCGCGCCCTCCCGGTCGATGCGGCAGCATCCGCTCCAGGATGTCGTCGCGGTCGATGTAGCGATGCTTGAGCGCTGCCGCGATGTGGGCCGCAACCAGGGACAGCAGGACGATGTTCAGCCCCTGATGGACGCCGGTGAGGATCTCGCCCAATGACTTGTCCTTGGCCACCAGGTCGGGCAGGGGCAGCACGCCGAACCAGACCGTCGGAACGCCCTTGGCGGAACTCATCAGCCAGCCCGACACCGGCACCGCGACGATCAGCACATAGAGCGCTACGTGCACCGCATGGCTGCCCGCGCGCTGCCAGTGCGGCAGTGCCGCAGGCAGGGGCGGCGGTGTGTGCGTGGCTCGCCACAGGATACGCAGGACGGAGAGCGCCAGCACCGTGATCCCGATCCACTTGTGGTAACTGTAGAGCCTCAGCTTGATCGGGGACAGCGACAATCCGACCATGTAGACGCCCAGCGGAACCGTGGCGAAGATCAGAGCCGCCACCAGCCAGTGCAGGGCGATGGCAGTGCGGGTGTAGCACGCCGGCGGCGCATTCATCGTTTCGCCCCGACTGCGTCCAGTGCCATGCGCAGGGTCCGCATCGCGGTCTCGATGCGGGACAGGTCTTCCGCGGTGAGGCTCGCCAACGCGCGCCCCAGGTGCGCGAGGTGCGCCGGAAAGGCCTTGTCGAACAGCGTCTCGCCCCGTCGGGTCAGCCGCACGATCTGGCTGCGCCCGTCCTGCGGGCTGGGGCTGCGCCGGACCAGGCCCTTCGCCGCCATCCGGTCGACCACACCGGTCAGCGTGCCCTTGGTGATGAGCGTCTTCTCGCCCAATTCCTTGGGCGCCATGCCCGGCGTATCGCCCAGCGTGGCGAGGATGTCGAACTGGGCAGGGGTGAGACCGAACTCGCGGATCTGCGCCGCCGAACAGGCCTCGAAGGACTGGAAGCAGCGCGCGAGCTCTCGCAGCATCGGCAGGAAGGGGGCGCGGCTCATGAAAGGCAATGGTTCTAACACGAACCAGTATAGTTCGCATTAGAACCGGAGGTCAATGCGCCCACACCAGACGAACGGTCCCGATCCGACGGAACGTCCCGATCCGGCCGAATTGACGGCGCCGGGGACGGCCGATAGACTGTTCGACTCTTCGATCAACGAGGGAGGAAACCATGAGATTCCCGAACATGCTTCGCGCCATGGCCATGACGGCGTGTCTGGTCTCGTTCAGCAGCGCGGCCCCCGCGCAGACCAGCCTCAAGATGGGCTACGCGCTGGCTCCGACGTCGCACTACGGCGCGGGCGCGACCGCCTTCGCCGAAGATCTGGCGAAGCGAACGGGCGGCCGCTTCAAGATCGAGCATTTCCCCGGAGGCGCGCTCGGCGGCGAGCGCGAGATGGTCGAGCAGGTCCAGCTCGGCACCCTCGACCTGGTGGTCGTATCCACGGGCACGGTGAGCAACTTCGTGCCCGAGACCGGCATCGTGGACATCCCCTTCCTGTTCCGCGACTCGGCCCATGCGCGCGCGGTGCTCGACGGGCCGATCGGCCAGGATCTGCTGGTGAAGTTCCCGGCACGCGGCCTGATCGCGCTGGCCTGGGGCGAGCAGGGCTTCCGCCACCTGACCAACAGCAAGCGCGCCGTCAACAGTCCGGCCGATCTCAAGGGCCTCAAGATCCGGACGATGGAGAACGCGGTCCACATCACGGCCTTCCGCACGCTGGGCGCGCTGCCGACTCCGATGGCATGGCCGGAAGTGATTCCCGGCCTGCAGCAGGGCACCATCGACGGCCAGGAGAACCCGATCTCAGTGATCACTTCGGCCAAGCTGTCGCAGGTGCAGAAGAACCTCACCCTCACGCGCCACGTCTATTCGCCGGCGCTGTTCATCGTCTCGCCCAAGATCTACAACGCGTTGTCCGCGGCGGACAAGAAGGCCTTCGTCGACGCGGCGAAGGCGGGCGGCGCCGCGATGCGCAAGTTCGTCGACGAGGTCGAGCGCAAGGGCGTGGATGAGCTCATGCGCCAGGGCATGCAGATCGTCCCGAAGGTCGACACCGCGAAGTTCCAGGCGAGCCTGGCGCCGGCCTACGCCGAATACGCCAAGAAGTACGGCCAGGCGAACATCGACCGCATCCGCAACTACAAGTAAGCGCACTCGCGCGCGGTGGCAGCCCACGCGCCGCCGCCGCTCCGCGTTCCCGTGCCGGAACTCCTGATCGCGCTGGAGCGCAGGCTCACTGCGCTGGCCTCGGCGGCTGCGCAGGGGCTGCTGGTCGTCGCCGCCTGTCTCGGCTTCTATCAGGTGATCACGCGTTTCCTGTTCGAGGCCCCCTCGGACTGGAGCGAGGTCGCCACCCGCACGGCGCTGGTCTGGATGGTATATCTCGCCTGTGCGGTCGCCTTCCGCGAGGGCGCGCTGATGGCGGTGAATCTGCTGCACGACGCATGCCGCGGAAGGGCGCGGCGGGTCCTGCGCGGGTTCACCACGTTCTCCACCCTGGCGTTCCTCGCACTGGTCGCGTGGTACGGTTTCGTCGTGACCTGGCGCGTCCGCTTCCAGACGCTGGCCGGGCTGGACATCTCGATTGCCTGGGCCTATCTGGCGATCCCGGTCGGCGCCTGCTTCAGCATGCTCGCCGTCCTCGCGCGCCATTTCGATCCCCGACTGCGGGCGCTGGACGGCGTCGCTTCGTCGAACGCAGTGGCCGACTGACATGCCGGGCGTGATGTTCATGACCATGCTCGCGCTGTTCGCGCTGAGCGTCCCGGTCGCGATCTCGATCGGGCTGGCGGGGGTCGCGGGCGTGCTCACCAGCGACCGCCCATCGCTGCTCGTGCTGGGCCAGCAGCTCTTCACCTCGATCGACCGCTATCCGCTGGCCGCGATTCCGTTCTTCATCCTGGCCGGCAACCTGATGGAGACCGGCGGCATCTCCCGCCGGCTGATGGAATTCGCCAAGTCCCTCGTCGGCGGCGTGCAGGGCGGGCTCGCCTGCACCTGCGTGCTGACCTGCATGATCTTCGCGGCCGTCTCCGGATCGAGCGTGGCGACGACCTTCGCGATCGGCGCCATCCTGGTTCCGGCCATGACCCGCCACGGCTATCCGTCGAACTTCGCCGCCGCGATCCAGGCGAGTTCCGCGGAACTCGGCGTGATCATCCCGCCCTCGATCCCGATGATCCTGTACGGCATCTCTGCCGATGTCTCGGTCGGCGAGCTGTTCATCGCCGGCATCGGCCCCGGCCTGCTGATCGGCGCGAGCCTCATCCTGTTCGTCTGGGTGTGGGCGAAAGTCAAGGGGCTGGGCAAGACCGACGGCGAAGGCCGTCTCGGCTTCCTCGTCGCGCTGCGGCGCGCCTGGCTCGGGCTGATGATGCCGGTGATCGTCCTCGGCGGAATCTACGGCGGCATCTTCACGCCGACCGAAGCCTCCGCGGTGGCGGTGTTCTATGCGGCCGCGGTCGGCATGCTGGCGTACCGCGAGATCACGCCGGCGGGGCTCGGCCCGATCCTGCGCAAGTCGGTGCTCTCGAGCGCGGTGATCCTCTTCATCATCGCCTGCGCCGGGCTGTTCAGCTACCTGATCACGCGCGCCGGCATCCCGGCCAAGATCGGTGCGATGCTGGTCGAGACGCTGCACTCGCCGGCGTGGTTCCTGCTCGGCGTCAACGCGGCGCTGTTCGTGATCGGCATGTTCATCGAGACTTCCGCATCGATCATCGTGCTCGCGCCCATCCTGGCGCCGATCGCGCAGCACTTCGGCATCGACCCGGTGCACTTCGGCACCATCATGGTGGTGAACCTCGCACTGGGCATGATCACGCCGCCCTTCGGCGTGAACCTGTTCGCCGCCTGCACCGTCGCCGACATCCAGCTCGAGCGCATCGTGCGTCCGCTGCTGCCCTTCGTGTTCGTCGCGCTGATCGACCTGATGATCATCACCTATGTGCCCACGATCTCGCTCGCGCTGCGCGACCTCGCCTACCACAGCGCCGGAGGCTGATCCGACCGCTCAGACGCAGCGCCCGCCGTCGACTTCGATGCAGGTGCCGGTGATGAATTCGGCCTCGTCGGAAGCGAGAAACAGCGCGGCGCTCGCCACGTCGCTCGGCCGCGTGAAGCGCCCGAGCGGAATGCCTGCGAGGAACCTCGCGCGGTTCGCGGGCGTATCGGGCATCCCCATGAAGGTCTCGAGCAGGCCCGTCTCTCCGATCACCGGATTGATGCAGTTCACGCGAATGTGATCGGGGCCGAGCTCGGCGGCCATCGAGCGGCTGGTGACGATCGCCGCGCCCTTGCTTCCGTTGTACCAGGTGAGCCCGGGGCGTGGCCGCACCCCGGCAGTCGAGGCGATGGTGACGAAGCAGCCGCCGCCCTGCGCGCGGAAGTGCGGCACGGCGTGGCGCGCGCTGAGGAACAGGCCCTTAACATTGACCGCGTAGATGCGGTCGAACTCCTCTTCGCTCACTTCCAGCATCGGGCGGTTGCGGTGGGTGAAGCCGGCGTTGTTCACGACGATGTGCAGGCCGCCGTAGGCTTCGATCGCCGAGCCGATCAGGCGCGCGACGTCGGAATCCCGCGAGACGTCCGCCTGCACGAAGCGCGCCGCGCCGCCGGCCGCGGCGATCTCGCGCGCGACCCGCTCGCCACCTTCCGCCCTCAGGTCATTGACGATGACCTTGCAGCCTTCCTGCGCGAATCGCTTCGCGATGCCTTCCCCGAACCCCGACCCCGCTCCGGTGACGATGGCGATCTTTCCCTGCAGTCGCATGATGTCTTCCTATCCGTGCCGGATGGCGATGGTCTTCAGGGTAGTGAAGGAGAGCAGTCCCTCGATGCCCTTCTCGCGGCCGTGGCCGGAGGACTTCACGCCGCCAAAGGGCAGCTCCACTCCGCCGCCCGCGCCGTAGTTGTTGATGAACACCTGTCCGCAGCGAAGCCGCCGCGCGACCCGCAGTGCTCGCCCGCCATCGCGCGTCCACACCCCGGCAACGAGGCCGAAGCGGGTTGCGTTCGCGAGCCGCACCGCATCGTCCTCCGATTCGAACGCCATCGCCGCCAGCACCGGCCCGAACACTTCCTCCTGGGCCAGCCGGTGACCCACGGGAACGTCGCGCAGCAGCACCGGCACCTGGTAATAGCCTCCCGCCGGCGCATCGGTTTCGACCTGCCCCTGCGCGACCCGCACCAGACCGTCACGCTCGGCCTCGTCCAGAAAGCCCCGGACCCGGTCGAGCTGGCTGCGCCGGATGAGCGGACCGCAATCGGAGTCCGCATGCGCGGATGCCACGCGCAGGCGCGAGAACGCGGCGCCCAGCCGTTCCAGGACTTCGTCGTAACAGCCGCGCTCGACCAGCAGCCGGCTGCCCGCGGAGCAGGTCTGCCCGGCGTTCTGCACGACCGCGTTCACGATCACCGGGACGGCCGCATCGAGATCCGCATCCGCAAACACGATCTGCGGCGACTTTCCGCCAAGCTCCAGGGTCACCGGATGGTGATGCATGGCCGCGGCCTGGGCGACCCGGGTGCCGGTCTGCGGCGAGCCGGTGAACGAGATGTGATCGATCCCCGGGTGGGCCGCAAGCGCGGCGCCCGCTTCGACACCAAGCCCGGGGACAAAGTTGATCGCGCCGGAAGGCAAGCCCGCCTCCGCCATCCATTCGGCGAGATGCAGCAGGCTCAGGCACGCGTCCTCGGACGGTTTGACGACACAGGCATTCCCGGCGGCGAGCGCGGCGGCGACCGAGCGGCCGAAGATCTGGAGCGGATAATTCCAGGGGATGATGTGGCCGGTCACCCCATAGGGCTCGCGGATGGTCAGTACCGTGAACTCCGGCGCGTAGGGCAGTGTCCGGCCCTCGATCTTGTCGGCCGCGCCGGCATAGAACTCGAAATAGCGCGCACAGGCGGCCACGTCGTTTCGCGCCTGTCGGAGCGGCTTTCCGCAGTCGCGTGACTCGGTCAGCGCGAGCTCCTCGGCATGGTCGAGAATGCGTTCGCGCACCTTCATCAGCACACGGCCGCGCTCGAAACCGGCGAGCCTTCCCCAGCCCGCATCGAAGCAGCGGCGCGCCGCCTCGACCGCGCCCTCGATGTCCTCGGCGCCGCCGCGCGCGATGCGCGCAAACTCCCGCCCGTCGCTCGGGTCGATGACGGACAGCGTCCGGCCGGATGCCGGAGACTGCCAGGAATTTTCGATGAATACTCGACCCGCTTCCACGACGCCTATCGTACTCCAGGACGCCCCGGTCGGGTTCGGCTGCGCACGCTGTGCGCGGCGCGGCCCCGGTGACTCAGGACGCGCGCTTCGCGCATACGAAAACACCCCAAGTAAGCTTGTTCGTTACTTGGGGTGCCGTAAGGGTTTGCCTGGCGCTGACCTACTTTCCTGCTCGTAGTGGGCAATATCATTGGCGCGGCGTTGTTTCACGGTCCTGTTCGGGATGGGAAGGGGTGGTTCCAACGCGCTATGGGCGCCAGGCGGTAAGGGGGTTCAGGTATCGGGGATCGTGGGGGATGGATACCTGAGGGGATTGGGAGAAGTGAAGGGTTTCGGGTTCCGGGTTCGAGGTTTTTTCTGTCCTCTGTCCTCTGGCAAGTGCAAT
>MNXU01000062.1:0-48065 GCA_001872285.1 Betaproteobacteria bacterium CG2_30_68_42
CGTGGCAGCCGCTCTTGTCGGCGTACTCCCGCAACCAGTCGAGATAAAAGCGGTAATCTTCATCCGCATAAAAGCACGCTTGCCGGTTGTTGCCCCGCTGGATGATGTGCAGTGGGACGTTCGGTAAAGCCAAGCGGGCGCGGCGCGGCATGGGGTTCTTCTCGGAACGGAAATTGACCGTAACCTATCATTAAAACCGTGGTCTGTCCCCTATTATTGTCCCTATTATTGCTGTCCCCTATTATTGCACTTCCTGGGTGAGGCAAGAGCGGAAACGCCCTTCCCACAATGTGCCGCTGCGCCGATAGGTACGGTTGACATACTGCACGTAACGCTGTCCCAACGCCTTCATCAAGGTGCCTGACGCTTCGGGTCGTTCGGCTGAAACCAGCAGGTGAACATGGTTGGTCATGAGAACGTAGGCGTGAACGTGGCAGCCGCTCTTGTCGGCGTACTCCCGCAACCAGTCGAGATAAAAGCGGTAATCTTTCCCCGCATAAAAGCACGCTTGCCGGTTGTTGCCCCGCTGGATGATGTGCAGCGGGACGTTCGGTAAAGCCATGGGGTTCTTCTGGGGTTCTTCTCGGGATGGAAATTGACCGTAATCTATCATTAAAACCGTGGTCTGTCCCCTATTGCTCGGATCGCTGAGCCATGGGCGCAGAAGTCGAACGGCAGGCCTCGCCCGGGCTGGCGGACAAGGTCGCCTTCCTCGATCAGCCGGGCAGTTACCCTGATCCGACCACTCGTGTGGATGCGCTGGAAACCCACATGTCCTGGGTATTCCTCACCGATGCCTTCGCCTACAAGCTGAAGAAACCGGTGCGCTACGACTACCTGGATTTCAGCACGCTGGAGGCCCGGCGCCTGGATTGCGAGGAGGAGTTGCGGCTCAACCGGCGCCTGGCGGCGGAGGTGTATCTGGCTGTGGTGCCGCTGATGCGGGCACCGGACGGAACTTTCGGGTTGGGCGGGCAGGGGCAGCCCGTCGATTGGCTGGTGAAGATGCGGCGACTGCCGCAAGAGTGGATGCTGGATGACCTGATCCGCCGGCATGAACTGAGCGACGCCGATCTGCACGCACTGGCGCGCAAACTTGCGGCTTTCTATGCCGGCGTGGCGCGGGAGCCCATGAGTGCGCCAGCGTATCGGTTTCGGCTGGCTGCGCAGATCGCTGCGAACCTGCGCGAGCTGAGCGCAGCCGAATTCAACCTGCCCGCGCAGCGCCTGGTGGGGATCGCCGAAGCGCAGTCGGCGTTCCTGCAGCGGCAATCGGCACTCTTCGATGAGCGCGTGGTCCGGGGGCGCATCGTCGAAGGCCACGGCGATCTGCGGCCGGAGCATGTATGCCTGTTGCCGCGGCCAGTCGTGATCGACTGTCTGGAGTTCAAGCGGGACTTCCGCATCGCCGATCCCCTGGACGAACTCAGTTACCTGGCGATGGAGTGCGAGCGGCTGGGCATGCCGGAGATCGGCCCGTGGCTGTTGTCAGCCTATGCAGAGGCGAGCGGCGATCGCTGGCCGGCGCCGCTGCCGCACTATTACCGGAGCTGCCGCGCATCGCTGCGCGCCAGGCTGTCGATCGTGCACCTGCGCGACGATGGGCGGCATCCGCCGGAGAAGTGGATTCGCGTTGCCCGGGAGTATCTGGATCTGGCCGAGCTGCATATCGAACGGGCGCGGGGTTAGGGGCGAGTGCGCGTTCATCCTTCCATCAGCTCCACCAGCGAACCCCCGAGGTGCATGCGCCGGATGGCTTCGGCGAACAGCGGCGCCGTCTCGATCACCTTCACCTTGCTCTCCAGGAGCCGCGGCGGCAGCCGCAACGGCGCGATGCTGTCGGTGACCACCAGCTCGTCCAGGGCAGGGCCGGCGAGCACCTCGCCCGCTTCGCCCGCGAACACGCCGTGGGTGGCGGCGGCAAGCACCCTCGTCGCACCCAGCGCCTTGCACGCGAGCGCCGCGCGGGCGAGGGTGGTGCCGCTGCTGATCAGATCGTCGATGAGGATGGCCGTCCTGCCGGCCACCTCGCCCACCACGGCGCCTCCCGAGACCACGCCGCTGCTGCGATACTTTTCGATGAAGGCGGCGCCGACCGGGCGCCCGAGTTTGCGTGTCAGGGTCTGGCGGAAGGCATCCGCGCGCTTCACGCCGCCGGCGTCGGGAGAGACCACGACCACATCACCCTCGCCGAGCGAGGGAGCCAGATGCGTGGCGAACAGATGCCTGGCTTCCAGATGTTCGGCAGGAATGCGAAAGCTGTTCTGGTACGCGGCCGGGTTATGCACGTCCAGGGTCAGCACCCGGTCCGTGCCCAGGGCTTCGAACAACTGCGCCATGTAGCGGCTGTTCACCGGGTCGCGGGCCTTGCTGCGCCGGTCCTTGCGCGCGTAGGCGAGGTAGGGCACGACGGCGGTGACGCGGGCAGCAGAGGCATCTTTCAGCGCGGCGATGAAAAACAGCAGCCGAACCAGCTTGTCGTTGGCGCTGTTACCGGGCTCGCCGTGGAGGGAATGGATGACATAGACGTCCTTGCCCCGCACGCTTTCCAGCGGCCGAGTCTTGTGCTCGCCATCTTCGAACTCGCGCTCTTCGTGCCGGCACAGGCCCAGCGGCAGTTGCCGCGCCACCTGGTCGCCCAAGGCGTGGCTGGCATCGAGGGCGAACAGGCGCAGACCTTCCAGGTTCATCATGTGGTGCCCGCGATGCGCGTGCTGCCCGACCACCACATGCCGGATCGGAGCCATGTCCGGCTGGCGGAGACGCCGGACACGCTGCGCCGCGAGGGGAGCGCTTCGAGCTCCAGCCCGAGCGAGACGTCTTCGCGCTCATCGAGCATGGGTAAGGTCTCGAGATCGGGGGCGCCGACCCCTGTCGCAACCATGGATCTGCTTTCTGTACGAGGCGGCCACGCTCTCCGGTGTCATTCCTTGAACGGCGCTTCCTTCGGCTCGACGCTCTCGACCTGAAGGATGGCCTTCTGCGGATGCCGCCTGATGATCCGCTTCAGTCCGTCATCTCGCGCGGCGCCATGGACGCTCCCCTGCTGCACCTCCAATTCGGGGCGTTCCTCCGGCCGCCCTGCACTGCCGCTTTCAACGTCCGCTTCGGCCGCGAGCCAGTCTTCAAGATCATGCCCATGCGCATAGCCGCGCCGTATGTAACGGAAATATGCGGCCTCCCGAATCATCGCCTCGCGCTGCTCGCTGCTGAAGCCCGCTCGCCGGGCAATGTCGGGATTGCCTCGCCGTTTGACCACCGTCCGTTTCACTCTTCCAGCCATCCGTTCATCCTCCATCACATGGTTCAAGAAACCTGATCGCCTCTTCGGCCCTCATGCCGGCTTGGTAGTGGGTCACGAACGTCTAGCATTTCCGCTCCGGGCTGGCGCGTGACCGATGTTCTAGGGCGAACCCGGCAAGTTCCGCTCCAACGCCGATGATGAACACGATCAAACCGGTCCACACCTCGGCGGACAGCAACATCAACACGCCACCCGACACCACCAGAAAGATCGCCAGTGGCCGCCTCGAACGGGACGGAAGGCAGCAAGCCGGCGACAAATTCGCGCATCGCCCCCAGGGTGGGGGCCTCGGTTCGGTCCGGGTCATTGACGAGCCTTTCGATCAGTGCCGACATGGTTGGCGTGACCTGGGTTGCAACGTCGACCGAATTGCAAATCATCGTCTTGTCCTGAAAATCCAGCCGCTGCCGAAAACAGAACGAGCTCCGATCTTCAATATAGCAGGTCCTTCGCGGGAGAAAAGTGTCACGAGGCCTTTGGCGCCGGCCTTCCGCTCCTGACCGTCCAGGAACCCCGGCAGCAATTCCGCTCCCGTGTGAGTGCGATATCGGGTGATCGCTTCTTTCGTTCCGCTGATCGACGTCTCGACATCGTGGGTTCACCGAACCGGAGCGGTCGAGCACTGGACCACGCTGTCCGGCTGGAAACAATGCGGGCCGAATCAGCCGGAGCGGGCGTGGTGCATGCCGGCAATTTCGTCAGCTCAAGTTCGACCGGGTGCTAGAGATCGCCCATGCAGGTACCCACGCGCCGCGCGCTGGTCACCCAGGGGTGGTCCGCGGGCACGGTCTTGACTGCGCCGGCGACATCCTCCAACTTCACCGGCCGGGTGCCTTCGCCGCGGGCCGCGACCATGACGCCGTAGTGCCCCTGCGCGATCAGGTCGGCCGCCGCCGTGCCCAGACGCGTCGAGAGCAGGCGGTCGGCCGCCGAAGGGATGCCGCCGCGCTGGAGATGGCCGAGGATGGTAATGCGCGCCTCGAGACCCGTGAGCTGCTCCAGCTTTTTCGCCAGGCGCACGGTGCGAACCGCATACTCGCCCTCCCCGCCTTTTTCCGGCTTCTTCGCTCCAGGGGCAGCCGTCTTGTTCTCGCTCGCGGCAGCCTCGACCACCGAAAGCGCGCCCTCGGCCACCGCCACGATGCTGAAGTTCTTGCCGGTGCGGGAGCGCGCGCGGATCGCCTCGGCCACGCATTCGACGTCGTAGGGAATCTCGGGAATCAGGATGACGTCGGCGCCGCCCGCCATCCCGGCGCCCAGGGTCAGCCAGCCCGCCCGATGGCCCATGATCTCGACGACGATGATGCGGTGGTGGCTGTGCGCGGTGCTGTGAAGCCGATCGATGGCATCGGTGGCGATGCCCAGGGCGGTGTCGAAACCGAAGGTGACATCGGTCAGGGCCACGTCGTTGTCGATGGTCTTCGGCAGGGTGATGATGTTGAGGCCCTTCTCCTTCAGGCGCAGCGCGTTCTTCTGCGTTCCGCCGCCGCCGAGGCACACCAGGCAGTCGAGATGATTGTCCCGATAGTTGCCGGCGATGACATCGGTCATGTCCTTCAGCTTGCCGCCCACCGGCATTCTGTGCGGCTTGTCCCGACTGGTGCCGAGGATGGTTCCGCCGCGGGTCAGGATGTCCGAGAGTTCGCCACCATCCAGACGCATGGTGCGGTTTTCCATCAGGCCGCGGAAGCCATCGCGGAAACCGATGATCTGCATTCGATGGTGACCGAGCGCGGCCTTGCCCACGGCACGGATGGCCGCATTGAGGCCGGGGCTGTCGCCTCCGGCGGTGAGGATTCCGACGTACTTCGTCATGGTGGCGCTCCGCAACATGCACTGGCCGTCACCCTAAACCAGCCCGGCGCCGGAGGCAATTTTCTGCGCGCGGGCCCAAGCGTGCGCGGGCGAGCACTCGGCGCCCTTCAACTTTTCGGAGAAGGGCTACCTGATGCCGCGCGATTTCCTGCTCAAGGCCTGGGTGGACCAGTGGCTGCGCCAGACCATCGAGCGCGGCGCCTTCGCGAAGATTCGGGGCAAGTGGCTGAATTGAGCGGGCGGCGTTTCCGCCGGTGCGCCGCGGTTCAGGCGCCCAACCCCGGAAACAGACTGGCCAGCCCGCGCGCGATCATCTCGATGGAAATCGCGGCGATCATGAGACCCATCAGGCGCGTGATGACATGGATGCCGGTGGCGCCCAACCGGCGCGCGATCGCCGGTGCGAGGCGGAACGACACCCAGACGCTGATCGCGACCAGGATGATCGGAATCAGCAGCATGGCCTGATCGGCCAGGCTGCCCGGTGCGGCGTTCGCCGCGACGATCGCATGCGTGATCGCACCGGGACCGGCGAGCAGCGGCACGCCGAGCGGTACGACGCCGACGGAATCCCTGGCCGCGGCTTCCGCGGCTTCCTCGGGGGTCTGGCGCTGCGCACTGACATGCGCCTGCACCATGGACAGTGCGAGCAAGAGCAGCAGCAGGCCGCCGGCGACCGAGAACGAGGCGATGCGGATGCCGAAGAATGCGAGCAGCGGCTCGCCAAGCAGGGTGAAGGCGGCGAGCACGCCGAACACGGTCAGCGCGGCGACACGGGCGGCGAGCACGCGGCTCGCATCCGAAAAGCCGCCGGTGGCCGAGAGGAAGACGGGGATCGTGCCGACCGGATCGACGATCGCGAACAGCGCGAGCGCGGACTTCGCGAGTTCAATCGTGTTCATCGAAACCGTAGTTGACGCAAAGGAACGCGAAGACCGCAAGGAAAACCCGGGGGAAATCCCGTTCGCTCGTCGGGGGAGCCTCTCGAATCGTTTTTTTGCGCCCTCTGCGTCTTTGCGTTCTCTGCGTTGAAAGAGGTTCGCCTGCGGAATTCGGGATCATTCCGGAGCACGGCGCGCATAGACGTCCTGGGCGTTTCCCGACGCCCGCAGGTACAGGGGCGTCAGGGCATCGGCGAGCCGCACGCTCGGACGCCAGAACGGCAGGTTGCCCAGGCGCTTGGCGAGGGCCGCGGCGAGCGGTGGGATGCGGGCCTCCCCCAGCCATCCCGGCTCCGGCGCGGCGCCGTCCCAGAACACGGCCGCGCTCGCTTCGATCGACTGTGCCGCGGGCGCCGCCGCGCGTCCCATCGAACCCACTGCCGGAGCGCGCCTGCCTGCCGCGGCCGAATGCGCCCGCCCGGCGAGCAGCGCCGCGAGCCTGTCGCGGTCGATACCGCGCAGGCGGAAGATGAGGAAGGGGTCGCGGTCGAACTCCTCGCCCATGAGGTAATAGACGGCGGCGATATGCTTGCAGGGGTTCGACCAGTCCGGGCACGAGCATTCGGTGTGCAGGTCGTCGAGGCGGCTCGGAAAGAGTGACACCCCGGTGCCCTTGAGCGCCCGCTCGATGTCCTGCGGCATCTCGCCGGCGAGCAGTTTCGCAGCGAACAGCGCCTGCCGGGACAGGGCGGCGCCGAGCTTCGCCTCGTCCGCCTTCGACAGCGTCTTCACCCGGATCTCGACTTCGTAGGGCTGCGGGCGTGAGCCCTGCACGCGCGCGGTGATGACGCCGGTCTTCACCGCGATGTCGAGCACCTGACCGCGCCGCGCGTACGAGCGCCCGCGTGCGAGGCGGGCGCCGAGGCGGAATCCCTCGAGCACGGCGATCCAGCGCCGGGCCCACCAGTTCCTGCCGAAATCGCCGTGCCTGGATTGCGCCTTGATCCCGCCGCGGGCGGCGCGCGGCGCCGATGCCTTGAAACGCGGGTAGCCGTGCCAGCTCATGTCCGGGTTCCTGTGGTGTCCCTGCGCGGCGCTCCGACCGGGCGCACGTCCCGCCGAGACATCGCAGCGTCATGGATGTTTTTCGCCTTCATGCGCTCGTCACTCCTGGATCGCATCGGCGCGCAGGGCGAACAGGCTCCTGAGCTGCGCGTTCGACAGTTCGGTCAGCCAGCCTTCGCCCGCTCCCACCACGTCGGCGGCGATGTCCTTCTTGCGTTCGATCATCTCGTCGATCCGCTCTTCCAGCGTGCCCTGGCACAGGAACTTGTGCACCTGGACGTTGCGCGTCTGCCCGATGCGGAACGCGCGGTCGGTGGCTTGGTTCTCGACCGCCGGATTCCACCAGCGGTCGAAGTGGAACACGTGGTTCGCGTGCGTGAGGTTCAGACCGGTTCCGCCGGCCTTGAGCGAGAGCAGGAAGATCGACGGTGCATCGTCGTCGCTCTGGAAGCGCTCGACCATGCGGTCGCGGGCCGCCTTCGCGACGCCGCCATGCAGGAACGGGACCTCGCGCGCGAAGATCTCCTGCAGATGGCGTTGCAGCAGCGTGCCCATCTCGGCGAACTGGGTGAATACGAGCGCACGGTCGCCCTCGGCTACGACTTCCTCCAGCATTTCGGCGAGCCGCGCCAGCTTGCCGGAGCGGTTCGCGAGCGGCGAATGGTCGCCCAGGAAGTGTGCCGGATGATTGCACACCTGCTTGAGCTTCGTCAGCGTCGCGAGCACCACACCCTTGCGCTGGATGCCGTCGGCGTGCGCGATCGTCTCTTCCGCCTCCTTCACCACCGCGGCATAGAGCGAGGCCTGCTCGCGCGTGAGCGGGCAGAACACCTTCATCTCCAGCTTGTCGGGCAGGTCGGCGATGACGCGCTTGTCGGACTTGAGCCGGCGCAGGATGAAGGGACCGGTCAGCCGTTTGAGCGCATCGATCGCGGCCGGGTCGCGATCGAGCTGGATCGGCAGGAAGAAGCGGCGCTTGAAGTCCGCCTGCGTTCCGAGGAAACCCGGATTGAGGAACTCCATGATCGACCACAGCTCGCCGACGTTGTTCTCCACCGGCGTGCCGGTCAGGGCGATGCGGGACGCGCCCGCGAGCGCGCGCGCCGCCTTCGCCTGCTTGGTCTCCGGATTCTTGATGTTCTGCGCCTCGTCGAGCACCACCGCGGCCCAGGCGACCGGCCTGAACAGCTCGATGTCGCGCACGAGCAGCGCATAGCTCGTGACCACCAGCGCGTGCTGCGCGGCGGCCTTGGCGAACGCGGGCCCGCGGCTGCGCTCGGTGCCGTGATGCACGAGCACGGGCAGTCGCGGCGTGAAACGCTGCGCCTCCTTCTGCCAGTTTCCGGTGACGGAAGTGGGCGAGACGAGCAGCACCGGCGCGCGGTTTCCGGACTCCCATTCACGCTCGATGAGACTGAGCATCTGGATGGTCTTGCCCAGCCCCATGTCGTCGGCGAGGCAGGCGCCCAGTCCCCAGCCGCGCAGGAAGGCGAGCCAGGAGTAGCCACGCACCTGGTACGGGCGCAGGCTTCCTTTGAAGCCGGCGGGAGGGGCGAGTTCGTCGAAGCTCGCGCGGCCTTCCAAGCGGGAGAGCAGTTGCGCGATCCAGCCGTCGGCCCGCACACCGTCGAAGTTGATGCCCTCCGCGGCGCGCGGAGCGCTCAATGCCATCTGGATCAGTTCGCGCAGGCGTACCTTGCCGCTCGCCCGCTTGCGCCACAGCGCGATGGCGGCCTCGATCTCCTCCGCGCTCAATTGCACCCACTCGCCGCGGATTCTCACCAGCGGGACCTTCAGCCGCGCGAGCCGCTGCAGCTCCGCGAGCGTGAGCTTGTGCTCGCCGAGCGCGATCTCCCAGTCGAAACGCAGCAGCTTCTCCAGCGTCATGCCGCCCGCGGCCTGCATCCTCGGGCTCTTCACCGCCGCCCGCGCGCTCAAGCGCAGCCTCGTCCCCTTGGGCGTCCACCATGCCGGAAGCATCACGCCGAAGCCCGCCTGCTCCAGCGCCCCCGCCTTCTCGGTCAGGAATTCGTGGGCGCCGAGCGTGTCCAGCGCGTAGCCGCCGGGCGCGCTTCGCTTCAGGCTCGCCTCGATCCTCGGGCACAGGCCGGCTGCCTGCCCGAGCGCCGCGAGCAGGTACTCCCTCAGCTTGAATCCGTCGCAACCCAGCGCGGAGAGCCTGCGCGACCTCCCGCGCCAGGCTTCGGACGCATCGATGAGCAGGCTCGGATCGTTTGCCGCCTGCAGCAGGAAACGCACGCGCCAGGACTGCGGCGCGGCCCGGCTGCGGGATCCGGGCCGGCGCCCGGGCCTGGGCGCGGCGCGGCGCGGCGCGGCGTCCGCCTCTGCGGGCTCTTCGAGCCGGAAGCACAGCTTCACCGGCGCGCCGGCAGTCAGGCCGATCGGCCGCTGCCATTCCTCGATCTGCGCGGCGAGGGCGGCGAGCTCCGCTTCCTCGCCTTCCATCACGCCGTCGGCTGCGCCCAGCGCGTACAGCCACTGATCGTGGAGGCTCTCGAAACGCGGCCGCGGCGCCGGCGCGCCCCACGGTTCGAGCCGCGCGAGATGATCGACGATGCCGTCGATGAACGCCGTCAGCACCTCTGCGGCGGGCATGACCGGGGCATGATCGGCTTGTTCCGAGAGCGCGCGACAGGCGTCGGGCATCGCCCGAGCGAGCCGGTCGAGCCGCTCCGCATCGGGGCCTGCAACCACGGCCCTCCAGCGCGCGCGCCAGATGCCATCGCGCCTTTCGAGCGCGGGCAGCATCTGTTGGCGCGTGACCAGCGCGCTGGCGAAGCGCAAAGCGCTGGACCAGAAACCGAGGTCGCGCCCGCACGCGATGCCGGGCGCCACGGACTGGCGTTCCAGCGTGGCGGCGAGCAGGTCCACCAGCACGGCACCCGCGAGCTGCACGGCGGGGACGCTCCACGGGGCGAGCGCGAGCGCCTCGTCCGGCTCGGGCGCAGGCGCGATGAGCGCGGTCGAGGCGAGCGGAGCGCTGCGCGTGGCCGGGATCCACACCGTGCACACCCCCGCGCTTGCCCGTTCCGGCCGCAGGTCCGGCACGATCTCGGCGAGCGCGCCGAGCAGCGCCGCGCCCTGGGCCGCGAACGGGTGCGGCGCCGGAAGTTCCTTGCGCGCGCGAGCGGCGCCCCCGGGGACGGCAGCGTCGCTCTCGCCCCAGAGGAAGAACCGGTGCGCGATCGTCCCGGCGTGCAGGACGATCATGGGCGAACGACGGCCTGCGCGGAGACCCGCATCACGATCGCACTACGGCACACGACATCCGACATCCCGGAAGTTTGCAAGAATTCGCGGCGGTTCCCGCCGTTTCCGCGGGCGGCACGCGCTCGTCGCCCGTCATCGGCACGGGGCTCCCCACCGCGCCCCACCGCGCCCATCCCGCGCCTGACCTGCTCCCGACCCGGCCGGCGCGGTTCTCTCCACAGTTCGGGGGACATGGCACGGCGCCCGCCGTGCGCCGCGCACTGCTCTCCGGCGCGTCCCCCATCGGCTTTTTCCGCAATTGTAATCGACCCGGCGCGCCAGCGGTGCCGGTGGCGAGTTCCTGGCAGAAAACACTTCCGTGATAAGGTTTTCGCGGCAATTTCGAGGGGATGGCGATGGGACGCCCGCTGCGAGACACGCAACGTCATACCTACGGCGAGTACCTGAGCTGGCCGGAGGACGTGCACTACGAGCTGATCGAAGGCGAAGCGTATCCGATCGCGCCCGCGCCAACGGCCGGTCATCAACGGCTGGTGGGACAGCTGTTCCGGCAGATCGCCGATGCTCTGGAGGATCGCGAGTGTGGCTGCCGCGGTGCGCCCGACTGGGTGATCGAGGTGCTCACGCCCGCCACCGCGGCCCATGATCAGACGGTGAAGCTCGCGGCCTACGAGCGTGCCGGGGTCAGGGAATGCTGGCTGGTGCATCCCGCCGACCGGACGGTCACGGTGTATGCGGCTGCCCGGGGGAGCTACGGGCGCCCGGCGATTTCGGAACTGACCGGAACACTCGCCTCGTGCTCCGTGCCGGCGGTCGCAATCGACTGGGCGCGGGCGGTGCGCGATCCGATCGCATAGCCTTTGGCGGTCCCGCCGCCTACACGTGGGCGCGGACCCAGCGCACGATCTCGGCCGCACCCAGCGCGCCGGACTGGCGCGCAATCTCGCGCCCGCCGCGGAACAGCACGAGCGTCGGGATGCTGCGGATGCCGAACTGCGCGCCCAGCGCGGACTCGGCTTCGGTGTCGACCTTGACCAGCCGCAGCTCCGGCTCCAGCATCCCGGCGGCCTGGGCATAGGCCGGCGCCATCATCCGGCATGGCGCACACCACGGCGCCCAGAAATCCACCAGCACCGGGACGCCGTTGCGGGCGATGTGCTTCGCGAAGCGGGCGGCGCTCAGCTCCACCGGATGCCCGGAGAACAGCGGCCGGTGGCACTGGCCGCACCCGGGCCCCTCGCGCAGGCGCTCGGCAGGCACACGATTGACTGCGTCGCAATGGGGGCAGACGAGATGCTGCGGTTCGCTCATGAGCTTCAACTTGCGGGTCGCGATGGTGCCCATATGCGGGCGGCGTGGCGAAGCTCAAGTCCCGGCTTCGACACGGGCGCGTCATGCTCCGAGCAGGGTCAGCACGATCGGTGCGGTGGCCGCCGCCAGCGCGGTCGAGATGACGAGCGAGGCGGCGACGGGTCCTTCCAGCGTCTTGAACTGGCGCGACATCAGATAGACATTCGCACCCACCGGCAACGCGGCGAGCAGCACCACCGCCTGCGTCTCGAGCTTGGGCAGACCCAGCGCGAGCGCCAGCAGCCAGACGACCAACGGCTGCAGCACCAGCTTGAAGGCGCAGATCGCCGCGCTCGTCTGCCAGTCGGCGCGAATGCCGTATTCCGCCAGGCCCATGCCGAGCGCCACCAGCGACAGGGGCGCCGCCGCACTGCCCAGCATCGCCAGCGGCGCATCGATCGGCGCCGGAACGCGCAGCCCGGCCAGCCCGAACAGCGTTCCCGCGAGGATCGAGGCGACGATGGGGTTGGTGGCGACCGCCCGGACGGTCTTGACGAAC
The DNA here is from genome assembly GCA_001872285.1 of Betaproteobacteria bacterium CG2_30_68_42. Lineage (GTDB taxonomy): Bacteria > Pseudomonadota > Gammaproteobacteria > Burkholderiales > Rhodocyclaceae > CG2-30-68-42. Next base: position 12,146 of record MNXU01000062.1, read on the forward strand.
CCGGCGGGCGACAGAGCGCCATGCCGCGCCCACTCGACACTGGCGGTCACCAGCGTCCACAGGATCAGCGCATTGAACACCAGCACCAGCGCGACCGAAGGCAGCGCCGCCTCGCCCAGCGTCGCCTTGGCGAGCGGAATGCCGAGCAGCACGTTGTTGGAGAACACGCCGCCGAGCGCGAACACCGATTGCGCCACGCCGTCCAGCCGCAGCAGGCGCCGGGCAGCGAGGCGGCCGGCCGCGAAGACGATCAGGCAACTGCCGAAGAAGGCGATCAGCAGCCGCGCATCGACCGGAGGCAGTTTCGAGAAATCGCTCATCAGCCGGAACAGCATGGCCGGCAGCGCGACGGCGAAGACGAAGCGCGTCATCGCGTCGGCGGCCGACTTGGGCCAGCCGCCCCAGCGCATCAGCGCGTAGCCCAGGGCCACGAGCGCGAACAGCGGCGCGGCGAGGGCGAAATGCTGAAGCAATATTTGCATGGAAGAAGGGCAGCGGCCGGCGGCGCGAGATCGGCCGTGACGCGACGGTGGTGCGCGATTCTACCCGGCCAACCGCAGAACCCCGGCAGGCCATCCGTCGCGGGAAGGCCCGAGCAGGGCCGGTCACGAAGCCTCCCTGCGCGATTCTCGCGCCGCGAGCCGGACGCCGGCGCGCCTGCCTCACCCGCCGGACTGGCCGATGCCGTGCCGGCGCATCTTCTCCCACAGGTTCTTGCGGCTGATGCCTAGATCCGCCGCGGTCTCCGCGATGCGCCTGGCATTCCTGCGCAACGCCCGCTCGATGAAGGCCTTCTCCGCCGCCGCCAGGTACCCGGCAAGCTGCCTGGGATCGACCTCGTCCAGCGCCGGGGGCGTCTCCTCGAACAGATCCTCGGCGCTGAGCACCGCCTTGTTCGTGAGGATGAGCGCGCGATCGAGCACGTGCTTCAACTCCCGGATGTTGCCGGGCCAGGGGTAATCGAGCAGGGGCTTTTCCGCCAGCCGATGGAGGCTGCGCCTGGGTTCGCCCCGCTCGGCTGCGGAACGGTCGAGGAAACGTTCCGCAAGCCAGAGAATGTCTTCCTTGCGTTCGCGCAGCGGCGGCACGTGCAGGTGGATGACATGGATGCGGTAGTAGAGGTCTTCGCGGAACGTGCCCTGCTCCACCATCTTCTTCAGGTCCTGGTGGGTGGCGCATACCAGACGCAGTCGCACCGGGATCGGGGACTCGCCGCCCACGCGCTGGATCTGCCGCTCCTGGATTACCCGCAGCAGTTTCACCTGCATCGCCGGCGGCATGTCCCCGATCTCGTCCAGGAAGAGCGTGCCGCCATGGGCCTGCTCGAAGTAACCCTTTTTCTCGCGCACGGCACCGGTGAAGGCGCCCTTCTCATGGCCGAACAGCTCCGCCTCCAGCAGCGACTCGGTGAGCGCGCCGCAGTTGACCGCCACGAAGGGCTGCTTGCGCGCCGTGTCGGCGCAGCGATGCAGCGCCCGGGCGACCTCTTCCTTGCCGACCCCGGACTCCCCGGTGACGAGCACGGTGGCCGCACTGCCGGCGATCTGCGGCAACATCGCCTCCAGCGCGCGCATGGCCCGCGAGATGCCCAGGGTCGGTTCCCCCGCGAGATGGGGACGGGACTTCACGCACAGGGCGCGCACCTTGTCGATGAGCGCCCCCACGTCGAAAGGTTTGGTGAGGTAGTCCTCCGCACCCAGCTTGAGCAGGCGCACCGCCGCTTCCACCGCCCCGAAGCCGGTGATGAAAATGAACGGCGGCAGCGGCTCGCCGCCGGCGCGAAGCGCGGTGAAAAGCTCCTCCCCGCTCTCGTCCGGCAGCCGGATGTCGCTGATCGCGACGTCATAACGCTTGCGGCCCAGTGCGGTGCGCGCCTCACCGCCGCTCTCGAACCAGTCGCAAGCGAAACCCTCGACCTCGAGGCGGTCGGACAACGCCTCGCCCAGGATCTGGTCGTCCTCGATCAGGCAGACGCGGTAGCTTTCGGAACGCATGGTGCCGGGCTCGCCGGAAGGCTCACCGTGAAAAAGGTCAGGCCGTCGCCGGAGCGGGCGGCGATGCGCCCACCGAGCTGCTGCACGATCTGGTAGGTCACCCACAAGCCCAGACCCGGGCCGGAACCGGTGGTCGTGAAAGGCTCGAACAGGCGCTCCTTCACCTCCTCGGGAAGCGGCCGGCCGTCATTGGCGACGTTGATCTCCAGGCAATTGCCTTCCAGGGCCACCCGGCACCGTACGCTGCCCCGCTCGCCGGCCGCGTTGATCGCGTTGAGCATCAGGTTGATGAGGATCTGGCGCACCAGGGTGGCGGGCAGGTCCACCTCACCTTGCACTTCGCATTGCCACTCGATCCGGGCCGCCTTGCGCTGGGCTTCGGGTTCGAGCAGCGTGCGCACGTCTTCCAGGTCCTGAGCAGCGAGATTGCGGCTGACGAGCCGGGCCTGCACCAGCAGCGCCGCCACCGTGTCCCGGATCTGCTGGAGGCCCCGCTCGACGAGCGCCATGGTCTTCAGCGTGCGAACATCCGCATGGCCGTGTTCCTTCAGCGTGCTGATCGCGGTCAGCATGCCGGCGAGCGGATTGTTGATCTCGTGGGCGATGCCTGCGGAAAGGCGGCCGACCGCGGCCAGGCGCTCGGAGCGCACCATCTCGCGCTCGAGCACCTTCTTGCCGCGCAGCTCCGTCACCATGCGCTCGTAGGCCTCGAACAGACGCCCCAGCTCGTCCCGGTAGGCGTACAGCCCCGGCTCCATGGGCGCGGGCACGGAATGGCCCACCTCCGACATGCGCGCCGCGAGCCGCACCAGGGGCTCGGCCGTGCGCCGGCCCCAGTACCAGTTGATGGGCAGGAGCACCGTCACGACCAGAGCCGCGATCCCGGCGGCGTTGCGGGCGATGTCCAGGAAGCGTTCGAAGAATGCTTCGCGCGAATAGCCGAGCACCAGATGGCCGAGGAGCGCCTCGCCGTCGGCGATGGGCGTGATGAAATAGATGTGCTTGCTGCCGGCGAACTCATGGGTGCCGGGGCTGGCGCCGAGCTCGGCGATGCGCTGTGCCAGCGCGGCGAACTCCTCCGACACATACCGAATACCGGTCAGCATGGGCAGCGTCTTCGGATCGTCGGACACGTAGATCTGCTGGCGGTCATCGACCACCAGGACCAGCTCGGCCTGCACCGGATGTTCCGGGGATGCGCCGTGGAAGGGCGCACGGACGATCTCGAAGGCCTGCCAGACGTTGTCGTGGAGGATGGCCGGAAACAGCGTCTTGGCGAGGGTGCGGGCGAGCCCGTCGGCGCTGATGTACAGGTCGCGGCGCAGATCCTCATAGGCGCGGAACATCAGCGAGGACGCAACGAACAGGGCCGCCGTCACGATCAGGACGCTGCCCCAGAGCGGGATCTTGTACCGGAAACTGAGATCGAAAAGCCGCTTCATCCCTCACCGAATGCCAGCATCATTCGCGCCACGCCGTCGTACATCGCCGGCTTCCCTGGGATGAAAGCGTCGATATGGAAGCGCGCGAGCAGGCTCCTGCCCCCGGGATCGCGGCCCATGTTCAGGAGCACTCCCTGCATCTGGCGGAATTCCTCATCCCCGACCGAGCGGTGAGCCACCAGCGGCGGGAAACCGAATTCTTCCGAGATACTGACGATGCGCGTCTGCCGCGTGATCTCGGGCGCCACCACGGCCAGCGAGTCCCAGACGTAACTGTCCACCGCACCGGCCACGGCGAGCCCGCTCGCCACCGCCTCGATCACCTTGCGATGGGAGTAGGTAAAGAACGTCTTGCGGAAGAACCGCTCCGGATTCTCGCCGAGGCGGTGCAGGGCATAACGCGGCGCCAGATAGCCGGTGTTGGAGTACGGGTCGGCGTAGGCGAATATGTTTCCCTTGAGCTGTGCGATGGAACTGACATGGAGATTTCTCGCCGCCACGATCAGATAGGACCGGTAATACGGACGCCCCCGGTAGAGGGGTACCGCCATCAGGCGGACCTCGTCCTTCAGATGGAGGTAGGGGTAATCACAGATCCAGGCGAAATCGATCTTGGTGAGTCGAAGCAGGTCCATGGTCTCCCGGTAGCTGTCCCGCAGGACGAATTCCACCGGCCGACCGAGCTTGTCGCGCAGATACTCGCGCCAATCGGCGAGCAGCCCGTGCTGGTCGTGCAGGAACGCCGGGGTGAGCCCGAAACGCACGGTTCGGGAGCCCACCGCCGCGCGCCCCGCGCCCGCCAGCCACAACTCCCCGAACGCCGCCACAGCCGCGCGAAGCACCCGCCGCCGGGTTCGCAAGTCACCGTTCGGTAACCGTCGCAACCCGCAAGCGCGCCTGAGTAACCAATCGGTAACGCCATCGGCGGCGGAATGAGGGAGTGCATCACTTACCGCTACCGTGCTGCGCTTGCCTGTGTCCATGATTCGCCTCTGTGCCTTGACGCTTTCGGCCACGCCTGGCCCGTTTCGTGCAAAGCCTACACCAGAAACCGTGTGCCCTCTGTCCAAGCAATGAACGCACCCGAAACCGCCGCGCAGGCGCCCGACCCTTACCGGGCCCTGCCCGGCGCACGCCCGCTCGCCCTGTGGGCGGCCGCCTGCCTGGCGGTCCATGCGGGCGAGACCGCCTGTCGCCGCTGCCCAGAGATCTGTCCGGCGGGAGCCCTCCGGGTCGCGGACGCGGGTCCGGAAGTCACCGGGGATTGCCTCGCCTGCGGTCGCTGCGCCGGCGCCTGTCCCACTGGCGCGCTGCGAGCTAACGGCTTCGACGGGCGCCCAAAGTTACCGGATGGTAACTCCCCGGTACGGATCGAGTGCTGGAAGGTGCCCCGCAGTCGCTCCGGGCCCGACGCCTTGCGCGTGCCCTGTCTGGCCGGACTGAGCGTCGCCCGCCTCGTGGAGCTTGCGGCCCTGGCGCGAGGGGTCGAGATGATCGATCGCGGCTGGTGCGCGGGCTGCCGGGCGGGCGCGGGCGCCAGGGCTCAATGGGAAGAGACGACCCACCAGGCGAACGAAGCGCTGTGGGCCTGCGGCGTTTCGCCCGCGACCGGCGTTCGTGTCGTCAAAACTCCATTGCCCGAGGCAATGCGGCCCGAAGCCATCCCGTCCGCCGCGGCCGAAATTACCCTCGGTCGCAGGGCGTTTTTCTCCAGGCTGCGCGGCGAACTCGCGCGGCACGGCGAAGCGCCTCCGGTGGCCCGGGCGTCCCGGGCCGGGCCCTTCCCCCTGCCGGGCCGGAAGCGGCTGTTGAAGGCGTTGCAAACCCTGGCCGGCCCGTCCGCGGCGGTGCCGCTGCCCGCGATCACGGTCTCGGCGCAATGCGCGAACCACGGCGTCTGTGCGGCTGCGTGCCCCACGCGGGCTCTGCGCACGCAGGAGACGGAAAACGCTTCGGGGCTCATGTTCGATGCGATGACCTGTGTCGCTTGCGGGCTGTGCGTGCGCCGCTGCCCGCAAGGCGCGATCGCGCTCCGCCCAGCCACCCTCGCCGGCGCGTTCCCGGCGGCCCTGACACGGTTCGAGAAGCGCCTGTGTGCGGCGTGCCGCGAACCGTTCGCCGGCCCCGCCGGCGAGGCGTATTGCGTGCAGTGCGCAACCGGGCAACGCCTCGCCCGCGATCTCTTTGGTCCGCTTCTTGCTAAACAGGAGGCACTCGATGAACCTTTCCCGCCAATCCGATGAGGAGGCCTCACATGACTGATCTGAGCATTCATACCGGGCTGACCCGCAGGCGTTTCCTTCAGGCCACCGGCGCTGCCGGCGCGCTGGGCGCCGCCGGGCTGAGCTTCGATGCGGCAAACGGGCTCACGCTGCAGAAAGTGCACGCCCAGCCGGCCGCCGGTCCAGCGGGGCAGACCGTGATCACGAAGAGCTTCTGCGCCCAGTGTCCGGCCCGGTGCGGCATCGACGTCTATACGACCAACGGCCGGGTCCACGCCATCTATGGCACGCTCGACAACCCGCTGGCCGGGGGCAAACTCTGTCCCAAGGGCCACTACGGTGTCTACCTGCTCTACGATGCCGACCGCATCAAGGGGCCGATGAAGCGCACCAACCCGAAAAAGGGGCGCGACGAAGACCCGAAGTTCGTTCCGATCTCCTGGGACGAGGCGCTGCAAACCGTGGCCGATCGGCTGAACGCCCTGCGCGAGAAGGGCGAGTCCCACCGTTATGCCACCATCACCGGCCGCGGCTGGGGCTACACGGACGTCGGCCTGCTCAAGCAATTCGGTCAGCTCTACGGCACGCCCAACTTCAATCTGGGCCACTCCTCGATCTGCTCGGATGCTTCCGAGACGGTCAAGCACATCATGGACGGCCACCACGCCTACAGCGCCTACGACTACAGCAACTGCAACTACCTGCTGGTGTTCGGCGCCGGGTTCCTGGAATCCTTCCGTCCCTTCACCGGCAACATGCGCAACTGGGGCATCATGCGCAGCAAGGCGCCGAAGACCAAGGTGACGGTGGTGGACGTGCACCTGAACACCACCGGCTCGGCCGCCGACCGGCTGTTGCTCACCAAGCCCGGAACCGACGGCGCGCTGGCGCTCGCCATGGCCCACGTTATCCTTTCCGAAGGGCTCTGGGACCGGCAGTTCGTCGGCGATTTCGTCCCCGTGGAGCAGCCCAAGGATGCGGACGCCCCCCGGCTGCCGGAGCACAAGTTCGAGCCCGGAAAGGAAGTCGATCCCGCCACGTTCAAGGAAATCTGGACGGTGGGCGTGGCCGAGTGGTGGAACGTCGAGCTCAAGGACCGGACTCCGGAGTGGGCCGAGAAGATCACGACGGTGCCTGCCAGGGACATCGCCGCCGTCGCGCGCGAATTCGCCTTGACCAAGCCGGCGGTGGCCCTCTTCGAGCGCGGCGCCTCCGCCCACACCAACGGTGTCTACAACGGCATGGCGATCCATGCGCTCAACGCCCTCACCGGAAACATGTTCGCCAAGGGGGGCCTGCGCGGCTACCAGATGAAGACCGCCTGGGCGAAGCTGCCCATCAAGGCTGAGGATTTCATGGACGACTACGCCAAGGCGCCCGAGCGCAAGAAGCCACGGGTGGACGGCGCCAAGAGCAAGAGATATCCGCTTGCGAAGAACATGATCCAGGAGATCGCCATCAACTCGCTCAAGGGCGAGCCCTACAAGCTGGACACAGTCATGTTCTACATGACCGGCCCGATCTTCTCCGCTCCCGACTGCTCGAAGTGGGAAGAAGCGCTGCGGCAGATCTTCGTCATCGACACCTCGCCCTATCCCGGCGAGACCAACCGCTTCGCCGACCTGATCCTGCCGGACAATACCTATCTCGAGCGCCTGCAGATCGCCGACACCTATCCGTACGAGGGCTATCCGATCTCCATGATCCGCACCCCGGCGGTCAAACCGATCTTCGACACGAAGACGTTCGGCGACGCGGTGATCGAGATCGGCAAGCGCATCAAGGGGCCGACCAGCGAGTATTACAAGAAGATCGGAAACACCGAGAACATCGTCAAGTGGATGTGCGAGGGCTTCAAGGACAAGCCCGGTGACAACGGCGTCACGGACTTCGAGACCTTCGCGCAGAAGGGCGTTTGGTACCGCAAGCCCTATGCCTATCTGCAGGAGCGCGGCGTGTTCTACGAGTGGGACGGCAAGGGCTACAACAAGGTCATGACACCCGAGGAGGTCAAGGCCAAGGTGATGCCCACTCCCACCGGCAAGTTCGAGATCAAGGTCACCGAGCTCGAGCACCACGCTGAGTTCGTCCACGAGCGCCTGGGCATCGCGCCGGAGCGCGCACCTTTCCCGCAGTGGGTCGCACCCAGGCATGGCGGCGATGGAGATCTCCATTTCATCAGTCCGAAGCTGGCCGGCCAGGCCGAAGGGCGCAGCGCCAACCTCCCGCACGTGGCGGCGATGATCCAGCCCACCCAGGGCGGCAAGCGCAACGTGTTCCTCGAAATGCATCCGGAGGCCGCCGGCAAACGCGGGATCAAGGACGGCGACCGGGTGCGCATCAAGAACAAGGTGGGCAAGATCGAGGCCATCGTGCGCGTCACCCACACCACGCGTCCCGACACCGTCGCGCTGCCGATGATCCACGGCCACTGGGCCCAGGGACGCTGGGCACAAGGTGCCGGAAGATTGCCGACCGGCAGCACCAACGAAGTCACGGAGAACCTTTCCGAACCCCTTTCCGGGCTCGCCTGCTTCCACAGCGGACTGGTCTCGGTAGAGAAAGTCTGAGGAGCTGAACATGGCAAAGTGGGGAATGGTCATCGACCTCGAAAAATGCGTGGGCTGCCAGGCCTGCACCATCGCCTGCGGCATGGAGAACACGCGGCTGCCGGGCGAGCACTGGCAGGACGTCATCTTCTTCCAGGAAGGAACGTATCCGAACACCGAGCTGAAATGGTTCCCGCGCCCGTGCATGCATTGCGAGAACCCCTCCTGCGTGGCGGTGTGCCCGACGCGGGCCACCTACAAGACCGAGGAGGGCCAGGTGCTGGTGGATTGGGAACGGTGCATCGGCTGCAAGTACTGCATGATCGCCTGCCCCTACGGAGTGCGCTTCTACACCGAAGAGGCGCCCCGCTACGGAGGGCCGGACCTGAAGGCGGTGTTCCCGGCGGCGGATGCGCACTCGTGGAGTCCGCCGTGGAAGGCGCCCCAGGAAGACTGGAAGCACGGTGTCGGGGTGCAGCCCCACGACGTGGTCTCCAAGTGCACCTTCTGTTATCACCGGGTCTCCAAGGCGCCCAAGGGCACGGCGGACCTGGACCCGTCGAACCCGGTGATGCGCGAGTACACCCCTGCCTGCGTCGTGGCCTGCTCCCCCGGGGCCCGGTTCTTCGGTGACCTGTCCAACCCGAACAGCGAGGTGAACAAGCAGATCGCCAACAAGAACGGCGTGCGCCTGCTGGATCATCTGGGTAACAGGCCCCAGGTCTATTACCTCACCGGTGTCGGCGGTGCGATTCCGAACACCCACACCACCAAGGCATGAAAGGAGTTTCGTCATGATCGCAATCAGAGAACCGAGGGATTTCGCGGACGTCTTCAAGTACCTTGGCGCGCTGTGGCGCGAGGAAGGTGCGTTGCGCTTCCTGCGCATCTGCTGGAACCTGGGCCGTGAGCCCTCGGCCGCCGGAGCATGGTGGAAATCGTGCCTCATCGTCGGCGTGGTTGCCGGAGGCTACTCGCTGTACATGCTCTTCACCGTGGGCCATGCGTCGTTCAACACTTCCAGCGACGGCGTCAATTGGGGCCTGGCGATCGCCACCTACGTCTTCTTCGCGCTCACTTCCTCCGGCCTGACTTTCATCGCCTCCATGCCGATGGTATTCGGTTTCAGGGAGCTGTACCCCATCGCCAAGCGTGCCATCTGGCTGGCGATCATCACCCTGATCGCCGGCTTCTCGGTGCTCGCGCTGGAACTGGGACATCCGTTCCGCATGCTGTGGGCGATGCCGACCGGCCTCCAGGTCATGAGCCCGATGTTCTGGATGGGGGTGTTCTATTCGATCGACCTCGTGCTGCTGCTGATCAAGTTCTATCTCCTGTGGCAGGAGGACTGGGACAGCCCCCTCAGCCACTTCGTCGGCACGGCGAGTTTCGTCGCGGTCATCCTGGCGAGCGGCATGCTCGGGCTGGTGTTCGGCTCCATTGTCATGCGGCCGATGTGGTACGGCTCCTTCACCTCGATCTACTACATACTGACCGGGGCCCTGTGCGGCGCGGCTGCCACCGTGGTCACCACCTACATGGCTTACGATTTCGACCGCGCCAAGATGCCGCCCGTGCTGCGCGAGATGGCAGAGGGAGACCACATGCCCAAGGTCTTCGCCACGCTGATCGGCATCGCGCTGGTGATGATCCTGACCCGCTTCTGGACCGGACTGTGGAGCAACCTGGACGGACTGGAAGGCTTTCACGCACTGGCACGCAGCCCGCTCTTCTACGGCGAGGTGCTCATCGGGCTGGGGCTGCCCTTCCTGATGATGCTGTCCTCGCGCATCGAGCACAAGCCGGGCATGCAGATGGCGGCGGCGTTCCTCGTGCTCGGCGCGATGTTCATCAACCGCTACGAGTTCATCGTCGGCGGTCAGCTCGTGCCCATGTTCAAGGGTACTTGGGTCGCCAGCCTGACCGAGTACACGCCATCGCTCACCGAATGGGCGCTGACGGCGTTCGGTTTCGCCATCGCGCTTGGCCTGTATGCGCTGGGCGAGAAGCTCTTCAACCTGTCGGCCACCCCGCAGTCCCTGATGGTCGCGCGGGCGGGCGATCGGCGCATGGCACACTGAGGGCCACGCGAACCCGAGGCGGCGCTCCGCGATGGACCGCCTCCCGGGCATCGAACATGAACGCGAACCTTCCTGCCTCCGAACTCTGGCTCACCCTGTCCCAGGCTTTCCTGCCGCCCCGCCAGCCGGAGACGGCTCGCGCCTTCCGCAGCGAGCTGGCCGATGATCTCCGCGTGCTGACAGCCGAACTCGGGCTGAATGAAGGTGAGAGGCTGGAAGCATTCCGCCGCAGCCTCCGCGGCATCGGCCACGGGCAGGAACTGCTCGTGCATTACGCCAGCCTGTTCCTGAGCCCACCGGTGGCCGCTCACCTCAACCTGGGGTTTCACCTGGACGGCACTCTGTTCGGCCCCACCCAGGACAGCCTGGATGCCTGGTTCGCGAACCACGGCGTGGAGCGCTCCGTGCGCTTCCGTGATCTCCCGGACCATCTCGCCGCGCTGCTGGAATTCCTGGCCATGCTCGCGGCCGGGACCGGCACCGCGGGCCAAGCAGACGACTTCGCCCGCCACTTCCTGATCCCGGCGCTCCCGGGCCTGTGCCGGGAGATCGAGCTCGCCAGCGGCGACTCGCCGTATCTGCATCTGGCCCGCTTCGCCGCCGAGGCATTGCGTACGCTTGCGGGCAGCGGCGAGCAGGCGCCCGCAGCGAAGAGGCACAATCGGCGCAGCCTCGATCCCGCCAAGGGCGAACTTCGCCACTGCAAGGTATGCGGCCAGCCCTTCGCCCGCGAAAAGGAGATCCGGCTGCTCACCGCCGCGCTGGCCGAACGCGGATTGCCCGCCGGACACCTGGACACCTGTCCGGACTGCCGCGACCCCGCGCAGGGATGGCGGTTCGGCGGCCCGGCCTGACCACGGTCGGGGCGAAACCCCGGACTTGCCGCGCGCAGCGCATGCATGCGCTGCGCGTCGAGCGCCGGGGGTCACGGTCACCGCCGATGCCGGCGGACGGCCCGCTCAACTTCCCATGCCCTGGAAGCCGTGCGCCCCACCCTTGCGCAGCCTATGGATCTTCGCCAGTCCGCCCTGTGCGGTTTCGCGATAGCCCGCTTTCATGTCGCGGCCCGTTTCCCACATGGTACGCACCACCTCGTCGAACGATACGATGTGGCGCCCGTCGGAGAGCAGCGCGTAGACCGCGCAGTCGACCGCGCGTACCGCGGCGATGGCGTTGCGTTCGATGCACGGAATCTGCACGTAGCCGCCAATCGGGTCGCAGGTGAGCCCGAGATGGTGTTCCAGCCCCATCTCGGCCGCATATTCGATCTGGCGCACCGAGCCGCCCAACAGTTGCGCCGCGGCACCGGCTGCCATGGCACAGGCCGTTCCCACTTCGCCCTGACAGCCGACTTCGGCACCCGAGATCGAGGCATTGCGCTTGACGACATTGCCGATGATCCCGGCCGTGCCCAGGGCGTGGTGGATCTTCTCGTCGGACAACTTCGACTGTTGCTGCAGGAAGAACAACACGGCGGGCACTACGCCGCAGGCGCCGCAGGTCGGCGCAGTGACGACTTCACCGCCCGCGGCATTCTCTTCCGACACGGCCAGCGCGTAGGCGAACTGCATGGCCGTCTGTCCGAAATAGCCGGCCAGGCTTTGCGCGCGGGCATGGTAGGCCGACGCCTTGCGCGGCACGTTCAGCGTACCGGGCAACCTGCCTTCGGTGTTCAGGCCGGCTGCGATGGTGCCCTGCATGCTTTTCCAGATGCTGCCCAGATACGGCCAGATCGCCTGGCCTTCGTGCCGGCTCGCCAGTTCCCAGATCAGCAGGCCGTCGCGTTCGGTCTCGTCCAGAATTTCCCGCATGCCGGCGTAGGGATAAACGTCGCCGCCGCCATCGGGTTTGCCGTTTTCGTCCAGCAAGGCGCCACCGCCCACGGAATATACGATGCGAGCGGCAATCACGTTTCCGGATTCGTCGAGCGCCTCGAACCGCATGCCGTTGGGGTGGCGCGGCAGCGATCGCTCCGGTAGCCAGACGATCTCGACCGGCGCCGGCGCGAAGGGTTCGCTGACGGCGCGATCGGTGAGGTGGCCGCGGCCGGTGGCGGCCAGGCTGCCGTAGAGCGAGACGCGCAGCCGCGCGGCCGGGGGCGAGGCAGCAGCGAAAGCTTCGGCGGCGAAGCGCGGCCCCATGGTGTGACTGCTCGAGGGGCCGAGACCGATGCGGTAGAGTTCCCTGAGCGATTTCACACCGCCTGAACTTCCGCGTTGAATTCCTCGATCATCCTGTCCAGCTCCGCGGATTGGACGCGGAGGCCGGCCCAGTAGTTCCGGTAATCGCTCCACTGGGCGCGCAGCTCGTCGACACTCTTTCCGAGCTGTTCGACCCAGGAGAAATACTTGAGCTGATGTATGCGGCGCCTGTCCACGTGCGAGAGTTCGAGCACATGATCCACCGAAATTCCGCTCAGGCGGTCGCAATCGCGGTCGGCCTGGCGCGGGTCGTATGTTCCGCGCTTCGCATCGAGCTCGGCGATGCGGCTCTGGTACATCGCCATGGAATCGGTGAATACCGTGAAGACGAAGTCGCTCTCGCCGAGTTCGTAGTACTTCGCGAACTTGATCGCGCCGATCAGGTTGCCGATGCTGGAAATGCCCAGCCATTCGAGCTTGTCGAGAACCTCCCGGTCCACGCCGTTCTCGGCCAGGGCCTTCCGGCCGGCTGCTTCGTTGAACAGCCGCATGAAGCGGATGGGTAGCTCATCGTCGATGCCGATCGCCATGTCGGTTTCGCGCAGATTGTGGATCCAGGGAACATGCTTGTCGCCGATGCCCTCGATGCGATGGTCGCCGAAGCCGTTTTCAAGAATGGTGGGGCACTGCAGGGCTTCGGCCACGGCGACCTTCGCCCCGTGGAAGACGTCCCGCAGATAGGACCCCGCCGCCATCGTTCCGGCCGATCCCGAGGCAAGGACGGCGCCCGCGACGACATCGCCGGGTTGCGCGATCTTCCCGAACACCTCCGCCATGGCCGGCCCCGTCACGTTGTAATGCCAAAGCGAATTCGCAAGCCGATCGAACTGATTGAAGATGACCGCATCCGGCCGCGTGCGTTCGAGCTCGATACACTTGTCGAAGATTTCCTTGACGTTCGATTCGCAGCCCGGCGTCGCGATGACTTCCTCGGCCATCGTCCGCAGCCACGCAAAACGCTCTTTCGACATGCCTTCCGGCAGGATCGCGATGGACGGACAGGCGAGCAACCGGGAGATGTAGGCACCGCCGCGACAGTAATTCCCCGTGCTCGGCCAGACCGCTTTCTGGGTCGTCGGGTCGAAACGCCCGCTCACGAGTTCGGGCAACAGACAGGAAATGGCCGGACCCACCTTGTGCGCACCGGTGGGAAACCACTTGCCGGCGATTCCCACGATCCGGGCCCTGGTGCCGGTGATGGCGCGCGGCAGTTCCAGGTAATTCACACCAGCGAAGCCACCGCCTTTTTCCACCGGCTCGTTATGCCAGTTGATCCGGAACAGGTTCCTGGGATGGACCTCCCACAGGCCAACGCCCGCGAGTTCCTTCTTCACCGCGTCGGGAATCTTCGCCGGGTCGCGCATCTGGGCATAGGTGGGCAGGAGGATGCCCTTGTCGCGGCAGCGCCGGATGTTCTTCTTCCGCTGTGCTTCATTGATACTCAGATCGATCATTTCGAGTCTCGCGATTCTTTCAACAAGCCAGTCCCAGCCCCAGTGCCGCAGCCTTGACATCCTTGAGGCCGGAACCGGTGATCAGCAATACGCAGGTTTCCCCGACCGGAATGGATTCCCGCACCTTCAGCCAGCCGGCCAACGCCGTGCTCGAAGACGGCTCGGCGAACAGGCCCGAGCCGGAGGCGAGCGTTTTCTGAGCGGCAAGGATTTCGCTGTCCGAAACGGTGATTGCCCTGCCGCCGTGTTTCCTGAGCTTGGTCAGGGCATGCACGCCGTTGCGGGGAACATCGACGGCAATCGAATCCGCAACCGTGCTGGAAGGCAAAGGGTCGCAGAAGGCTTCCGCGCCCGAGTACGCGGAAGCCAATGCGCGGGCGATGGCGCTCGATCCTTCCGCCTGACATGCCCAGAGGGTCGGAATCTTGCGAATCCTGCCCAGCCTGAGCAGGTTTTCGAATCCCCGATATGCGCCCGCGAGGATGACGCCGTCACCGACCGGAACGAAGACATGGTCGGGGGTAGATGCGCCGGCCTCCTTCAGGTCGTCGACGATTTCGTAGGCGACGGTCTTTTTCCCTTCGATCGTGAGCGGGTTGTAGGCCGTATTGCGCGAGAGCGATCCGGACCGGTCCGAATATTCCAGCGAGAGGTCGAACGCCTTGTCGTAGCTGCCATCCACCGGAATCAGCTCGGCGCCGTACTGCAGGATCTGTATACGCTTCGCCAGCGGCGCTTGCGCCGGCAGGAACACCTTGATGTTCAGACCGGCGGCGGCGCCGACCGCAGCCATGCTCGATGCCGCATTGCCGGTCGACGCGAGAACAGTTTCCTTCACCCCGTGTTTGCCGGCGAAGGCCGCGACCAGAAACGACGCCCGATCCTTGAACGAACCGGAAGGATTGCAGGTGTCGTCCTTGATCCACAAGTTGGGCGCGTGGAATTCGTGCCGGATGCGCACTGGAGACCAGAGCGGCGTGCGTCCGACGGGGATCGGAGGGAACCACGCGGCTTCGACCGGCAAAGGAATCGTTCCGGGAGCGGGATCGCCTTCCCATTCGACTTCGAGGATGCCTTCGAGCGGCCGCTCCGGCATCTGCCGCCGCGCACAGCGGTCACAGAGATATCTGCCGGGAAGGATGTCGTACGTCGCCTCGCAGGTGGGGCAGCGATAGAACCACTTCATGTTCATTCCACGGTTGCTCGCGGCTCATGCAGGCGGGAGGATCGCGCCCTTGCGTTCGACAATCATGCGGTAGTGCTCCGGCTGCCGGTGCATCGCAAAGTCGAACACGCTGTTCTTGTAGGAGTTGCACAGGTCGAGATCGCAGCGTGCCACGGCAAGCTCGTCGCCCAATGTGGTGCATCCACCGACGATCTCGCCCGACGGCGCGATGATCGAACTGTTCCCGATCATCTCGCAGCCCTCCTCGCAGCCGGCCTTGGCGACACCGACGACCCAGGTGCCGTTCTGGTAGGCGCCCGCCTGCATGACCAACTGATTGTGAAAGTGCGAGAGGTTGTCATGCACCGGTGCAGGCGGGTTATGCACGGGTGTGTTGTATCCGAGCAGAATCATCTCGACGCCCTGAAGCCCCATGACGCGGTAGGTCTCGGGCCAGCGCCGGTCGTTGCAGATACACATGCCGAAGATTCCGCCGAACGCGCGCGCGACGCCAAAACCGAGATTGCCGGTTTCGAAATAGCGCTTCTCCAGATGCTGGAAGCGGCGCCAGCTTTCGTGCTCCGCGTGGCCGGGCAAGTGAATCTTGCGGTACTTGCTGACGATCCTGCCCGCCTTGTCCACCAGGATGGAGGTGTTGAAGCGTCGCGTCCGGCCGTCTTCGACCGTGAGTTCGGCATAGCCGAGATAGAAACCGATGCCCAGCCGCGCGGCCTCGTCGAACAGCCGGCGCGTCACCGGCCCCGGCATTTCACGCTCGAAAAAACGGTCGATCTCGGCCTGATCTTCCATGTACCAGCGCGGGAAGAAGGTGGTCAGTGCGAGTTCCGGAAACACCACCACATCGCAGGCCATCGCGTGCGCCTCGCGCAACAGTTCGAGCAGTCTCGTGACGACGCTTTTCCGGCCGTCGCTGCGCTGAACCGGCCCGAGTTGCGCAGCCCCGACCTTCACGATCCGCGTCATTGTTCGGTTCCTCGCCGCCTGATCTTCAAGAGGATGCCGGTCAGGCCGCCAGCTTGAGCAGGACTTGAAGCAGCACATTGGCGCCCGCCTCGAGATCCGGCAGGGATGTGAATTCCTGCACGTTGTGGCTGATGCCGTCGGCGCTCGGCACGAAAATCATCGCGGCCGGGCAGATTCTCGCGAGCATCTGTGCATCGTGCCCGGCACCACTCGGCATGCGCCGGACCGAGTGCCCAAGAGCGCGCGCCGTTTCTTCCACCAGATTCACGACCGCGGGATCGAAGGCCACGGGCTCGAAGCGCGCGAGTGTGCGATGGCTCAGCGTGACGCCCTCCGCCGCCGCGACTTCCGCGGCGTAGGCATGCAACCTGTGCTCCGCCGCCTGCAACATCGCCTCATCGGTATTGCGCAGGTCGACGGTGATGACTGCCTTGAAGGGGATGACGTTCACGAGGTTCGGCGACAACGCGACGGCGCCCGCGGTGGCGACCTGGTCGCCGCCCACCTCACGCGCGATTGCGCGCGCGTGGCTGGCGATGGCGCAGGCCACGTAACCCGCATCGTGGCGTAGGCGCATCGGCGTGGTGCCGGCGTGATTGGCGATTCCGCCTACGGTGAATTCGGTCCACGAGATGCCCTGTACCCCTTCCACCGCGCCGATCGTGAAGCCGTCGGCGTCGAGCACCGGTCCCTGCTCGATATGCAGTTCCACGTAGGCATGCACCGGCGTATTGCCGCAGCGCGCAGTCCCGGCATAGCCGATTCTTTGCAGGCAGTCACCGACCGAAGCGCCGTCGATGCCGACGGTGGCGAGCGCCGCATCGAGCGGCAGTCCGCCCACGAAGACAAGGCTGCCCATCATATCGGGACTGAAGCGCGCGCCCTCCTCGTTGGTGAAAAACGCCACCGCCAGCGGCCGGCGCGTCACCATGCCTGCCTCGTTGAGCGTCCGGACGACTTCCAGTCCCGCCAGTACGCCGAGGTTGCCGTCGTAGCGTCCGCCGGTGCTGACGGTATCGATGTGCGAGCCCGCCATGACCGGCGGGCCCGACTCGAGTCCCTGACGCACGCCCACGACATTGCCGATCGCATCGATTGCGACAGTCAGGCCCAGCTCGCGCATCCAGCCGACGACCAGGTCGCGACCCGCGCGATCTTCGTCGGACAAAGCCAGCCGGCAGACTCCGCCGCCCGCGATCGCGCCGACGCCACCGAGCGTTTCAATGCGCGCCGCGAGACGACGTGCATCGATGCGAAATTGCTGCGTCCTGGAGATCGCCACCCCCGTCATTGCCTGGCGGCCTTGTCGATCGCGGCCTGGAACTCCGCCAGCAGGGCTTCGCCTTCCTTGCCGTAACTCTTTGCGATTTGCGCCTTCACGGCCGGCTGGGCCAGGTCGCGGAACTTGGTGATTTCTGCCTTGGTCGGCGTATAGACCTGCATCTTCTGCGCCAGTGCCGGCAAGCCGCGGTCGGAAGACTCGATGATGCGGTTGATGCCGCGGCAGGCGACGATCGCGGATTGAGCCGCCGACCGGACGACATCCTTCTCCTGTGCGGAAAGGCCGTCGAAGAAGCCCTTGTTGAAGACCCACACATACGGCGTGAACAGGTGGTTCGTCAGGGTCAGGTACTTCTGCACCTCGTCGAACTTGGCGAACTTGATGATCGGGATGGGGTTCATCTGGCCATCGGCAACACCCGTTTGCAGCGAGGTGTAGACCTCGGCCCAGTTGATCGCCACCGGCTGGCCGCCAAGGCTGCTGACGACTGCCTTGTGCGATTCCAGGCCCATCGTGCGGATCTTCAGGTTTTTCATGTCCTCGGGGGACCTGATCGCACGTTTGGAGTTGGTGAAGGCGAAGAAACCGCCCGAGTCGCCGAAGCCGAGGACGGCGAGTCCGGTCTTCCTGGTGATGTCGCTCGCCAGCTTCTTGCCGAACGGCCCGTCGAACACCTTGTAGGTCGTGGAAATGTTCGGGTAGGCGAACGGCACGTCGAGCACACCGATCATCGGGTACACGGAGGCGATGCCGCCGACGCTGGAGATCGACGACTGCACGACGCCCGACTTGACCTGCTGGATGACCTCGTTGTCCTTGCCCAGTTGGCCATCGGGGAAGATGTCGACCTTGACGGCGCCGTTGGTGCCGGACTCGACGAGCGACTTGAAGACGATGGCCATCGCTCCGGTGCCGTTGTCGAAGGGATCGTTCTTGTTCAGGTGGGCGAGTTTGATCGTTTTTGCGGCGTGCGCCGTGACCGGCAGGGTGCCGACCGACAAGGCCAGGGCTGCTGCGATTGCAAGAGACTTGAACATGCGCATGGTGACGACCTCCATCGGAGCTAGGGTTGACATGTGCAACGGACCGGGTGGAACGGGTGGAACGGACGAGACGGAAACATGATTACAGACCCATCAGCCGTGGCATGGTCAGCGTCAGCCTCGGCCAATAGGCGACCAGGAACAGTACGGCGACCTCGGTGATCACGAAGGGCCACATCGCCGCCGTGATCTGCTCGATTCTTGCGCCGGTGATCGAACTCAGCACGAACAGGCTCGCCCCAACCGGCGGCGTCATCAGGCCGATGTTGAGTGCCAGCACGATCATGATGCCGGCCTGGACCGGATCCATGCCGATCGACATCGCCAGCGCACCGAGGATCGGGCCGAGGATGATGAGAATGGCGTTGATGTCCATGAACATCCCCAGGACCAGCAGCAGCGCCAGAATCATCAGGATGATCATCGACGGGTCGGAAGTCAGCCCGAGAAACAGTCCGGTGATGAGCTGGGGCAGCTTCATGTAGGTCATCCACCAGCTCAGGATCGAGGCAGCGGCGATGATCAGGAACACGACACCGGTGACGCGCGCCGTCCTCACCAGCATTTCCTCGATATCCCCCAAACGCACGGTGCGGAACACGAACAGGCCGAGCAGAAGGGCGTAGAACACGGCGATCGCAGCGCCCTCGGTCGGCGTGACGAAGCCGCCGATGATGCCGCCGAGGATAATCACCGGCATCACCAGCGCGGCCAGGCTGGCGCGCAATGCGGTCAGGATGCCCAGCAGACTCGGACGCTCGCCGCCCTTGGGCAGGTTCAGACGGCGCCCGAGGGCGGCAATCACCACCATGACGACCAGGCCCATGATGAGGCCCGGAAGAATGCCTGCGGCAAACAGGCCGGCGATCGACACGCCCATCATCGATCCGTAAATCACCATCAGGTTCGAGGGGGGAATGGTCGGGCCGATGATCGATCCGGCGATCACGACGCCGCAGGCGAACGGTTTCCGGTAGCCGTTTTTTTCCATCGCCGGCACCATGGTGCTGCCGAAGGCTGCCGCTTCCGCGACGGCAGCACCGGTGATGCCGGCGAACAGCACCGACGAGACCATGCACGACTGCGCCATGCCGCCGCGCAGGTGGCCGACCAGGGAGTCGGCGAACTTCGCCAGGCGATCGGTAATGCCGGCGCGGTTCATGAGTTCGCCGGCGAAAATGAACAAGGGCATGGCGAGGAAGGTGAACAGATCGAGCCCGGCGAAGTAGCGCTGCGGCGCCATCGCCAGCATCTCGCTACCGCCGATCTGCATGATGCCGAGCACGCCGGCGATGCCCAGCACGTAGCCGATCGGCACGCCGATGGCCAGAAGAACGAAAAAGGTGGCAAGTACCCAGATCATCACTCGTCCACCGCAAACTCGCCGGGCAGGCCCGCAACGCTGAAGTCGCGCAGAGCCATCAGCACGAGCTGTACGCTGACCAGCGCCGCGGAGACCGGCACCGAGGCAAACGGGATCATCATGGTCATGCCGAAAATCGTTGCATACTGGGTCGCGCCCTGCTCGGTCATGTCGATGCCGAAATAGAACAGGAAGGCAAAGAACGCGAACGCCAGTGCATCGATGGCCACGTCGAACCAGCGGCGAATTCCCGGCGGAAAGCGATGCAGCAGCATCGTGACCGCCACATGTTCGCGTCGGGCGACGCCGCACGAGACCGCCAGCAGGGCCGCCCAGATCATCAGGTAGCGGGCCAGTTCCTCGGCCCAGGTCACGGGCAGTTCGAATACATAACGGCCGAAAATGCCGATCCAGATATCGACGATCAGCACGGCCAGGATCGCCGCGCAAAGGCGTTCGACCCATCGGTTGATCCCGGCACTGAGCGCTGCGGCCATTTCGCTCCAGCGTTGCGTGTTCGACGGCGCAGTCGGGGTTGCCATGTGTCCTCTGCTGTCGATGGGTCAGCGACGGAGGTCGCCGAGCGCTTCGTGCAGCGCCTCGACCGCTTCGAGCCGCTTGCGGCTCTTTGCGCCCAGCTCCTTCGCGACCGCGGCACAGAGAAAATTGGCGAGGCTGAGGGCGGCCACATAGGAGTCGAAGATGGAAGCGCTGCCGGTCAGGCAATGCAGGACGATATCGCCGCGACGCGACAGGGGTGGCATGCCTGGATCGGCGATGAACACCAGGCTGGTGCGGGCGCGCCGCGCAGCTTCGACGATCGATTGCAGCAGCGCGGAACGGCGCCGGAAATCCACCACCAGCAGCACATCGCCGCGAGCGAGCGATACGAGATCCTCGGCCAGCGTCATTGCCGCGCCGGGCACCGAGACCACTTCACCCCTGAGCTGCGTCAGCAGACAGGCCGCATAGGACGCGACGAAATGGCCGTTTCGCATGCCGACCACGCGCACGCGCGCCGCCCTCGCGATCAACGCCGCAGCCTGGGCGAGCGGCCGGGCATTCGGCAGGCTGAAGGTCTCGGAAAGGTTCTTGATATCGGCCGCGACATGCCGTGCCAGCGTGTCGGACGCATGCTCCCTGGGGTCGACGCCGGCCAGCGCATACAGCGGCGAGGCCAGGTGCGCCTCGGCACGAGCCTGGCGTCGCGCGTGACCGAAACTCCGGTACCCGATGCGCCGGAAAAAACGTGCGGTGGTGGCCTTCGATATTGCCGCCTCCGCCGCCAGCTCAGTCGCGGAGTAGCTCGCCAGATGGCTCAGCTTCGACAAGATCGTGTCGGCCAGCTTACGCTCTCCCGGCGGCAACTGCTCGTAGACCGCCATGACCGATTCCTGAATTGTCGGCTCTGTCTGAGGCACGCGATCCGTCCCGAGAAGCCTGCACGACCCGCGATCCCGAAATGGCCGAAAACATCCGCAACATTCCGGGAGGCGGCATGAAACAATCTTTTCATCAATATCCTTACATAGAACTTATTTTTCGTCAATAGCCCCTCTACGATCCATTGCCTGCGCAGCCGGCCCTGGGCCCGACTGCGCAGGGGGGCGACGGATGTCGCGGCGCTTGCATACGCCGATGTCATCGCCCCGGCCGAACCGCCCGCTCAGGGATGCGGCGGATTACGCTTCGCCAATCCGCCCTCCAGATGCTGGGGAAGTGCGGCGGCGCTCCAGGAAGCTGGCCGGCGGCGAGCCCATCTAGGCCAAACGCCTGGCTGCGTGAGGTTCCACCGTCACCGGGAAACGGCACGGGCCGCCGAGCTTCATCCGCTCCTGCGGAATCGCTGGCAGCCTCGCGGATTCTGCTGATCTCCGCGTTGCGTCGGTCTGTGCTGCCGGCCGGACGGGGTGCCTTCGACCGGCGAGCTTGACGACGGCATCCGCTTCGAGCGGCGAGGAGTTCCGACTCCAGCCTGACCCCACGCGAAAAAGGGGCTGCATGACTGCAACCCCTCGATGTTCTGGCGCGCCCGGCAGGATTCGAACCCACGACCCCCTGGTTCGTAGCCAGGTACTCTATCCAACTGAGCTACGGGCGCGAGGGCGCGAATCTTACCACAGCGCGCCGGCGCTCCGGTCAATCCGCCAGCTCGAGGACGAGCGGCTGATGATCGGAAGCATCGGTCGCCTGATCGGCGCGCAACGCGACGATCCGCGGCGCGAGATTCTCGGCTGCGAAGACGAAGTCGCAGCAGTACCGCTTTTCAGGCCGCGCGGGATCATGCACGCCGGTCGTGTCCGGGTGCGGCATGCCGCCGTGCAGGAACTCCCACGCATCGACGAGCCGGGGTGTGTCGCCTTCGAAGGGTGCGCCGAGGCGTGCGTGTTCGCGATCGCCAGGCCTGAAATTGAGATCGCCGCACAACACCGCACTCTCACCGCGCGCGAGCACGGCGAAGGGCGAATCCGTCTCGCTGTCGCTGCGCGGGAAACGCGCATGGGCATGGCCGTCGCGATGGATCGAGCGCAGCGCTTCCACCTGCGCCATGCGCTGGAGCGCGGAGTAATACTCGAGATGCGTGGTCAGCACCCGCAGCGGACCGAACGCGGTTTCGACCACCGCTTCGACGCACATGCGCTGCATGCTGGACACCGCCGGATCGCTCGGCCACGGCAGCAGGTGCCGGAATACCTGCAGCACCGGCAGCCGCGTGAGGATCAGGTTGCCGAACAGGCTGCGGCCGCCGCGCGCCCCGGGCAGATCGGTCGCGACGCCGTAGAAGCTCTCGTAGGCCGGGAAGGCGTCTCGCAGCAGGCCGACGTCGTCCTCCCCCGCGCTTCCCGCCAGCCCCGGACAATTCACCGCCACTTCCTGCAGGCAGATGACGTCCGCATCGGCGATGCGGCGGATCTCGCGTGCGATCCGCCCGAGATCGACCCGCCCGTCGCAGCCCCTTCCCCACTGGATGTTCCAGGTCAGCACTCTCATCGTCGCACGCCCGCGCTTCAGCCCGCGATGTCCACCGGCGTGCCCGCGCGCACCAGGTCGAACAGCTCGATGACGTCGGAATTGCGCATGCGGATACAGCCGTGCGATCCCGGCGTGCCCATCGCGGCATCATCGAGCGCGCCGTGGATATAGATGTAGCGGCGCATCGTGTCGCGCTCGCCGAGGCGGTTGCGGCCGCGCTCGGTGCCCGACAGCCACAGGATGCGGGTGAGGATCCAGTCGCGCCCCGGCTGTGCACGCGCGAGCGCCTCGCCGTAGATCTCGCCGGTCGGCCGGCGGCCGACGAACACCGCGCCCGGAGGCTGCCCCGCGCCGATCCGTGCGCGGATCACGTGGGCGCCGCGCGGAGTGCGCAGGCTCCCGCGCAGCTCGCCCACGCCCGCCTTCGCGGTGGAGACCGGGTAACGCCGGATCACCGCGCCGTCGGGTCCGATCAGATCGAGCCGCTGCGCCGCGACATCGATGCGGATGCGCAGCATGTCAGGCGGGGATGATCCGGCCGCGCCGCGCGGTGAAGAAGGCGCCGAGCAGCGCCGCGGATTCCTCGGCCAGGACACCGCCCGTGACGCTCGCATGGTGATTGAGCCGCTCGTCGGCGAACAGATCCACCACGCTCCCGCACGCGCCGGTCTTGGGATCCCGGGCACCGAACACCACCCGCGCGATGCGGGCATGCTGGATGGCGCCCGCGCACATCGCGCACGGCTCCAGCGTCACGTAGAGCGTGCAGCCGGCCAGACGGTAGTTGCCGTTGCGCGCCGCCGCTTCACGCAGCGCCAGGATCTCGGCATGCGCGCTCGGATCGCAGCGCGACACCGGCGCGTTGAATCCGCGGCCGATCACCTCGCCCTCGCACACCACCAGCGCGCCGACCGGCACCTCGTCGATCGCCGCCGCGCGGCGCGCGAGATCCAGCGCTTCGCTCATGAAAGAAATGGGGTCAGACACGATTATTTCGGCCTCCAGTCAAACCCAAGCGGGTTGGCGAAAAACGACATGATCGAGACATAATGGTGTCTGACCCCATTTGTCCTTTGTCCCTCAGAACTGAAACTGCGCGCTGAAGGCGCCGAGGTCGTCGCGGTAGGAAAGCCCCGGCGTGTTCGAGTCGCGCCGGTCGTGCTGCAGCGTGAGCGAGAGCAGCGCGAAGCGCCACGGCGCATAGGTCGCGGTGAGCGTCGCCAGCCATCCCGTGTCCTCGCGCTGCGGGCCCACGGCGACGAGGTTGCCGCGGTAGGTCAGCAGGCGGTATTCGAACCGGCCCTGCACGCGCATCTTCGCGCTCGGCGTCCAGCTCGGCGAGATGCTCGCCGCGCGGGTGTCAATGAACGAGGTCGAGACCGTCTCGAAGCTGCTGATCTCCCGGCGCAGGGCGAAGTTGATCGCGCTCTTGCCGGCCGGCGTCCAGTCGTATTCGATGCGTGCGGTGGGGGCCGCGAAGTCGCGCTCGGGACGCTCCGCATGCACCATCTTGCGGTATCCCGCGCGTGCGACGAGGCGGCTCTTGCCGGTCACGTTCCACTGCCCGTTGCCCTCGATGTCGTACAGGGTCTGGTCGTTGCCGAAGGTCGAGCCGCTCGCGCGATTCGGAAACTGGTAGTCGGTCCGGCGCAGGCTCAGCCCGATGCGGTTCCCGGTCGCCGGGCCGAAGCGCACCCCGGCCTCGATCGCGTCGCGGTCGAAGTCGTTCGCCAGGCGCGCGGTCGTGGAGTTCCTGCCCTGCCCCGCATCCAGCGCGGCCACCAGCGTCCAGTCGGGATGGAACCAGTAGTTGGCGCCGAACCGGGCGGTTTCGACCGTGGTGAGATTGCGCACCGGTGCGCGGAAATCGTCGAACGCGGTCAGCGTCTTGGTGCTCTCGTAGCGCGCCTCGCCGTCCCAGCGATTGCCGATCCGCCACAGCCAGCTCGCGGCCGCGTCCGTACCGTCGTAGTCGAGGAAGTCGAAGCGGCCGTAGCGGACCTGGTTGGCGGTGAACCGGCCGTGCAGCCTCTGCCGTCCCAGCGTCTTGTCCAGCGTCGCGCCGGCGAAGAGGTTGCGCACGGAATCCGACCGCTCGCCGCCGGGCGCGAAACCCGCGCCCGGGACCAGGCCGAGCCCCTCCGGCAGGCGGAAGACGTTGTCATCGCGCGTCAGGCCGGCGCCGGCGAAAAAATTGATCACATCGCCCTCGTCCGCGCGCGCCCCGGATGGCCACGCGCAGGCGGCCGCGACGGCGAGGATCGCGCCGGATCGGTTGACCGCGCGTGTCTTCTTCATGTGCACGTCATTCTATCGCGCCGGAACTCCGCGGCACTACCAGAACTGCCAGTTGCCGGTGGCGAGCACCCAGACGCCCAGAAGCGCGTTGGTCACGGCATGGGCGATCACCGCCGGCCACAGGCTGCCGCTGGCGCGATACAGACCACCGTAGGCCAGCCCGGCGAGGATGCCGGCGAACCACAGGCTGTGCTCGAATCCGAACGCGAGCGACGACAGCGCGAGCGCGCGCACGCTGAGGGCGCGCGCATCGAGCGCGAGGAAGTCCCTGCGGTCGATCCAGCGTGCGATGAACGACCGCCAGAACAGTTCCTCCATCACCGGCACGACGAGCGCCGCGCCGGCCACGCGCATCAGCGCGAGAGCGGGCACGATGCGTCCGCTCTCGTCACGCGGATCGAAACCGGCGCTCTCGCCGATCACGAGCCATCCGACATCCAGCCGGATCCACAGCGCGAAGACCGCCACGCCCACCACGAACGCGACGAGCCACTCCCGCGCCGGCAACGCCCGCAGGTCCGCGAGTTCGCGATACCGGGGCGCGAACAGCGCGAGCGCGATCGCGACCACGCCGACCTGGACTCCGTACAGCCAGCGCGCATCCGCGCTCGGCGCGAGGCCCGGCAGCATTTCGCGCAGCAGCAGGAACGCCACGTAGAGGACGAACGGGATCGCGCGGAACCCGGCCGCGTCGAGCGAGCGCACGGTCACACGACCGGCGCCGCCTGCCGGCGCCAGGCGCGGGGACATGCGCGAGGCCTTTGCATGGAGAGCGTCACGGGGGAATTGGATCGGCGGCGATTATACTTGTGGAATTTTCCGGAATCGTTCCCGATCCGTGTTTTCCGTAGCCAATCCCCGCCACAGCCTGCTCGGCGCCCGGCCCGGCCTCGTCGCCGTGGTCGGCAGCCTGCTCGACCCGACGGTCGCGATCGCGGCGCTGGCGGCGGTCAACGCCTTGCACGGCGAGCGCTTCGATGCGCCCTACCTGATCCTGACGCTGATCGTGTTCTCGATGACCTATCCGGGCAAGTCCCAGCTCGGCACGAGCAGCGCATCGATGGCGCGCGACGTGCTGTTCGACTGGATCGTGCTCAGTGGGGTGCTGTTCCTGTTCGGAATCGCCAGCGGCTACATCTGGATGTTTCCCCGGCGGGTGCTCGCGGCGTGGTGGATCGCCGTGCCGCTGGCCCAGATCGCCTTTCATCAGCTCGTCCGGCTGATCCTGCCCCGCGTGCTCGCGCAGCGCGCCAACTACCGGCGCGCCGTGATCGTCGGCGCCAACGTGACCGGTCTGCAGCTCGCACGCAACCTCGCTCGTGCGCCCTGGCTCGGGATCCGGCTGGCCGGCTTCTTCGACGACCGCGCCCGCTCCCGGATCGAGCCGCAGGCCGAAGACATCCGGCTGCTCGGCACGATGAAGAGCCTGGCGGCGTTCGTCAAGGACAATGGCATCGACCTCATCTACCTCGCGCTGCCGATGGCCACCCAGCCACGCATCCTGTCGCTGCTCGACGAGCTGACCGACACCACGGCTTCCGTGTATTTCGTCCCGGACGTCTTCGTCACCGACCTGATCCAGGCGCGCATGGACAGCGTCACGGGCATGCCGGTGGTGGCGGTGTGCGAGACCCCGTTCACCGGATTAAACGGCCTCGTCAAGCGCGGCAGCGACATCGTGCTCGCGAGCCTGATCCTGCTGCTGGTCTCGCCGGTCCTGCTTGCGCTCGCGATCGGCGTGAAGCTCTCCTCGGCGGGTCCGGTGCTGTTCCGGCAGCGCCGCTACGGCCTCGACGGCAAGGAGATCTTGGTCTACAAGTTCCGCTCGATGACCGTGGCCGAGGACGGCCCCGAGGTTCCCCAGGCGAAGCGCGACGATCCCCGCATCACTCCGTTCGGCGCCTTCATGCGACGCACCTCGCTCGATGAGCTGCCGCAGTTCTTCAACGTCCTGCAGGGCCGGATGAGCATCGTCGGCCCGCGCCCCCACGCGGTCGCGCACAACGAGCTCTACCGCAAGCTCATCAAGGGCTACATGGTGCGCCACAAGGTCAAGCCGGGCATCACCGGGCTCGCGCAGGTCAAGGGCCTGCGCGGCGAGACCCCGACCCTGGAGAAGATGCAGGCGCGCATCGACTACGACCTTGATTACGTGCGCAACTGGTCGCTCAAGCTCGATCTGCGCATCATCCTCAAGACGATCTGGATCGTCCTGAAGGGCGATCGCCACGCCTACTGAGAGCTCGCGCCCGCGGTCGCCGCCGCCGCTTCCGTTTCATGCCAGCGTCCTGAGGGTGGCCAGCGCTGGAGTACGCAACAGGCGCGCGGTGGCGGCCAGGCCGGCGAGCGTCACGCCGATGGCGCCTAGCGCGAGACCGGCGAGCGGGATCAGCGCCCCGGGCTGGTAGGCGAGCCTGAACACCTCGGTGGCGAGCAGCCAGGCGATCGCGGCGGCGCCGATGCCGCCCAGGATTCCCGCCACCGCGCCGAGCGCCATGAACTCGGTCGCGAGCGCGGCGCGCAACTGCCCGTTGCGCGCCCCCAGGGTGCGCAGGATCGCGACCTCGACACTTCGCTCGTCGTGGGTCGATTCGAGCGCCGCGAACATCACCACGAACCCCGCGGCCAGCCCGAACGCGAACACGAGCTGCACCGCCCGCGACAACTGTTCCAGCACGCGCTCGACCTGGTCGAGGATCGCGCCCACGTCGATCACGGTAAGGTTCGGAAAGGCCGCGACCAGCCGGTCGATCGACTCGCCCCGGCCCGCCGGCACGAAGAAGCTCGTGATGAACGTCTGCGGGAAATCCTCCAGCATGCCCGGCGGTGCGATGACGAAGAAATTCACCCGCATCGAGTCCCATTCGAGCCGGCGCAGGCTGGTGACGGCGGCTTCGATGCGCGCCCCCCCGACCTCGAAGGCGAGGACGTCGCCGAGCCGGATGCCGAGCGTCCGTGCCAGCCCCTGCTCCACCGAGAACTGGGCCTGCCCGGCGCCCGCGCGGCCGAACCATCGCCCCGCGATCACCGCGTTCCCGGCGGGCAGGTCGGCCAGATAGGACAGATTGAACTCGCGCTCCGCGAGCCTGCGCGCGCGGTCGTCGCCGAGAGCCTCCAGGTTCAGCGCGGAGCCGTTGATCGCGGTCAGCCGGCCGCGCACCATCGGAAGGACCCCGGGCTGTCCCAGTCCCTCTTTCGCGAGAAACCGGCCGACCGCCTCGCGCTGTTCCGGCTGGATGTTGATGACGAAGCGGTTCGGCGCATCCGCCGGCACCGTACTTCGCCAGGCGGAGAGCAGTTCGCCGCGCGCAGCCGTGAGCAGCAGCAGCGCGGTCAACCCGATCGCGATGGCGACCGTCTGCACCAGCGAATAGCCCAGCCGCCGCCGCAGCGAAGCCAGGCCATGGCGCCAGCCCGCGCCGCCCGCCGCCCGCACCCGGGCGAGCAGCCGAAACAGCAGGGCCGCGAACAGCCCGTAGAGCAGCACCGCGGAAAGGAAACCGAAGAAGACGGTCGCACCGAGAACGACATCGGCCGCGATCCAGGCCATCAGCACGCCGAGCGCGGCCAGCGCCGCGGCCCACATCGCCAGACTCAGCGGACGCGTCGGAAGCTCGCGGCGCAGCACCCGCAGGGTCGGCACGTTGGCGAGCCGCGCAAGCTGCGGCGCGACGAAGCCGGCGAGCAGGACCAACCCAACCGCGAGGCCATGCGCAAGCGGCGTCCAGCCCGGCCGCGGCAGGGGACCGTTCATCAATCCCGAAAGCACAGACTCGATCGCGAACTGGACCAGCCAGCCTGCGGCGCAACCCAGCCCCGCAGCGATCACGCCGAAAACCAGGAATTCGAGGCTCATCAGGCCCACCAGGCGGCCTTGCCGGGCGCCCAGGCAGCGCATAACCGCGTAGCCGTCGAGGTGGCGCCGCAGGTAGCGGTTCGCCGAAAGCCCGATCGCCACGGACGCGAGCACCACCGCGAGCAGCGCCGCCAGCTTCAGGAACCGCTGGGCGCGGTCGAGCGCGGCGCGCACTTCGGGGCGGGCGTTGTCGATGTCCTCGATCCGCTCGCCGCGCCCGAGCCGCGCTCGCGCCCAATCGCGGAAGGCCGCGACCGCGGCCGCCTCGCCCGCCACATGCAGATGGTAGCTGACCCGGCTGCCGGGCTGGATCAGGCCCGTGGCCGCCAGATCGCCGACCCGCATCACCAGCCGCGGAAGGAGGCTGAAGAAGTTGGTGCCCCGATCCGGCTCGAAGGTCAGCACCGCGGCGAGCGCGAATCTGGCGTTGCCCAGTGTGACGGTCTCCCCGACCCGCACCCCGAGGGCGGTGCTCAGGCGCTCGTCCAGCCAAAGCGTTCCGGGCGCGGGAATCGCGGTGGCCCGCGCGTCGGGCCGGTTCAGCCCGGGGGCGATGCGCATCGCACCGCGCAGTGGATAGCCGGGCTCCACCGCCTTCACTCCGGCGAGCGCACTCCTGCCGTTCGCCGCCGCCATGCTGACGAAGGCCGCGGAATCGAGCGCCCGCAGTCCCAGGGATTCGGCACGGGCCCGGAAACCGGCGTCCGGGGGATGATCCGCCGTGATCACGAGGTCACCCCCCAGGAGCTGGGCCGCCTCCCGGGTGAGCGCCTGGCCGAGCCGGTCGGCGAAGAAGCTCACCGAGGTGAAGGCCGCGACCGCGAGGATCAGCGCGATCCCGAGCAGGTTCAGCTCGCCTGCGCGCAGGTCACGCGCCAGCAGCCGCAACGCCAGGGGCATGCGCATCAGCTCCCGCGCCACTGCGCGAGCGCCTGTTCGACCCGATCGACCGCCACGACCTCGAGACCGGCGAACGGCTGTTTCGGCGCATTCGCGCGCGGGATCAGCGCTGAGGTGAAACCGAGCTGCGCCGCCTCCTTGAGGCGGTCCTGCCCGCGCGGCGCCGGCCGTACCTCGCCCGCCAGGCCAACCTCACCAAACACTACAAGTTTATCTTGCAATGGCTTGTTTTTAAGAGAAGATACGATCGCCATCAGGACTGCGAGATCGGCCGCGGGCTCGCTGATCCGCACCCCACCGACGGCATTCACGAAGACATCCTGGTCATGGCAGACGATGCCCGCATGGCGGTGGAGCACCGCCAGCAGCATCGCCAGCCGGTTGCCTTCGAGCCCCACGCTCAGCCGCCGCGCAGGCACCGAGAGCGCGGTATCGACCAGCGCCTGGATCTCCACCAGCAGCGGGCGCGTGCCCTCCTGGGTCACCATCACGCAGGAGCCGGGAACCGGTTGCTCGTGATGCGACAGGAAGAGCGCCGAGGGGTTCGACACCCCGCGCAGCCCGCGCTCGGTCATCGCGAACACCCCGATCTCATTCACCGCCCCGAACCGGTTCTTGAAAGCGCGGATCAGCCGGAAGCTGGAGTGGGGATCGCCTTCGAAATACAGGACCGTATCGACGATATGCTCGACCACCCGCGGCCCGGCGAGCGCACCTTCCTTGGTCACGTGTCCGACCATCACCATCGCGCAGCCCGACTGCTTCGCGTAACGGGTGAGCCGCGCGACGCACTCCCGCACCTGCGCGACCGATCCCGGCGCCGACTGGAGCAGCTCCGAGTACAGGGTCTGGATCGAGTCGATCACCACCACCTGGGGTATGCTCTGCGCGAGCTGAGCGAGGATCTTCTCGAGCTGGATCTCGGCGAAAAACACTACCGCCCGCGCGTCCAGCCCGAGCCGGCGCGCGCGCAGCGCGACCTGCTCCCCGGACTCCTCGCCGCTCACGTAGAGCACCCGGTGCGCCCCCGAGAGCGCCGAGAGCGCCTGCAGTAGCAGCGTCGATTTCCCGATCCCGGGGTCGCCCCCGATCAGCGCGACGCCCCCCAGTGTCAGCCCGCCGCCGAGCACACGGTCGAACTCCCGGATCCCGGTCGCAAACCTGATCTCCTCGCCCGGTGGGATCTCCGCGAGCGGCTGCAGCCTCGCTTCGCCCCCGACCGGCGCATAGCGCCCTGCCGCGACCGGCTCGACCACGGCCTCGACGAGGCTGTTCCATGCGCCGCAATGTGGGCACCGCCCCTGCCATTTCGGCGACTGTCCGCCGCATTCGGAACAGGAGTAGGCGGTCTTCGCCCTGGCCATCACGGCTCCACGGCGACCCGAACGCGGGCCGCCAGCGCGCAGAACAGCTCATAGCTGATGGTGCCGGCCGCCGCGGCCACTTCATCTGCCGGCAGCCCTTCCCCCCACAGCACGACAGGCGAGCCGACGCCCGCCTCGGGCAGCCCGGTCAGATCCGCGACCAGCATGTCCATCGAGATCCGGCCGAGCGTATGGGTGCGCTGTCCTTCCACTAGGATCGGCGTGCCGCTGCCCGCATGTCTCGGGTAGCCGTCCGCGTAACCGCAGGCCACCACGCCGATCCGGGTCGGGCGCTCGGCGGCGAACAGTCCGCCGTAGCCGACCCGTTCCCCGGACTCGAGCCGCTGGACCGCGATGATCCGGCTCTCCAGGGTCATCGCCGGACGCAGGCCCAGGCCCTGCGCCTCGTGCTGCGCGAAAGGCGAACCGCCGTAGAGCATGATCCCCGGCCTCACCCAGTCCCCACGCGCCTCCGGATAGCGCAGCAATGCAGCGGAGTTGGCGAGACTGACCGGGCCGGCGAGGCCGCTGCGCGCACGGTCGAAAGCCGCGAGCGGCTGCGCGATGCCTTCTTCGAGATCGGCGGCGGCGAAATGCGTCATCAGACCCACCGGACCGACCCCGGGCAGTGCGCTCAGCCTGCGATGGGCCGCGGCGAAATCACCGGCCTTGAAGCCCAGCCGGTTCATGCCCGAGTTGAACTTCAGATAGACCGGGATGCGTCCGCGCAGGTCGGCCGCGGCGAGCATCGCGATCTGCTCATGGCAGTGGATGACCGCGGTCAGATCATGTCCGGCGATCACGTCCATGTCGCCGGGCTCGAAGAACCCCTCCAACAGCAGGATCGGCTGGCGGATCCCCACCTCGCGCAGCCGCACCGCCTCCTCCAGGTCGAGCACCGCAAATCCATCGGCAAGATCGGCGAGCGCCCCGGCGACCCGCGTGAGCCCGTGGCCGTAGGCGTTCGCCTTGAGCACGCTCCAGATGCGCGCCCCGCCGGCCCGCTCGCGGGCCACGGAGAAATTCCGGCGCAATGCGGCGAGACGGATGGTGGCGCGGATCGGACGCGGCATGCCGGAATTCTACCCTGCGCCCACGGCCCGCCCCGGCGGACCCCTCAGCTTCCGGGAGGATGGCGCAGGCTCTCCATGGCGAACTCCACGAACGCATTCACCAGACGGGAGCGGAACTTCTCCTTCGGAAACACCATGGTCAGCGTGCGGATCAGACGCGGCTTGAGCGGCAGCGAAACCAGCGTCCCCAACTGCCGTTCCTTGGACACGGTGGCTTCGGAGACGATCGCGAAACCGATCCCGGCCTCGACGACGCCCTTGACCGCCTCCGGGCTGCCCAGCTCCATCACCGCGTGCAGAGAATCGGGCTGGATGGCGTTCTGGCGCAGATAATCGTCCGAGAAGTCGCGCGTTCCCGAACCCGGTTCCCGGCTCACATAGGGTTGATCGAGCAGTTGCGCGGGCGCCACTTCGGCAAATTTCGCGAGCGGGGAGCGCGGGCTGCAGACCACGTGCAGCTCGTCGTCGCAACACACTTCGCACTGGAGATTGGGCAGGTGCGAGGGGGATTCGATCAACCCGATGTCCAGGGTATGCTCGGCGACCCGGATCTCGATGGTTTCCGAATTGCCCACCACCAGCCGGGGCTGGACGCCGGGATACTTGAGCTTGAACTCCCCCAGCACCCGCGGCAGCAGGAACTCGGCGATGGTGGTGCTCGCCCCGACCAGCAGCGGACCGCCGATCTGGTGCGTCATCTCGGCCAGCCGGACCTCCAGCTCGCTGGACAGGTTGAGGATGCGGTCGGCATATTCGAGGACCATCTCGCCGGCCGGGGTCAGCGAGATCCTGCCGTGACCGCGGTCGAACAGGCGCGTGTTGAAATGCTCTTCGAGTTGCTTGATCTGGAAGGTCACCGCCGGCTGAGTCATGAACAGCACCTCGGCCGCCTTGGTGAATGACAACTGCTTGGCAACGGCGTGGAACACCTGCAGCCTGCGGTCAGCCATGATTCCTGTCCCCTCCTCTCGGTCTAATGGTTGGCGATCATACAGTCTCGCGCAGTCCCCCGGAACCCCGCCGTGAAGCGCGGCGCCCGGCTGCTTCGTGATATAAACCGCCCTGCCTGAATCCGGCCGTGCGGCCGGCCGGCGGTCGGAGCGGGATGCCTTTCGGTTTCTACATCATCATGGCGGCGCAGTTCTTCTCCGCGCTTGCCGACAACGCGCTGCTGATCGCCGCGATCGCCGTACTGCGCGACCTGCATGCGCCCGAGGCCCACGAGCCGCTGCTCAAGCTGTTCTTCACGGTCTCCTATGTCGCCCTCGCCGCCTTCGTCGGCGCGTTCGCCGACTCGATGCCGAAATGGCGGGTGATGTTCATCAGCAATCTGGTCAAGGTCGCCGGCTGCGCCCTGATGTTCCTCGGCGTCCATCCGCTCCTCGCCTACGCCGTCGTCGGACTGGGCGCCGCGGCCTACTCGCCGGCCAAGTACGGAATACTGACCGAATACCTGCCGCACCGGCTACTGGTGGTGGCGAACGGCTGGATCGAGGGCCTCACGGTGGCCGCCATCATCCTCGGCACCGTGGTCGGCGGCCTGCTCATCCGGCCGGACGTGGCGCGGACCCTCCTGTCCGTGGATGTCCCGCTGATCGAGACCGGCATCGACACGGTGCCCGAGATGACCACGCTCGTGATCGGCGTGCTGTACCTGATCGCGGCGCTGTTCAACCTGCGCATCCCCGACACCGGCGTCGACCACAAGGTTCTGAAGCACAATCCGCTGTATCTGCTGCGCGATTTCGGACACTGCCTGGGCCTGCTCTGGCGCGACAAGCTCGGCCAGATCTCGCTCGCCGTCACCACGCTGTTCTGGGGAGCGGGCGCGACCCTGCAGTTCATCGTCATCAAGTGGGCGGCGGGCGCGCTCGGAATGGACCTGTCGCACTCGAGCGCGCTCCAGGGCGTGGTCGCGGTCGGCATCGCGGTCGGCGCCATCGTTGCGGCGCGCACGGTCAGCCTGCGCGGCTCGGTGAAGGTGATCCCGATCGGCATCGCCATGGGCCTGGTGATCCTTGTCATGAACCACGTGCGCGAAGTCGCCCTCGCCGTGCCGCTGCTGGTGCTGATCGGCGCTCTGGCCGGCTTTTTCGTCGTGCCGATGAATGCGCTGCTCCAGCACCGCGGCCACATCCTGATGGGCGCGGGGCACTCGATCGCGGTGCAGAACTTCAACGAGAACCTCTCCATCCTCGTCATGACCGGGCTCTACGCGGCGCTCGTGCGCTTCGACGTTTCGGTCTACACCGTGGTCACCGTGTTCGGGCTCTTCCTCTCGGGAACCATGCTGCTGGTCAAGAGACAACACGAGAGCAACCAGCGCCGTTTCGATTCCACCGTCCTGCTGGAGGACACGAAGCTCGGGCGGTGAGCTACAGCAGGACCGGGGCATCGGGAAGCTCGTTCGGGTTCTCCGGGTGCGCGGGGAAATGGCTCGCCAGCAGCGCGGTGATGCGGCCGATCGCGGCCAGGGTTCCCGCGCCGAAGTCGCCGCGGGCGTACGCCTGCTCGAGGCCGCGGCAGAGCTCGTCCCAGGTCGCCTGCGGCACGCGCGCCGCGATGCCGCGATCGGCCACGATCTCCACGCAGCGATCGGCCAGCAGCACGTAGATCAGCACCCCGCTGTTCTCTTCGGTGTCCCAGACGCGCAACTGTGCGAACAGCTCCTCCGCCCGTTCGCGCGCCGGCGCGTTGCGCAGCAGGGCAGCGATCGGGAGCGCCGCCTCGACCGCGAAGCGCAGTTCGCCGCGATGGACGGACTCCGACGCGCGGATCGCCCGCCGGATCGCTTCCAGGCTCGCCGCCGGAAACGCCCGCCGCAGCGTCCAGTCGGGAGTCGCGAGATGTCTCAATGACCGCCGGATGTCCATGTCACCAGCGCCCCGAGGCGCCGCCTCCGCCGAAGCCGCCCCCGCCTCCGCCGAAGCCGCCCCCGCCGAAGCCGCCTCGACCCGAACCGCCCCATCCGCCCATGCCGCCGCCCCCGGCGCCGAAGGCCACGAACACGAACAGCACGATTCCCACCAGAGCCGCAGCCAGCGCCGATCCGAGCATGATCCAGGCGACGAACCCCAGCCCGGCGCCCACCAGGGCCCCCGCCCCGAGCCGCCCGAGCCAGGCGCGCAGCAGGCTTCCCAGCACCAGCGCGGCGATCAGGAAGCCGAACAGCGATCCGCCATCCTCTCCCCCCGGGCGCCGCCGCGCCTCGGCCGGAGCGGGCAGATTCTCGCCCTCGACGACGCGCTCGATCCGGCGCACTCCGGCGGCCAGTCCCTCGAAGAAGCGCCCCTCGCGAAAGCGCGGAACGATGTCCTCTTCGATGATGCGCCTAGCAACCGCATCGGGCAGCACGCCCTCCAGCCCGTAGCCGACCTCGATGCGCACGCGCCGGTCGTCGCGGGCCACGAGCACGATCACGCCGTCGTCGATGCCCTTGCGGCCGATCTTCCAGCGCTCGGCGACGCGGATGCCGAACTCCTCGATCGTCTCGGGCCGGGTCGTGGGCACCAGCAGGATCGCGATCTGGCTTCCCTTCCTGGCTTCGAACGCGGCGAGCTCGGATTCGAGCGACGCGCGCTGTTCCGCAGTGAGGATGCCGGACGCATCATTCACCCGCCCGGCGAGTTCCGGAACCTGGAGCTGCGCCCACGCGCCGAGGGCGGCGCACGCAGCG